>JBATGJ010000194.1:0-6927 GCA_049665685.1 Gammaproteobacteria bacterium
CGTATGAGCATCCTCAACACGGCTAACAGCGGCAAGTTCTCAACTGACCGGACCATGCTCGAGTACAACAGAGACATCTGGCATCTGTCACCCGTGGCGCCGCTGCCACTGTAAGAAAAAGGAAAAAGCATCGCGAATAAAACAGCTATCGGCAATCAACCGGACTGGCGGCCACGCATTGCCGATTGTTTATTCATTGAATTTTTATTCTGCCGAGGAACCTGACGCAACAATACCTGACTGTTGAAACGCATCCAGATCTGACCCAGCGATTCCACATTATTTTTACAACATCGGTTAGCCGATACATCGAGGCCACAGAGCGGTTGCTGTAACCCGGCGGGTCAACTCTTTATTGCAAATATCCGTTCAAGTGGATCAATCGAACGTGCAAATCAACAATCATCCAATCAATAGCAAATGATATTATTGCGCCAGCAATAAATTCATTCGGAAAAACACCGATGCGAATGTCGATGAGAGTTGAAATCGCACCTACCATGTTTCCAGACGGGTGGCTTGCGTGGGCAAATTCATTTCGATGCATTATAAACGACTGCTTGTAATGATAAATACCAGGATAAATCCTTGAGCCACCGTCCGAGGAAAAGGTTCGGCCAGAACTTCCTGCATGATCCCGCGATCATCGGCCGCATTGTGCAGGCGATCAACCCTCGGCCGGGCGAGCGACTGGTCGAGATCGGCCCTGGACAGGGTGCGATTACCCTGCCCCTGTTGCAGGCAGCAGGCCACCTGCATGTTATTGAACTCGATCGCGATCTGATTGGCCCGCTGGCCGAAAAATGCAGGGACAGTGGCGAACTGACAATACACAACGCCGATGCGCTGACCTTCGATTACAACACGCTCTCGGACAGCGGGCCGTTACGCGTGGTCGGCAACCTGCCCTACAACATTTCCACGCCGCTGCTGTTTCATCTCCTCGATCAACACCGGTGCATCCACGACATGCACTTTATGCTGCAGAAGGAAGTGGTCGAGCGCATGGCCGCGCAGCCAGGCACCGCGGCCCGGGGCCGGCTGGGAGTTATGCTGCAATATCGCTGCAGGGTCACACCGTTGTTCAGCATCGGGCCCGGCGCTTTCTATCCGCCACCCAAGGTGGAGTCGGCCTTCGTCAGGCTGGATCCATATGAAACACCGCCGGTGTCGGTGGATGATGAAACGGTATTCAGTGATGTGGTCCGCCAGGCATTTGCACAACGACGCAAGATGCTGCGCAATACCTTGCGCGCACTACTGGATGTGGATGATATCAGTGCTGTGGGGATCGACCCGGGGGTACGCGCCGAGAATCTGAGTCTGGCAGAGTTTGCCGCACTGGCAAACCGGGTAGCAAACAACTAGTAGGCGGTTACCAGGAAAGCTTCCACGACATGTGTACGCCGGCGTCACTGGTCTTGCCACCATCGTGCTGGCCAACATAGCGGACAGATTGCGACTGTGACCTGGCCGACAGGTGCAGGCCGGTATGCTGGTTGCCCGCCATCCTGACATCGCCATCACGCAGGTCGTCAAGCTGCGCATTTCTGAACAGATTGGCGTTACTGAAAAGGGATTCTTCAGCGATGGCCGTGGTACTGGCAAGGACACCGAGCCCCGTGAGCAGGGTCACTGCAATCAGCAGGTCGGGTTTCATGAATGAGCGTCTGGTCTGCATGGTATCGGCCACCTCGGCTTCCGTGTTGAATCCATCATCCGCCAGTGGGGAAATCGATTCTGTGACACAGCTCACAAAATGGCGATTCCTGCACCCTGGGCCAGTCACCTGGAATTTATATTTATCATATTAATCATATATTTGTAATATTTCCGGGCCATTGACGGCGCACCGGGATGGTGCCCCGGCAACCTGCCCTGGCTGTGCCACGGGCAAGATTTTGTCACCCCAATGATGAACAGGTATGCTTGTGCCGAGGAAAGCAGGCAGGCATATGAGCGAACAACCACACCACAACATCACCATCGAGGTGGAAACATATTATATTGAGGGCCAGTCCGAGCCCGATAACGAGCGCTACGTTTTCTCGTACACCATCACGATACGCAATGAGGGCGAGTTGCCGGCCCAGTTACTGTCGCGTCACTGGATCATTACCGATGCCAATGGCAACACGCAGGAGGTCAAGGGTGAGGGCGTGGTGGGTGAGCAGCCGCACCTGAATCCCGGAGAGGGCTTCCAGTACACCAGCGGCACCATGATTGCCACACCGGTCGGCAGCATGCGCGGCAGCTACCAGATGATTGCGGATAACGGTGATGAATTCGACGCCGATATCCCCTCATTCACGCTCGCGATCCCGCGCACACTACACTAAACCCTGATACGGAATGGCTGTCTACGCCATCGGCGATGTGCAGGGCTGTTTTGATGAACTGCAAGCGTTGCTGGCACACCTCGATTACGAACCCGCAGAGGACACGCTCTGGTTCAGTGGCGATCTCGTCAACCGCGGTGATAAATCTCTCGAGACGCTGCGCTTCGTGTATTCACTCGGCGAGCGGGCGGTCACCGTTCTCGGCAATCATGACCTGCACCTGATTGTGACCGCCGGTGGTCACCGGCCATGCAAGGGCAAGGATACACTGGACGCGGTGCTTGCCGCACCAGACTGCGACGAGCTGGTCGACTGGCTGCGTCACCGGCCGCTACTGCATCATGACGCAGGTTCGGGTTTCACGCTGCTGCATGCCGGACTGCCTCCGCAATGGGATCTGGAACTGGCCCGGGCCTGCGCGCATGAAGCGGAATCGCTATTGCGCGGCCCCGATTACCGCGAATTCCTTGACAAGATGTACGGTAACAAGCCGGTCCAGTGGGACGATGCACTTACGGGATTTGATCGCACCCGTTTTATAGTCAACTGCTTTACCCGCCTGCGCTATTGTACTGCGGACGGCCGACTGGACCTCAAGAGCAAGGGACCGCCAGGCAGTCAGCCGGACGGGTACCTGCCCTGGTTTGAAGTGCCGGCGCGGAAGAGCCGCGATATGCACATCATATTTGGCCACTGGTCAACGCTTGGCAAACGGAATGACCCGGGGATCTATCCGCTCGACCATGGCTGCCTGTGGGGCGGTGAACTAACGGCGCTGGAGGTTGGCCCGCAACCGCGTTACCACAGCCTGAACTGCCCGGGCCAGCAAAAGCCGAAGGCATTCAAGAAGCGGTAAAATATTCACGCCAGAGGGCTAAAGCAGAAAGAAAAACAGTCGCCACAGAGGACACAGAGTAATATTTCAGTCATTCCCGTGCACGACTGCGGGGATGACACAGTGTTAGAATTATATTGACTGCAAGTGTGTTTCTCTGTGTCCTCTGTGGCATTCTTTTCTTTGCGTCTTTGCGGTTTGGCATGAGGGCCGGCTTCAGGCTTCAACCCGTTCCAGGCGGAGGAAGCTATAGGCGTGTGGATTGTTCACATCGGCATTGAAGTCCTCGCGTTCGACCTCGCACCACTCGCCCCCCTCCAGTGCCGGGAAAAATACATCGCCTTCAAACTCATCATGCACCAGCGTCAGGTAGAGCGTCGACGCCTGTGGCAGCACCTGCCGATAAAATTCCGCACCGCCGATTACCATCACCTCGTCATGTCCGGCAGCAGCGGCCAGTGCCGCATCAAGCGAATGCACCACCACGCAGCCATCTGCCGGGTAGTGAATATCGCGGGTCACCACGATATTGGTGCGCCCGGGCAGCGGCCGGCCAATCGATTCCCAGGTCTTGCGGCCCATAATGATCGGCTTGCCCAGGGTGGTGGCCTTGAAGTGTTTCAGGTCGGCAGGCAGATGCCAGGGCAGACGGTTGTCGTTGCCGATGACGCGGTTGTCCGCCATGGCCACGATAATGGAGATCTTCATATAGCGACCGGCGCCTTGATGTGCGGATCTGGCGCATAGTTCCGCAGTTCGAAATCTTCAAAACCAAAGGCGAACAGGTCGTCGACGTCGGGATTTATGCGCATGGTCGGCAAGGCATGCGGCGTACGGGAAAGCTGCAGGTCGGCCTGCTCCATGTGATTCAGGTAAAGGTGTGCATCGCCAAAGGTATGTACGAAATCGCCGGCCTCGAGCCCGGTCACCCGGGCCATCATCATGAGCAGCAGTGCGTAGGAAGCGATGTTAAACGGAACACCGAGAAAGATATCCGCGCTGCGCTGGTACAGCTGGCAGGACAGGCGACCGTCGGCTACGTAGAACTGGAACAAGGCATGGCACGGTGGCAGCGCCATCCGGTCGATCTCGCCGACATTCCACGCGCTGACGATGATGCGCCGTGAGTCGGGACTGTTGCGGATCTGGTCAATCACCTGGCTGATCTGGTCGATGGTTCGCCCGTCCGCAGCTGGCCAGGAGCGCCACTGGTGTCCATAGACCGGACCAAGATCACCGTTTTCATCGGCCCACTCGTCCCAGATCGTGACATTATTCTCGTGCAGGTAGCGGATATTGGTATCGCCCTGCAGGAACCACAACAACTCGTGAATGATGGAGCGCAGGTGCAGCTTCTTGGTGGTTACCAGCGGAAAGCCGTCGGCAAGGTCGAAACGCATCTGGTAGCCGAATACACTGACCGTACCGGTACCGGTACGGTCCTCCTTGCGGGCACCGTGGTCGCGCACGTGGCGCATCAGGTCGAGGTACTGTTTCATAAGAAAAGGGGGTCGCAGAAAAAGGGTAAGAAAAAGGGGTCAGAGTCAATTTTCATATACAGGTGCTGATTACACAATCATGGGCATAAGAAAATTGACTCTGACCCCTTTTTCTACCAGCTGACCTTGCCGTCAGTCCGGCGGTAAGCATAGACCATGAAGGCAAGGCCGATGAGGATCATCGGCATGGTCAATATATGGCCCATGGTGACCCAGTTGAATGCCAGATAGCCAATGTGGGCATCGGGCAGGCGCACGAACTCGACGGCGAAGCGAAATATGCCGTAACACAGCAGGTACAGACCCGATACCGCCATGGTCGGCCGCGGCTTGCGTGAATACAGCCACAGGATAACAAAGAACACGATACCTTCCAGCAACAATTCATAGAGCATGGAAGGATGCCGCGGCTGCGCATCCACGAACGGGAACACCATTCCCCACGGCAGATCGGTGGGTCGTCCCCACAGCTCACCATTGATGAAATTACCGAGGCGACCGGCCCCCAGACCCAATGGCACCAGCGGCGCCATGAAATCCGTGACCAGAAAGAAGGTGCGACCGGTATGCCGCGCATACAGGGCCATGGCCACGAACACCCCCACCATGCCGCCATGGTAGGACATGCCCCCCTGCCAGATGCGCAGGATCATCAAAGGATCATGCAGGAATTCGCCCAGGTTGTAGAATAGCGTATAACCGATACGCCCGCCCAGCACGGCGCCGAGCGCAAAGTAAAACACCAGGTCACTGATCTCGGCCGCCTTCCATGCCGTGCCGGGCCGCCGGGTGCGTACCAGCCCAAGCCACCAGCCGGCCAGAAAGGCGAACAGGTACATCAAACCGTACCAGTGCACCTCGATCGGTCCGAGGGAAACGGCAACCGGGTCAATATTCGGATAGGTCAGCATGCTGGTGTCTGTCGTGGCCCTGTCAGGTGTCAGTGGGATACTCGCGGTGCGCCATTATACGGAATCAGCACGTCGCCACGCACGATTACCATCCGGCCACTGCGCCATGGCTGGTTGTAGATCGCCTGCGGGTACTCAGCCGGCAAATCCCGCCCCGTCAGTACCAGGTAATCGTCCGGATGGCTTTTCGCCCAGTCCTTTACCTCACCCGGCAGCAGTTGCTCTACGGGTTGCAGCAAGCGCCCGTGGAAGGTGAACTCACCATGGTAGCGGAATACGACCGCTATGGACTGGCCATCGGCCTGTGCGCGGGCAAGCAGGCGACTGGCCGCCTGCACGTCGTAGAAGGGCGCCCCGACCCGCAACACACCCAGCTCGCCGATACACACGGCGACAACCGAAAGCAGGGCCATGCGTTGCGGGTATTGCCGTGACGCCAGGGGCCGCAGCAGCAGGAGTCCGACTGCACACACCAGCAGGCCGAATCCCCAGCCGGGATGGACCTCATTCAGCCAGGCTGCCTGCTGCAGACGCTGCGGGGCCAGTATCCCGACCACGCCCAGCACAGACAGGATAACCGCCAGGAGCCAGGGCCGCTGCCGCACCGGCTGTGCATCCATACGCGCCAGCACACGTGCAACCAGCAAGGCAAAGGCCGGTAACAGCGGTAACAGGTACTTGAGCTGCTTGCCGCTGACCAGGCTGAGCAGTACGAATACGGTCAGCATCCAGGTCACGCAGAAGCGCAGGCCCGCATCATGCCCGGACCAGGCCCTGCGTGCCGCAGTCCACAACCAGGGGAGCAAGATCCAGGGGGCGAACAGCACCAGCAGCCAGGGCAGGTACCACCAGATCGGGTGGGCATGTGCAAACGACTCGACCACGCGGCCGGCCGTCTGCCCCCAGAGGATCGCCCGGGAATAGGCCTCGCCACCCGCGGCTGCAGCGGGTAATGCCCAGGCAAGGGCAATCGCTGCCGCAATGACGACAGCCGCAAGCACACCCGCGTACCAGTGCCGCCACCCGCCCGCCGGCATAACCGACAGCCAGAGTGGCGCGAGTAATGCCGGCGGCAGGATGTGCAGCAGGCTGACGGGCCCCTTCGCCAGCACGCCGAAGCCAAGCGCAACGCCGGCCAGCAGCCAGCCGCGACGCGAGTGCTGCGTCGCCAGGAGCACCCCGTGCATTGCCAGCACGGTCATCAGCACCAGCAGCATGTCGATCTGCAGCCAGGTAAAGAAAACGACCAGCAACACACAGGCAAACAGCACCAGGGGGGTAAGGCGCAGGGTGGCAGCATCACCAGGCCACAACCGTCCGGCCAGTCCTGCCGTTGCATACAG
>JBATGJ010000195.1:0-10766 GCA_049665685.1 Gammaproteobacteria bacterium
GGGTTAGTGCTGGCATTAATCGCTACGGCACCAATTGCCCACTGGTTGGAAAGGAATGTCCATGACATCGTTTCTGAAGTCGATGTGGCCACCTTGGTACTCCCGGCGCCTTCTGTGCCGGGTTGAAAAGTTTCCCAATACTCGGTCTGACCTGCAGCGGGATTGAGTACGTCATCGGTCGAGCCGTCCACGCCCATGGTACTGAAGACCATGTCACCCACGGCGGCACTGACATTGACTGAAGCGGTGGTTCCGATGCCCTGTGCCGAGGCGAAACCCCCTAACGGTGTTGTTTGATCAACGCCGTTAAATGTCATAATGCCTGCGATTCCTCCTTCTGTCATGGCCTGGCTGAATGACACGACTACGTCGTGAGTGCCGTCAGCCGGTGCGACCATTTGCCAAAGCTCGACGCGCACGTTGCTACCGGTATCCTGTACTGTTCCGAGCAGACTGAGGGCGCTGCCGTTGTAGGTAACGCCAGTAACCGAGGCGCCCGTCTGCGCATCCATTGAAACACCGACGATCATCAATGTTTCAGTTCCTGAAGTGGTGTGGGAGACGGTGAGACTCGAACCTGTTGTACTGCCTGTCGAACTCGAATCAGTCGTTACTGCCAGCACACCCGTCCAGGTGTTCTGGGTCTGGTTGCTGATCGCGACGGTCGTTTCGATAGAACCGGTCGAATACTCCAGCTCCCAGTCACCGCCCAGCAGGGCGCTGCCGGTGAGGTCATCGGAGGCCGCCACGTCGGTGCCGGTCAGCCAGGAGAGCGTATTGACCAGTGAAGTGCCCTCTTCACTGGCCGCCAGGTTGCAGCCGTAGATCAGCAGATCGCCGGTCTCGGCAAAGGCATTGCTCCAGGTGCGCACCAGCTCCGCACTGTCTGCCAGTGCCTCTGCATCCAGCTGGCTGCTACCCAGTTCGATGCTGCCCTCACTGCCGTGGGACAGGATATGCACGGCACTCAGGTTGGTGTAATTGCCGAGCGTTGCGGTTATCTGGCTGATGCCGTCGGTGGTGTTGTCCAGCACCACGATCTCGTAGCGGGTCGTGCCATCCGGTACCCTCTGCAGGTCATCGAGCAGGGTCTGGTACTCGGGGGTGTCGCTGTCGACGAAGATGAGTTCGGTGTTGAGCTCTGAGCCGAGTTCGGTCGCAGCCGGGGACTCGCCGGCCAGGGCCTGCTGGTCGACGCTCTGCTCCAGAGGGGCAACATGATTGTCCTGTGGCTGGTCGAGACTCTGGGCGGCGAGGACGCCTTCGAGGCCGGCCGAGAACAGCAGTCGCGGTTCAGCTGCTTCGATTTCGTGTCTGGGCCTGTATGTTTTCTTCTTCATTAACAGCCACTTATATAAGTTTCAAGGAAGTCGCCTGGGCACTGTGCATATAAGGAAGGCCTTCGCACGCAGCGCCGCTTTAATGAAGTCGGCCTGAAGATTCAAAGCTTGAGAGGTCCGTCACAATTTTGACGAACAGTTCAAAGTTTTTGACGGTCCGGGGGGGTAGGTCGAGAAAACGGGACAGCTAACTGGCCCTGCTCGATGCGAGACGAGGGTTATTTGGCGGCGCGAATACTGCCCTTTGCAGACCGGTCGGGCATTGCGCCGGACTTCAGGTTGTCGCCGATGGCAGAGAAACTCACGGTGCAGCGCAGACCGCCCGGGAGCTTGTGATTCGGGTTGGGCAATTCGAGGCGGACACCGAACATACCACTGGAGGCATCGATGACGCGATCGACGATCTTCACCTCCGCCATGTAAGCGCCCTCAAGCGGCGCCTCGGGCATCACCCTGGCCTTCATGCCCGGCTTGATGATCCCGAACCGGGAGGCGGGCAGCAGCACCTCGACATTCAGGGGATCGAGCTGGGCCAGCTGCAGTATCGGGCCGTCGCCTGCAAACTCGCCGGGAGAACTGTAGCGCTCGACCACGATACCATCCAGCGGGCTTGTTACCGTGTGCTGGCCCAGCAGGGCCTGGGCACGCTGCAGTTCGAGTTGCGCCAGGTGCTTGTTTTCCTTCGCCTGCATGATCTCAAACCAGGCCAGCGCCGCCTCCGTCTCCACCTCGTCCTTGGTCTGCTCCGCCACCACGCCTTCCTCGGACAGGCCATCAAAACGGCCCAGTTTACGCCTGGCGAACCGGTGGCTGGCATTGCTGCTCTTTAGCTCGGCCTCCATCTCGACGCGCGCACGCGCCAGCTCGACGGAGGCCTGTTCAACCTGTGACTCGAATATGACCAGTGGCTCGCCCTGCTTGACGAAGTCGCTGCGCTCCACGTTGATCGCCTCGATCCGGCCATTGATGGTACTCCTCACATCGACGACCCGGTGCGGCTCCATCATGCAGTCGTAATCCATCGCCGCGGCCGGCACGGCCACTGACAGGACGAGGCAGCCGGCGACCCGCCTGGCCCATCGGGTCAGGGTGTCACGCCGGCTCATGCTGTTCCGCAGCGGCTCCATGCCTTATTCCTGCTCCCCGGAGAAGGCGAGCATTGTGCCCAGATATTCATCCATTTTTTCCAGTGCCCGACGCTGCATGCGTTGTTGGTGCTCCGACTTACGCTGGCAGTAATTGCACACGTAGTTACCCAGCCATCCTGGCAATGGGCCCGGTTTCCTTGCATAGCTAGCGGCAATTATCTTCATAAATTTAGGTAGATAGTCCCGCACGATTCGGTCCTCCAGCGACAGCATCGATTCAAAACTGCCGGGTGCACCCTGGCGGGCGGTGCGGCCGAACAGCTGCCGGTCGATGCGGCGTGCCGTGTTGCGTTCGGCCGCAATCACATGCAGGCCACCGGTGTCGGCAACACCCGGCGCCAGCGGGATATCGGTGCCACGCCCGGCCATGTTGGTCGCGATGGTGATGGCGCCCGCCTCGCCGGCACGCGCCACCAGGCCGGCCTCGTCCGCGTCCTGGCGTGCATTAAGGATCTCGTGGGCCAGCCCGGCCTCTTCCAGCAGGCTGCCGAGGTATTCGCTGTCACCGACACTGCGTGTGCCCACCAGTACCGGCCGCTGCCGGGCATGGAGTTCGACCAGGCGATCGACCAGCCGCTCCCAGCGGGCCGCGGCGGTGGCATAGACATTGTCACCGTGGTGCTGCAGCTTCGATGGGCGGTGGGTAGGGATCTTGCGTACCCGCAGTCCATAGACGGTGTCCAGCTCGCCGGCCGTCTCGCGCGCGGTGCCGGTCATGCCACACAGGTGCAGGTAGCGCCGGAAGAATCGCTGGTAACTGATGCGCGCCAGCACCTCGTTGGGGGGTGACGGTTCACAGCCTTCCAGAATCTCGATCATCTGGTGCAGGCCACGTTCCCACTTGCGATCGCCCATCACCCGGCCGGTCAGGTCGTCGATGATCATGACCTGCTCGTCGCGCACCAGGTACTCGCGATCGCGCAGGAACAGGTAGCGCGCGGTGAGTGCCTGTACTGCCAGTTCCTCGCGGCGCGCGCGCAGTTTCCACTGACCACCCAGGACCTTGGCAATGGATTCAATCTTGTCCCGGCCGGCCTCGGTCAGCGTGACCGAGCGCCGGCTTTCGTCGAGGCGGAAGTGGGTCTCCGGTTGTAACAACCTGGCCACGGCACAGGCGTCCCGATACAGTTTGTTCTCGGCCTCGCAGGTCAGGCCGCTTTGCGTGAGGATCAGCGGTGTGGCCGCCTCGTCGATCAGGACACTGTCGGCCTCGTCCACGATGGCGAAACACAGACCGCGCATGACCACGCTGTCGAGTTTTGAGCCCTGGCCGGCGAGCCGTTCCGCCTGCAGCGACACCTGGCCGCCGGCATTGCGCAGCTGTACGCGGTCGCGCAGGTAATCGAAGGCCACCTGCTTGTTGGTACAGTAGGTAATATCCGCTGCGTACGCCTGCCGCCTGCCGTCATCATCCATGTCTTCCTGGACGGTGGCGACCGACAGGCCGAGGAAGTTGTACAGCGGTGACATTTTTTCCGCGTCGCGCACGGCCAGGTAATCGTTGACCGTGATGACATGCACCGGGATACCGGCCAGTGCCGCCGCCGCGGCCGGCAGGGAGGCCATCAGGGTCTTGCCCTCGCCGGTCTCCATTTCGGCCAGCATGCCGTTCATCAGTACGCGCCCGGCCATCAGCTGTACATCGTGATGCCGCATGCCCAGCGTGCGCCCGCTGGCCTCGCGCACGATGGCAAAGGCCATGGCGACATGCTGGTCCGTCAGGCCCTCGCTGTGCAACAGCTGGCTGTTGGCACGTGCCTGGAATTGCAGCTCGACATCGCTCATGTTCACCAGGCGTTCACCCGCCCGGTCAACCTGCCGGATAAACCGGTTCAATGGGCGTTGCACGCCTTGTACACGCGAGGTCACCTGCTCGACGACGTGCCCGGCCGCCGTCTCGAGCCAGTGGGCGGGTTCGAACGTCTTCTCCGGGTACAGGCCCAGACGCATGCCCGGGCGCAGGGCCACTGGTCGTGCTGATCTCATTTCAATTGTTCCGCTTGATTGGTGCATGAAATGCACCCTACGTCGCGTGATGGTAATTTCATGTAGGGTGCGCGCTGCGCACCATGATCGGTGCATGAAGTGCACCCTACGTCATGCGGTGCGCTCCTGCCCCAATTGATACACATGTTGAACGTGAACATCCTAGACACCGAAATCGCGCATGAATAATTGCTTGAGCGAGCGCGTCCACTGCATGGCCAGCGGCTCGGTACCGTGTCCGAAACGCACGTAAACGCGCTGGCCGTAGTATTGCGTCGGGAAATCGTCCGCCAGTTCCAGTTCCACCTGGAACACCGTGTCGAGCGTACGCAGACCGGACTTGTCTGCCGGGTCGACCGGGAAGTAACCGCCGCCGCCAGTGCCCAGTGCCTTGCTCGGCAGGTCGTTCGAGGCCGACGGGACCTCGCGACTGATCATGGCGGTATACACCTCGCCAACCGCGCTGGCCGGACGCAGGTCGACGCGTTTCGTATTGCCCCTTACCAGCCCAAAGTCGTCCTGCGGCACCACGACGCGGGCACGCACTGCTGCGTCTGCCGTGACATAGGCAACCGTTTCACCGCGCCGCACGAATCGGCCGGGCAGATCGTCGACATAGGGAATGATGGTGTTGCCGGTTGCCGGGCTGCGCATGATCAGTGCCTGCATCTGCTGGCGCGCGACCTCCAGTTCCTGTTCGACTGCCGCCATGTCCTGGCGGATGCTTTCCGCCTCGACCCGGTCGCGGGTGCGTTCCAGCGTGTAGCGTGCGCGCAGTTCATTCAGGCGCGCCTCTTGCACCCCGACTTCCGCGGTCAGTAACGGGGCCTCGCAGGCGAGCACCGGGTCTCCTTTCGTGACCATACTGTCATCCGCGACAAGCACCTCGGTAATGAAGCAGTCGGCGCCGGCACGGATACGTGACTGCTCCGGGAGCCAGACGACGCCCTCCGCCATGGTCCACAGAGAAACCGGCATGAACAACAGGATCCCGGCAACGGACGACAAGCCGAAGGCATTGACCGACAGTGCGCGCACACGTGTCTCGCTGAGGCGTGCGTCGCGCAGCAGGAAGGCAATGTGGCGCCAGATCGGCATGACCAGCTGCAGCACCAGGGCCCAGATGGCCAGCAGCACGCCGATTATGAAAAACTTGCTGGCGACGAACAGGACGATCGCGAACATGATTAACAGGCGATAAACGAAGGCGGCAATCCCGTAGAAGGCAAACCAGCCGGCCTCGCCGCGCGCCGACACCGGCGACGACACATTCTCCATGCCATACAGGTAGCGCATCGCCAGATAACTCAGATAGCGCGTGGAACGCACACCGAGGTTCGGGATCTCGATGGCATCGGCCAGTATGTAGTAGCCGTCGAAGCGCAACAACGGGTTGCCGTTGAAGAACAGCGTCGACACGCTGCCGATCAGCATCACGTTATACGCAATTGCACTGACGATACCGGTCTCGGCGTTAAGCCAGACAAACAGGGCAATGGCGGCGAGAAACAGCTCGACCATCATGCCGGCCGCGCCCACCAGCACGCGGTGATACTTGTTGGGGAAGCCGGCCGAGGCCGTGGCATCCACATACGGCACCGGCATCAGCACGAGAAAGATAATGCCGAGTTCATGCACCTCGCCACCGCGAATGCGGGTGGCAAAGGCGTGGCCCAGCTCGTGCAGGACCTTGACCACGGGATAGATGAAAAACATGATCACCAGGTTCCACGGGTTGAGCACGCGATCAACAACGTTCTCGGTAATGGCACCCCAGTGCATCCCCGCCAGCACCACGGCAGACACGACGGTGGTCAGCCACACGATCAGGCCCGCCCAGCTGAACAGCGGCCGCACGAGCGATTCAAAGCGCTCCAGGAATTTCTCCGGGTCGAGCAGCGGAAGGCGGATCGACATGGGGTTGAGCACACGCTTCTTCCAGTCCTGGCGCCGCTGGCGGCTGAAGCGCCGGAATACCTCGAGGCTGTCGGGGGTCACGTCACAGCGCAACAGGTCCGCCCCGTGCAACTGGCCGAACAGGCGGATGACATCATCCTGGGTCGGTGCATCATCACCCAGCTGTTCGACACTCGCCTGCCAGATTTCATCGAGCGTGCGCTGACCGTCCATCTGGCCGATCACGTCGTACACCTCGGGCGCGAAGCGGTGGAAGGTGCCCGTCGACATGTCCTGCAGCATATAGGTACGGCTACCACGGTAATAATGACGGTGCAGCTCGACATGTTCGCGCAGCTCCGGCTTGAGCGGCGCGATGCGGTACCAGTGCTGGCTGAGTGTCGGGCCGCTCATATCAAGGCAACCAGGACCATGTCTTCAGCCTGAACCAGTCGAGCATGCGGTGTGTCCAGATCCACAACTGCCGACGTTGATCGATCTCGATCTTGCCGACACCTGCCATACCCGGACGCAGGATTTCCGGCGCATCGGCCAGCTCCGCCTCGATCCTGAAATAATTGCTGCCATCGGCCGCCTCGCTGACCGGTGTAATCCTGGACACGGTAAAGTCGAGCGTCTTGCCCGGCAGGCCGGCCAGTTTCAGCTTGCCCGCTTGCCCAATCTGCATGGCCTGCATATCGTGTTCGTCCACCTCCAGGATCAATCGCCAGGCATCCAGCGGCGCCACTTCAAACAGCACATCGCCGCGCTGCACCGGCGAGCCGAGTGACTGGCTCAGGTCGCCGCTGACGACAACGCCGGTGAACGGCGCCTGGATCTGCATGCGTTCCAGCTGCTGCTCGATCAGCTGCAGCTCTGCATCAGCCTGGCTGATACGCGCATTGAGGATCGCGACCTGGGCACGGTCGTGCTCGGCCAGGGCGCCGCGATACTCCCGCGAGTAACGCGCCTTCTCGCTCGACAGCCGGCGATGCTCGAGATCGAGATCACGATCATCGATGGCACCCAGCAACTGGCCCGCCTCGACGATATCGCCGGCACGGACCGAGGACTCCGTGATAAAGCCGTCAACCGGTGCGACCACTGCGCGCTGCACGCTGCCTTCCAGTGCCGCCTGTGCGGTGACCCGGTAGGGTCCCTGTGCGACCGACATAAAAATGAGCACCGCTGCAAGTGTGAGCGTTGCCAGCTTCAATACAACATGCCGCGGACCAAACAGCTTGTGCAACCCGTCTGCAACGCTGTGCATGAACCTGACAATCAGCCAGCGATCGTTGCGGTGCTTGAGTTCGAGGACCGGCCCGATCAGGGCAGCAACATGGCTGTAGAGATCGACGGTATCGGAGTCGAACGGTACATTGTCATGGCGCTCGAAGGTGATCGCCCCGATAAACCGACCGTCGTTGACCAGTGGCAGGGTACACACGGCCGCGTCATTGTTGCGTTTGGCCAGTTTGCGGTGGGCATGGTTGACGTGCTGATCACCCGGCCAGACCAGCGCCGCATCCTGGTCGATGGCCTCCTCCATGGCGATGGCGATATCACGCAGCAGGTTGGTCTTCACCCCGTGACGCGCGCTGTGTGACAAGGCACGCACCGTGACATGGTTACCGCGCAGGAAACCGATACTCACCCGGCTGCAGGACAACTGGATGGCGAGTTGCGTGGCAATCGAGGTGGCCGCCTGCTGGAAACTGTCCTGGTCAAGCGCCAGGGCAACCAGTTCGAGCACCGTCTTCAGCCGGGTACGATTCTCAGCATGCTGCTGCGCCAGCAGCATCTCGAACAGTGTACTGCCCAGCTTGAGCAGGCCTATGACATCCTGCTGCCGGATTGAGGAACTCTCGCTGACCTCGACGGCCACCACACCGATGGCCCGCTCGCCGCTCAACAACGGATAGGCAATGGTACTGGCGGATGCCTCACCCTCCCCGGCCGTCTTTTGCCCGAGCACGACCGGTCGCCCGCGCCGCATGGCCTGGCGTGCGGCCGCCGCCAGTTGCCCGGAGGGTGTACTGCCCCCGGGCCAGCAGGCAACGGGTGAGGCATCATCCCCGTCATTGACGGCCAGCGATACCAGTCCACCGGACACACCGGGGATGCTCCGGCACTGCTCCTCCAGCCAGGATTGAGCCAGTTCACTCATGCACGCAGACTCCTGCAGTCTATTCAGTCAGCCGGGAAACCGACAGGGCCCCGGATATTCCTTAAATAGCGGCAGCCTGGTGTATTTATATAAATGGTGGGCGTGCTATGCAGCAGAGCCTGGCGGATGACAGGCCAGGCGGACTATGGCCATGCCGGAAAACTATTTTAAGTATTTGTATATATTAAAATTTAATTTATATTGGGGTCGACGGTGATCGCTACCGGCCGCCTGCTGTTTCCGGGTACACTCTCGCCATGACACATGCGAAACCGTTGCTGGGTTTTGCCGCCTTCAGCGGCACGGGTAAAACCACCCTGCTGGAAAAACTCATCCCGCTGCTGACAGCGCGGCATATCCGCATTGGCATGGTCAAGCATGCCCACCATGAATTTGATATCGACAAGCCGGGCAAGGACAGTCACCGCCTGCGCATGGCCGGTGCGCGACAAATGCTGATTGCCTCCAGCAGGCGCCAGGCACTGATGACGGAAAATCCCGAACCCCGCGAACCCCGTCTCGACGAACTGATTGGCCACCTGGACCTGGACAACACCGACCTGGTACTGGTCGAGGGATTCAAGCATGTTGCTTTTCCGAAGATCGAACTGCACCGCGAGGCACTGGGTAAAAGCCTGCTGTACCCCGATGATCCGAACATTATCGCCGTGGCCTCCGATCATCCGGACGATGTGGACGGCCTGCCGTCACTGGACATCAACGACACCGACGCCATCGCCGGTTTCATCCTGACGTGGTTGCAGGCTGAGCATGGAGATGAGCAATGAACTTGCACCCGAACAAGGCCGTCATTTTACTAGCACCATAGTATTCCGGTTTTGTTTATTTACCACCGACGTAAATCTTAAACGCGACTGCATTGATTTTGACTGGATTCCCGCCGGAGCCTGTCCCCGCGGAGGCGGGGGCGGGAATGACTGTAATTTTTAATTTTTTGCTAGCCTTTCTCCAGCACCCGCGGCATCAGCTCCACGAGATTGCACGGCCGGGTTCGATAATCGAGCTGGTGGCTGATCAACTTGCCCCAGCCGGTACGGCAGGCGCCGGTAGAACCGGGCAGGCAAAAGATAAAGGTCGCATTGGCCACACCCGCCACCGCGCGTGACTGGATGGTCGAGGTATTGATTTCCTCAAAAGACACGGCACGAAACACCTCCCCGAAACCGTCGATCTGCTTGTCGAACAACACAGAAACCGCCTCCGGTGTGGAGTCCCGCCCGGTAATGCCGGTACCGCCCGTGGTAATGACGGCATTGACGGTATCATCGGCGATCCATTTCGAGAGGGTCGCACGTATCCGGTAGATGTCGTCCGGCACGATACACTTTTCCGTCAGTGCATGGCCGGCCTCCGTCAGCAGTTTCACCAGCGTATCGCCGGACTTGTCAGTGGTCTCGGTACGGGTATCCGATACCGTCATGATGGCGATATTCAGGGGTTTGAATTCCCGTTCATTGGGATTGTTGGACATGCGCGCTCTCGTTATGTCAAATAAGGTTTTGAAAAGGCTGCACAATGACTTCATCGCCGGCTTCAATACCGGTGCAGTCAGGGTCCAGCAGGATAAAACAGTTGGACTCGCTCATGGAACGCAGGATACCGGAGCCCTGCGCACCGGCACTGCGCACCGTGAACTCACCCGGGGATACCTGCTCCAGCACTCCGCGCTGGAATTCAAAGCGGCCGGGGCGTTTGCGCAGGGGGCTCAAGGTCACGGCACGCACCGTGTAGGCCGCAGGTGAACCGGCTTCGCCGGACATCCTGGCCAGCGCCGGCCGCACAAACTGGAAGAAGGTCACCATGACGGACACCGGATTGCCCGGCAAGCCAAAGAACACGGCCTTGTCGATATGCCCGAAAGCGACCGGGCGGCCGGGTTTCATGGCAATTTTCCAGAATGACATGTTGCCAAGCTTTGCCAGGGTCTCCTTGACGTAATCGGCCTCGCCAACGGATACACCGCCCGACGTTATGATGACGTCGGCCCGGGCTGCGGCGTCGTTAAAGGCCGCTTCGACCAGGTCACGACGGTCACGTACCACGCCCATGTCGATAATCCCGACGCCGAGTTTCTTCAGCATGCAGTAGAGGGTGTAACGGTTGCTGTCGTGGATCTCGCCGGGACCCAGCGGCTCACCCACGGCCCGCAACTCGTCGCCGGTAGAAAAGAAGGCGACCTTGAGACGTCGCATGACGCTGACTTTACTC
>JBATGJ010000196.1:0-3075 GCA_049665685.1 Gammaproteobacteria bacterium
GCCCACGCCTTAGCGGGGACAGGCTCCGGCGGGGCGGGAATGACTGTGATGACTGGCTGCACCTGTATTGTGGCTATCCGGGCTTTCCATCGATGCGTGGTTGCCACAGCATGGGTAAACATATGTACACAAACAGTACGAATGCAGTCACCCACAAACCCTGTGCCAGACCAATCCAGACAATGTAGTGCGCGGGATCCAGTAGCGGTAGCACTATCCTTGCCACGGATCCGGCGAGCAGGATCGCAAAGGCAGACGAGAGCAGGGCGGGTGGATCGTCAATATCCCTGCCCGTATGGGCCAGGGTAATACGCGACATCATGCCCACTGTGATCATGCCGATTCCGCCGAAGGCAAAGGCATGCAGCGCCAGGAAGGGTGAAATTCCGAAGAAATACACGGCTGCCTTGAGGACGAAGGCAGCGACCAGCCAGGCGTAACCGATAAACAGTATCCACAGCAGCGCTTTACGCCAGATCCCCGCGGTATACCAGTCGGCCAGTCGGAGTGCATGCAGTAAGGCCAGCGCCACTGACAACAGGGCAACCGGCAGGCTGTCGGGGGCTACCAGTTCCATGATCCAGAAGGCGAGAAACAGCAGCAGGCTGCCGATGTCGAGCCATGGGCGGTTCTTCAGCGCGACGGTGTATCCCACACCCCGTTCAATAAAGAAAGGGTAGACCCGCCTTGCCATGACGAATATCAACGCGACGATAATATACACGCCTGAATACAGGCCGATACGAATACCGTCATCAATCATTCCGAGCAGCCCGGCATGAAATACCAGGTTGCTGGCGAGTAACAGCAGCAGCTTGGACAGGATACCCAGTTGCTGCCATTGCCTGGCTTCGACGATTGGAATCAGCAGTGCGACAATGAGCCCGGCCGTGAAGCTGCAGTCCACGATTACCAGCATGAGCGGTGGAATCGTGTTACCGACCAGGAATAACACGCGACCCGTGAGCCATATCAGCACCAGTAGCAGCAGTGGAATACCGTGAAGTGTCTGGATGCCGGTCCAGTTCCTGACGGCCGTCAGCAGAAAGCCGGCAATGACGGCCAGGGCGTAGCCGTAGACCATCTCATGCGCATGCCAGGTAGCCGGCGCCACTGCCATCATCTGGACATGCAGGCCGGCAAGATACATGCCGGTCCAGGCGAGTGTGGCGAGGACAGAAAAGAGTCCTGCCAGGGCAAACAACGGACGGAACCCCATGTTCAGGCTTGCGTGCTGGATGGTGTGTGTCCGGTTACTCATTAATAATGAACGGTTTTCTTATGGCTGCTTATTGAGTTTTGCCGGGGTAGTGGCTGTAGCGCCTGATCCCGGTTACCTGACCCAGGCTGTTGGCACGCCG
This sequence comes from Gammaproteobacteria bacterium, assembly GCA_049665685.1. Taxonomy (GTDB): domain Bacteria; phylum Pseudomonadota; class Gammaproteobacteria; order UBA9214; family UBA9214; genus UBA9214. The sequence continues at coordinate 1,362 of JBATGJ010000196.1, forward strand.
TAATGTTTATCTGAGTGAGGCATCATCGAGTTTCCCGCCTGGCGAATTGATTCATATCAGGCAGTCTGTGCCCTGCCCCGTACAGTTTGTGCGCCCGCACCATCTTGATATAGACCCTGCCTGGATACGCTAGGCTGGCGATGCCCGAGTGATGCAGATCGCATGTTTGCCTGCTTTCCAGAGAGGGTGCGGCACTGTCTCCATGGCCGGTCACGACCGTCTGTGTCCCCTGCACACTATCAGGGCGAGAATGTGGGTTACCTTGACTGGGGGCAAGGCAGGAACACTGTGGATATGCTCCAATTAGCCGATAATACAGGTATGGACCTGTTTTCATTCCACTTTGCTGGCGACGAATTCATCCAGGCGAGAATGAGTACCTGGCGTTGAAGCCCGCGCAGCAGGCAAGGCAAGTCCGTAGGCCCCCTGCTGGTTCTGCGACTACCAATTGCAGGGCAGATCTTCTCCCCTGTTCGGGCAGTCTGGCTGGTTGCTGCTGCCATGGGTCTCGCGGTATATTCTGACAACATTAATGTTATATGACAGGTAGTTACAGTAGAAGGTGTGGTGAGGATGGCGGTTCAGGATGATACAGTCTGGAGGTTGGTATAGGCCGGTGGAACTGACTGTTATTTGACTGATGTAGCGATAAGGCCTATTAATGGAAAAGCCGGGGTGAACCAGGCAGGTATACTGCTGGTCTCACCTTCAGAAATCTGGGCTGGTAAGGGTGTGAAAGATGAGCGACAAGATCATACGGATGGACAAGCAGGGTAACAGTGACAAAAAAGACATCATCATCGAAGCGGATGCGATGGAGCGGTTTGCCACTGCCTTCGAGTCCAGCGCGCGACGCTGGGAACTGATTGTCTACCCGGCACTGCTTGCCTTCGTGGTGCTGGCCGCCTACGGCTTCTTCCTTATTTATACACTGAGCAAGGACATCAATACCCTCGCCAGGGGTATGGATCCTGAAATGGGCAAGCACCTCGGGCACATATCCGAGAGTGTGGTCTACCTGTCGGAAAATATTCGCACCATGACGCGACGCGTGCATGACATGTCCGTTTCAGTTGACGACATGTCAGGCAAGATGGACGAGCTTGATCACCTGGAGCCCATGCTGGTTAACATGCGTGGCATGAATTCCTCGATGGCCGCCATGAACAGCCAGATGGGATCCATGAACCTCACCGGTTTTGCCATGCGTGATGACGTTAACAGGATGGGCCAGAGCATGCGCCCCATGAATTTCATGAACAACTTCGTGCCGTGGTAGCGATCGCACGTCTCACTCCACACCTGCCCCTGATTTATCGCCATGGTGCGAATTACTGCCCTGCAGCAATCCGTGCCTGCAGCAAGTTTTTCATGACTACTGTTTACAGGTCGATGCCAGGCAGGTAATTAACAGGCGCGCATTCCAGGTGATCCGGAAGAAATAATGATATCAACAAGGCTATAATCTCAGCAGGGATCAGCCACTGGCACCGGTCTGGAGCGGGCGCTATGCGTTACTTTTCTTAGTCTGGTTTATAAATTCGAACAATTATTGATTGAGCAAGTAAGGGAGGCACTATGGGTTTACAAAAAGAAATGCTCGTTATCATCGGCATGCTCATGCTGGCGCCACTGCCTGCTGTGCAGGCAGCCACCGTGGAAACGGTAGCAGATGATGCAATCAAAGCAACCACCGTGGAAATGGCTGCGGATG
>JBATGJ010000197.1:0-7666 GCA_049665685.1 Gammaproteobacteria bacterium
CGTGTCACCCTGTTCAACTGTTTTGTCATGGGACTGATTGAGGATGACATGGAGGGCATCTTCGAGGCACTCAAGGAAGGGGCGCTGACCATGCAGGCGGGTGGCGGTGTGGGCTATGATTTCTCCACCCTGCGACCCGCTGGCACAATGGCCCACAGTGCGGCACGCATTGCCTCCGGCCCGGTGTCATTTATGCAGGTTTGGGATGCCATGTGTAGCACCGTGCTCTCCACCGGTGCGCGCCGCGGCGCCATGATTGCCACCTTGCGTTGCGATCATCCGGATATCATCGACTTCATCGAGGCCAAACGTGAACCTGGCCGCCTGCGTCATTTCAACCTGTCGGTACAGGTCACCGATGCGTTCATGGAGGCCGTGCAGGCCGATGCGCAGTGGCCGCTGGTGTATCCCGCCGCTTCACTGGATAGCAGTATCGAACAGGAAACCGTGTTGCGGCACTGGACCGGGGCCGAAGCGCCGGTACCATGCCGGGTGCTGGCACGCCTGCCGGCGCGCGAGTTGTGGGCGCGCCTCATGCGCGCGACCTACGATACGGCTGAACCCGGTGTCCTGTTCATCGATCGCATCAACGCCTGCAACAATCTTGCCTGGCGGGAGACGATCACGACCACCAATCCCTGTGGCGAGATCCCGCTGCCGCCCTACGGGGCCTGCAACCTCGGGTCGCTGAATCTGGTGCAATTCGTCCGCAACCCGTTCACCTCACGTGCATGGCTGGATCTGGAAGCGCTCGGGGATGCTGCAAGGGTGGCAACACGCCTGCTGGACAACGTCATTGACTGCTCGTGGTTTCCACTCGAGGCACAGGCCGAACAGGCCCGTGGCAGCCGTCGCATCGGCCTGGGTATCACCGGCCTGGCCGATGCCCTGATCATGCTGGGCCTGCATTACGGTGAGGACGCCGCCAGGCACGAGGCGGCCCGCGCAATGCAGACGATTTGTCATGCTGCCTATCACAGCTCAATACGGCTGGCCGGGGAGAAAGGCAGCTTTCCGTATTTTGACCGGGAACACTACCTGCAAAGCCGGTTTGTCGAATCACTGCCGGACGACATTCGATCCGGAATCGCCACACACGGTATCCGCAACAGTCATCTCACCGCCATTGCCCCGACCGGCACCATCAGCCTGCTGGCGAATAACGTATCCAGCGGCATCGAGCCGGTGTTCGGTGCCAGGCATTCGCGCAAGGTACTCAACCGGCAAGGCCAATACGAGCAGTTTGAGCTCGAGGACCTTGCCTTTCGCCTGTGGCGGGAGCAGGGCAATGATGGTGCACAGCTGCCGGCAGCCTTCGTGGAGGCGCGCCAGTTGCCACCGGCAGCGCACCTGGCAATGCAGGCCGCCTTGCAGCCTTATGTGGACAGCGCGATTGCCAAGACCATCAACGTTCCGCAAGACTACGCATTTGGAAACTTCCAGGATTTATACCGGCAGGCCTGGCAGCTTGAGCTCAAGGGCTGTACGACATTCCGCACCAATCCGGTCACCGGTGAGATACTGGCGTCGTCCGCGCGGGAGACAGGCGAAATGCAGGGTGCGCATTGCTGTACGATCGAGCGTGAGGGGGATTGAGTCGCTGCAGGTTAGAGCGCAGGCGCTGCGGGGTTATTTCCCTTCCTGCCAGGGCTCCTCCTGCGGTCGTCCCTCCGCCCAGTCGTCCTCCCCGGTGTCGAATGATTCATCCGCTTCCCTGGGACCGGCACGTTTCATCTCGTCGACTTCCATGTAGGGTGCTTCCCGGTCTTCACGCGACATCTCCCTATCCGCCAGATCCAGATCATCCTGCTCGATATTGTCCATGGGACCGGTCCAGTCCTCGGGTGCCTCGATACGCTCGGCATCGAGTTCATACCAGGTCTCGTTGTCAAGCTCGTCGATGGCGCCGTCGAAATACTGAATCTCGATGGTTGCATTGTCTTCATCGAGGGCAGTGACCCGGAATTTCTGTGCCTTTGCCGGGTAGTGATACCATGCATCAATAATAGGGTCAGCTTCGGTGGCCATGATTGTTTACCTGCCAGATAAAATTAATGAACAGACGGCTATCTGAACATAATAGAAACACAGGCGCGTTGATCGGTGTCAACCAGCAGCCATATCGTGCCAGACACGGTCAATGGTCTGCGCAGATTCATGGATACGCTGCAGCAGGAATGTTTGATGCAAGACCCGTTGCGCTGTGAACTGATTACCTGGGCAGACGTTGAGCGACGCTGGCTGGTCTATCCATGGGCGATCAATGAGGACATCTCCGCGTTCCTGAAACGCCTGTCGCCGAAGTCGCTGGAGGATGCCCGGCGGCTGTTGTCCGAGCGCTTTGCTATCAGAATGCCGCTACGCAGACTCCGTGCGATCTACGAATCCATGAGCGAGTGACAGCAGGTCGCCGCGGTTATTGTCGTGACAGGATTGCCTGCAGTTGCTGCGCGTTGTTGGCCGCGTAACCCGACTGGTCGTTGTCGAAGTAACAATAAACTGTCTTGCCGCTTCTTGCCCACGTCATGAACTGTTCAGCGCGCGTGGTCAGCGTCCTGTGACTGTAACTCCCCTGGTAGGCACCTTCCGGTCCGTGCAGGCGTACATAGATGAAATCGGCTGTAACATGCTCCGGTGTCCTGAAGCCCTCGAGCTCGTAGATGCAGAAGGCAGCCTTGTGTCGTTCCAGCAGAGTGAGGGTCTCCGGGTTCAGCCAGTCATGGCCGCGGAATTCAAAGGCATAACGAAAGCCCGGGTCCAGGCTGTCCAGGAATGCCTCCAGGCGTGCCGCGTTGAAGTGCCAGTTCGGTGGTAGCTGAAACAGGATGGGGCCGAGCTTGTCACCCAGCAGACTGATCCTGTCGAGGAAGGCCGGCACGCTCTTTTCCGGGTCTTGCAGTTTCTTCATGTGGGTGATGTAGCGGCTGGCCTTGGCCGTGAAGACGAAATTGTCCGGCGTGGACGCGTACCAGTGCTGCACTGTGGTGACTTCAGGAAGCCGGTAAAAGGAACTGTTGATTTCCACACTGTTGAAATGCACTGCGTAATATTCCAGCGCGTGATCGGCGGGCAGGGTCTCTGGGTAGAACGGGCCTGTCCAGTGGTCATAGGACCAGCCCGAGGTGCCGATGTGGATCCTGCCTTGCGTGGCTTTCATAGCCATAGCTAATAATAATCAACAGGATACATTGAATACTTGATGTTATCCCTTGATGCAGATCACCGGTTTCAGCCGGGCGACCTTGCGCGCCAGACCGGCGCTGTCGGCGGCGTCGACCACGGCATTGACGTCCTTGTAGGCGCCGGGGGCCTCTTCGGCGACCCCGCGCGAGGACGGGCTGCGGATGATGATGCCTGCCTTGCGCAGCGTGTCGATGAGCTGGCGTCCCTGCCAGGTCTTGTAGGCCTGGCGGCGACTCATGGCGCGCCCGGCGCCATGACAGGCCGAGGAGAATGACAGGGCATCGTTGCCCGGATTGCCGGCCAGTATGTGCGAGGCCGTTCCCATCGAACCCCCGATCAGTACCGGCTGGCCAGTGACCTGGAAGACAGCCGGCAGTTGCGGGTGCCCGGGACCGAAGGCGCGTGTGGCACCCTTGCGGTGCACATACAGCCGCCGCTGCACACCGTCGATGTTATGCTCCTCCAGCTTGCAGGTATTGTGCGACACGTCATAGAGCAAGGTCAGTGCCGCATGGGGCAGGATATCGGCAAACACCTGTCGGGTGAGGTGGGTGATGATCTGGCGGTTCGCCAGCGCGCAGTTGATGGCGGCACGCATTGCACCGAGGTAGGTCTGTCCCGTCTCCGAATTGATCGGTGCGCAGGCGAGTTCACGGTCCGGCAGCGAAATGCCGTACTCATGTGCACGTGTCACCATGGTCTTCAGGAATTCCGTTCCGATCTGGTGTCCCAGGCCGCGGGAACCGCAATGGATGCTGACCAGCAGGTCGCCGGTGGCAATGCCGAACGTATCGGCCGTCACTGCATCATATATTTCGCTGACTTCCTGTAGCTCGAGATAATGATTGCCGGAGCCCAGCGTGCCCATCTCGTTGCGCTGGCGTTTCTTTGCCTGCGCGGACACGGCCGAGGATATGGCAGCCGCCATGCAGCCGTGCTCCTCGATGCGTTCCAGGTCGGCCTGCTCGCCCCAGCCACGTCCCACGGCCCACCGGGCACCGCCCGTCAGCATGGCATCCATGCCGGTATCATCGAGGTGAATTTGCCCATGGCTGCCGATACCGACCGGGATCCGGTGGTACAGGGCATCGGCCAGGCGTTCGCCGACCGGCTCGATGTCCGCGCGTGTCAGACCGGTATGCAATGTCCGCACCCCGCAGGAGATGTCAAAACCCACACCGCCGGCCGAGATCACGCCGTCTGCGTCCGCGTCGAAGGCGGCGACCCCGCCAATCGGAAAACCATAGCCCCAGTGCGCATCGGGCATGGCATAGGAGGCCTTGACGATGCCGGGCAGGGCGGCGACATTGGTGATCTGTTCGCGCACCTTTTCATCCATGTCGCGAACCAGCGCTTCGCTGGCAAAGATGATGCCCGGGACGCGCATGTCGGCGTGTGGCTCGATGTGCCACTCGAACTCGGAGACGCGGGTCAGGGTTGAGGTGTCCATCTGTCTTTAAATATAAACATCATTGCCACGGAATCCACGGAAAACACGGCAATATAACACCTGAATTTATTATTTCTGTGTCTTCCGTGGCTATTCACTGTTGATCGGTTGTCTATGGCCTAAACATCCACGACGCACTGGGCACGCCATATCCCCGGTCCATCTTCATGCAGTTGCAGTTCGGTATAGGTTGCACCCTTGACCTCGGTCGCCGGCTGATGGCGGCCCACGTCAATGGCTTCGCCGCAGGCAGTGCCATGCAGGTGCGTGCCGTTGAGTTCAACGTGGAAGCGGCTGAACAGCATCTTGCGGGTTGCCATCTCGAACACCAGGGCATTGAGCCAGTCAACGAGCAGCAGTTCCGCATCCGGGGCCTCGCAGTCCACGGTGACTGATGTGATGCAGTTGACCGAGTCCGGTTGGGTGATTACCGCGGTCAGGGCCATGGCGGCTTCCTCGAAGGCCTGTTCCCGGGTCTGCCCGATGCCGCGCACTCCGATGTCGGCCTCATGGTGAAAGTGGTTCCACATCACTTGGACAGGGCGGCAAAGATGCCCGCCTTTAATGCCCTGTCCCTGCCCGTTGTGCCTAACCGCCCCGGTCGGCATCATCCGGAGGATTGCCGAGCGAGTGTTCGAACGGATGATTGACCGGCGTATCCAGAAACGCCTGCATGGTCTCTTCGCTCTCGAAGTAGATCGTCAGGTTGCCGTCCCGGATATACGGGTGATCAGTCACGTTCTCGATATCGTGTCCGGTGATCGGGTCAATGGTGCCGGTCAAGTGGTCCGGCTCGTGCAGGCGGTGACTCTGTTCGCGGTCCCGTGCCAGCGCACCCGTGGCGACCCAGTTCAGGTCCTCGAAACGGATGCGGTCGATCTTGCGCCTTTTAGTGGGTGTGCTCATGTGCCAAGTCCTCGTGGGAGCCTGCCGGGCCGCGTGCAGGCCGGATATTACATGTAAGCCCTGGCCTCTTCGCCCGGATCGGGCAGGCCGGCGATGCGCCAGGCCTCCCGCTGGCTGCGAAACAGGTGTGCAACACAGTGTTTCTCCATGTGGTTTGCCAGACACAGGTGGCTGAAGGCGGGTGGTGCACTGCCGAACTTCCGGTAGTGTTCCCGTAATGCCCGGATAATCACCCAGTGTTCACGGGTCAATTGCGAAAGTCCGTCTTGACATGCAATTGACGCGGCCATGTCCTCGTTCCACAACAGTGGATCGCGCAGGAATCCCTCATTGTTGAACAGGTCGTGCATCGGTTCACCTGCAGTCTCCATATACATACAAACTAGGTCAGGGCGGCCATTTGTCAAGATGGCCGGTTTATTTACTCCCTGGCCTACTCCAAGGCGAAACAGGCCTTTAATGACGTTATCAATCGCGTCTTCCTGGCAACCGATGTGACTTCAACGTCGGCACGACAAACCGCGAGAGGCTAAAGCGGCGGGTTGGGGAGCCGCACGTCCGTGGCATCCGACCGCAGCTGCCTGGATTCTGGAGACTGGATGTATACGGATGCTGCGGCCGCGTTGAAGCAGTGCCTCGAATCACTCGCTTTCCGGTCGGGATTCGCAAGCTCGCCAATGAGAACGCGGCCAGTCTGCAGGTGCGTATCGGACCGGTGCCTTACCTGGATACGGTTGGCCGTACGCGCCAGCTATTCGATGAAGAAGGGATTCCCGCTCGCTGTCCCGTGACGGCGGACAGGTCGGCCTGGCGTGCGACATGGCGGCACCTCATCCGCCGAAAAGTGTAAAAAAACCTTTCAACCAGCAGGGCGCTATTGCAGAACCTCTAAATCACTGAATTTATTTATAATTCTTCTTGTCCGGGGGATGGCAAAGCGGCTGCCGATGTCAGTTGTTTTTACATTTGCAGGCGGTGTGTCAATGCTTAACATGTGCTAACCACAAGTAAATCATGCATATAGCTGAGATGGTGCAATATATGCAGGTTTCTCAATGTCCTGGAACATTCTATTTATCATAAAAACTCGGAGGGGGTCACCGGTTTCTTCTACGGGTGGCCGGAAGAAGGGGACAGAACAATGATTAAAAACAGAATCGGCTTATCTATTGCCAGTATTGCATTGTTAATCACCATTGCATTGACACCGCAACGTGCCTCGGCGTTATTACTCGAACTGGCACTGGTCATTGACGGATCGAGCAGTATCAGCTCGACGGACTGGGGCGTGCAAATTGGCGCTTACCAGAATATCTTCACAAACGGTAAAACCATTAACGGAACTGGTTTCTACACCGACTTCATTGCACCCAGTCAGTTCGACCAGATTGCGGTGGCCGCCTACATATTCTCTGGTGGATATACTGAGACATTCACAGACGGTAGCGGAAATGTTATTAGTACCAATGATGTAATTGTCTACAGTTTTCTCGACTGGACCTTGATCACAGACAATAGTACGGCAGCGAACTTTGGCGCACAGTTTGCCGGATTACCACAGCCCAATGGTACGACACACACCAGTGGTGCCCTCGATATTGCAGCCAATGGCCTGAATGCTGCAAATCTCGGGGTGATCGGCTGCACAGACAGCACTAGATGCAGTCCTCCTGCTCCACTCGCCCCTCCGTTTTCGTTTACGGCAACCGGCCTGTTGGACAACAGCTATACCGGTGACAAACTGGTGATTGATATCTCGACCGACGGGGTACCGACCGAGCCCAATGGTGGCGGATCCGCGAATCAGCAAGACCGGGATCTGGCCTTTGCGGTCGCCGATGCTGCACGTGCCAACGGTATTACGATCAATGCACTCGGTGTCGGTGGTGTGGATTTAGCCTTCCTCAATGCCCTGGTCGACGATACCGTCGGTTCGCTTGATGGTTTTGTCGAGGTGGCACCTACGTTCGTTCAGTTTCAGACAGCACTGGAAACGAAGATCGGGAAGGAAACTGTGATACCGATACCGCCGGCGTTGTGGCTGTTTGGCAGCGGCCTGCTGGGACTGGCAGGGATGGCCAGACGCAGGAAGAGTTGACACTCGTTTACACACCCGCCGCGTAACTC
>JBATGJ010000198.1:0-22512 GCA_049665685.1 Gammaproteobacteria bacterium
TTCCGTGGCCATTTGTTTTGGTTTTTTCCGTGTCCTTCCGTGAATTCCGTGGCCATTTGTTTTGGTTTTTTCCGTGTCCTTCCGTGGATTCCGTGGCAATTTGTTTTGGTTTTTTCGTCTAATTCCGTTTGTTTCCGTGGCTAATGATTTTTTTAATTCACGTTTCACATCTCACCTTTCACATGCCTGATCAGACACCGGCAGGCTCATAGCCCGGAATCAATGGCGTCCAGCACCTCTGACAGCCGGGCGACGGCCGTGACCGTCAGTGCCTCAATGGGCTGCTTCGGTTTATTGGCAGCGGGAATGATTGCACGTTTGAAGCCATGCTTGGCGGCCTCGTTAAGCCGCTCCTGACCGTTCGGCACGGGTCGCAATTCGCCGGACAGCCCGATCTCGCCGAAAACAATCAGGTCTTCCGGCAAGGGTTGGTCACGAAAACTCGATACCACAGCCAGCAGCACGGCAAGGTCGGCGGCCGTCTCGCTGACCTTCACACCACCCACCACGTTGACGAACACATCCTGGTCGGACAGCATCATCCCGCCATGGCGATGCAGCACGGCAAGCAGCATCGACAGCCGGTTCTGCTCCAGTCCCAGCGTGACGCGACGCGGATTGCCAGACTGGCCCTGGTCGACCAGCGCCTGCACCTCCACCAGTAGCGGCCGGGTGCCTTCCCAGGTCACCATCACGACACTGCCGGGCACGGCGGCATCATGTCGCGACAGGAAGATAGCCGAGGGATTCCGCACTTCTTTGAGTCCACCGCCGGTCATGGCGAATATACCCAGCTCATTAACGGCGCCGAAGCGGTTCTTCACGGCCCGCAGGATACGATAACGGCCACCCGGGTCGCCCTCGAAATACAACACGGTATCCACCATGTGCTCCAGCACACGCGGCCCGGCCAGTGTCCCCTCCTTGGTGACATGGCCGACCAGGAACATCGCAATACCGGATTGCTTGGCATAGCGCACCAGCTGCGCGGCGCTCTCTCTGACCTGTGCAACCGAACCGGGTGCCGATTGCAGGCCGTCGGTGATCAGGGTCTGGATGGAATCAAGCACCATGACCTGCGGCTGTTCCTGTTCCGCCGTGGCAATGATCCGCTCCACCGATGTCTCGGACAGCAGGCGTAACCGACTGGCATCGGCATCCACACGACCGGCGCGTATCGAGATCTGCTCGAGGGATTCCTCGCCAGTGACATACAGCGACGCCAGGCGTTCGGACAGGGCAGCCAGTACCTGTAACAGCAGGGTCGACTTGCCGATGCCGGGATCGCCACCGATCAATACGACCGAGCCGGACACCAGTCCGCCGCCAAGCACCCGGTCCAGTTCCTGCAGGCCAACCGAATGACGCTGCTGCCTGTCGGGTGAAACCTCACTCAGCGCCGTTACCCGGGATGCACGCCCGCCGCTCCAGCCGGCAAACCGGCCGGCGACCGGCGTGGTCACCGCAACGGTTTCAGTCAGCGTGTTCCAGCCGCCACAGTCACTGCAGCGTCCGGCCCACTGGGGCGAGGTGCTGCCGCAGGCGCTGCAGGTATAGGTTATTTTCGGTTTTGCCATAACGCTCCGCGAGATGCCTGGCATGCAGCGCCGGCAGTACACAACATCCTCATTTTATCTTCCTGTTTTCACATGCTATTCCAGCAGGCTTCCGGCCATTGCCAGGCAGGGCTAAAGCTTTTCCGGCACTCGCCGCCTAACTGATAGATTGTTAACGGAAAAGTGTCGAAAAACAGGATACGTCCTTGCCTCTTCAGAACAAGATTCTTCTACTGCTGGTCCCGTTGATCGTGCTGCCGATCCTGGCCCTTGGCTGGACGGCCTATGCATTGCTGATGGATGACGCCCGCGACCGGACGCAGGACCAGGTCACCACCCTGCTTGAGCAAATCCGCCTGCACAACGATGCCCAGCTGCAAACCGCCCGCGCGAATGCCAGTTTATTCGCCCATACCGAGCTGGTAAAGAAGTACGCAACGACCATCTCGGACAGGAAACGGGCCCCGCTGAAGCAGGATGTCCTCGACCTGCTGTTCAACTATCAGCTTGCCTATCCGGAGTATACCGAGATCCGCGTTCTCTCTCCCAAAGGCAAGGAACTGCTGCGCTCTGCCATCGGTAATATCGAGAACAAGTCAGCCGACGAATCATCCAGCCCCTGGTTTGTCGAGGCGAGCAAATCAGGCGCTGCCATCTATACGGCATTTATGAACAATCCCGATACCAACCGGCCGGTCCTGCTCACCAGCAAGCCATTGATGTTCATCACTGACGAAAAGTCGAAGTACGAGGGCGAGCGGAAGCTGTACGGATATCTGGTACTGACCATTGAAACCGGCTACCTTGCCAGGCAGGTGAAAGACCTGAAGGTTGGCCAGACTGGCGATATCTTCTTCACGGATTCCTCAGGCAAGATCCTGTTCCATCCTGACAAGTCACGCATAGGCACAAGTCTCGCCACGGGCTTGTTCACACGACTGGGCAAGGCCATCAGTCAGGGGGGTCAGATCGATGCCCCATACAAGGGCAAAGCCGGACATTACCAGGCCATCAGCCTGGATGAGTGGCTGCATGCCGTTGCCGTCTACCAGGATAACGAGTTTATTGAGAAGAGCATCACTCTCGGCCGATCGGTGACAGTGATTGCCTGCGTGGCAATACTCCTGACCATCACCTTCCTGTTCGTGGTACTCAAAACCCTGCTGGTCAAGCCCATCCAGAAACTCAGCCAGGCGGCCAAGGAGATCGGTCGTGGCAAGTTACTCGTCCCTATCAGCGTCGATACACGCGATGAAATCGGCGACCTTGCCAGGACATTCAAGGAGATGGGCGAGAACCTGAACCACTATCACGAGCAGGTGCACTATATTGCCTATCACGACAGTCTGACGGGCCTGCCCAACCGCCTCATGTTCAAGGACTACCTCAAACGTGCCACGGCCGAGGCACGTCGCAACCTGCAGGAACTTTCCATCCTGTTCCTCGACCTCGATAACTTCAAGCGAATCAACGACACACTGGGTCACATTGCCGGTGACAAGCTGCTCGAGGCGTTTGCCGACCGGTTACTGTCATGCCTGCGTGAGACCGACGTGCTTTCACACGCTCCACAGGATAGCAGCGAAAGCGTAATGGCACGCCTGGCGGGAGATGAATTTACCATCCTGCTGCCACGCACCACGGGGCCCGCAAGCGCGCAGAAGGTAGCGCGCCGGGTACTCGAACTCATGGTGGAACCGTTCATCATTAACAAACAGGAACTCTTTATCAGCACCAGCATCGGTATCGCATTATTTCCGAATGATGGCAGCAATGCAGATGACCTGATGAAGAATGCCGATATCGCGATGTACCATGCCAAGAAATCCGGCCGCAACAACTACCAGTATTTCTCCCAAAAACTGAATGATGAACTGCTGAAGAAACTGAAAATCGAGAGCAAGCTGCGTCATGCAGTCGAGAATAACGAACTGGAGGTGTACTACCAGCCGCAGATGTCACTGGGCAATGGCCAGATAGAAGGGGCGGAATGCCTGCTACGCTGGAAAGACGAAGAACTCGGCATGATACCACCCGATATATTCATACCGATTGCCGAGGAATATGGCCTGATCATCGAGATCACCGAATGGCTGATTCGCGATATCTGTATCAGGGCACATCAATGGAGAAAGAAATACAAACATCCGATCACCCTGGCCATCAATATTTCGGCAGTACACTTTTGCGGCAACGACCTGAAAGGGCTCATCAACCGCACACTGCATGCAACCGGTTATGACCCGGAATATCTTGAAGTGGAACTGACCGAGACCAGCATCCTGCAGGATCCCGGACTTGCCATCGAGACCCTGCAGCAGATCCAGTCGATGGGACTGCAAACCTCGCTGGACGATTTCGGTACGGGTTATTCATCACTGAACTACCTGATGCAGCTACCGCTCGACAAGCTGAAGATCGATCGCAGTTTTATTGTCAACATGGACAAGGGCGAGAAAGGCACCGCGATTGTTGCGGCGATTATCGCCATGGCACATGGCCTCGGACTCAAGGTCATCGCTGAAGGCGTCGAGGACGGCGAACATATCCAGTTGCTGCGCAAGATGAAGTGCGACATCGTGCAAGGCTACTTCATCGCACGTCCCATGCCGGCGGCTGAATTCGAACAACTAATAGCCAGCAACTCCCGTCACATCGCCTGATCATTCTCTGTTCTCTGCGATCAGTCCGCACCTTGCCGGGCATGCGCATCCACATGCCGATTGTTTACCGGGAAAAGAAAACCGGGAGGCAAGCCCCTGCCCACCGGAGTATTAGCGGACACGATTCAGCCGCTGTATTCCAGCCTCACCCGGCTGCTGACGCCACACAGCAGCTCATAGGAAATGGTGCCGGCCGCTGTGGCAATCTCCTCGACCGGGAGTCCGTCACCCCAGAGCACGACCTCATCACCGACCGCCGGACTGTCATGCCCGCGCAGATCGATACAGATCATGTCCATCGAAACACGACCGACCAATTCGGCCCGCTGACCATTAACGAGCACCGGTGTGCCGTTGCCAGCATGGCGTGGGTAACCGTCACCGTAACCAATCGCGGCGACACCGACCGGCATGTCCTCGGGGCAGCGCCAGCCAGCACCATACCCCACCCTGTCGCCCGCCCGGCAGGCATTGATCGCAATCAGTTGCGTCTTCAATGTCATCACCGGTCGCAGGTCCAGCGTCTCCGCGCGCTGGCCGGCAAGCGGCGTGGCTCCGTAGAGCATGATACCGGGGCGCACCCAGTCGGCATGTGTGTCCGGCCAGGCCAGGATGGCAGCCGAATTGGCCAGTGTACGCTCACCATCCAGGGTGTCGAGCGCGCGGTTGAATTTGTCTGACTGAATGGTCGTGCCTGGGTTATCCACTTCATCGGCACAGGCAAAGTGTGTCATGAAACGTACCGTGGCGACCTGCTCGAGGGCCTGCAGACGCGCGGCCATGTGCTCGGCGGCATCCGCATCGAAACCCAGCCTGTTCATGCCGGTATCGAGCTTCAGCCAGACATCGAGCGGTCGCCGGAGGCCGGTCGCCTCCAGCATGTCCAGCTGGCTGACATGGTGCACGACGACATCCAGGCGATAGCCACCAACCAGGGCGATATCGTCCGGGGTAAACAGGCCCTCCAGTAATACGATGCGGCGATCAAAACCCGCCTCGCGCAGGGCGATACCCTCTTCCGGGCTGGCGACGCCGAAGGCGTCGGCAGCGGGCAGGGATTGCGCGACCGGCAACACGCCATGCCCGTAGGCATTGGCCTTGATAATGGCCATGATACGGCTGCCGACGGCGGCCTGGCGAACACGCTGGAAATTATGCCGGAGTGCGTGCAGATTGATACACGCACGCGCGGGACGCGTCATTCAAATCCACCGCCGGCGTAGTAATTATCAGCGGCGTAATTCTCGAAGCGCGTGTACTGACCGCGAAAAGTCAGGATGCATTTACCGATTGGTCCATTGCGTTGCTTGCCAATAATGATTTCCGCCAGGCCTTTCTGCGCACTTTCCTCGTTATAGACCTCATCGCGGTAAATGAACATGATAACGTCGGCATCCTGCTCGATGGCACCGGATTCGCGCAGGTCGGACATGACCGGACGCCGGTCGGTGCGCGACTCGAGGCTGCGGTTGAGCTGCGACAGGGCGATGACCGGCACTTCCAGTTCCTTGGCAAGCGCCTTCAGGTTGCGCGATATTTCAGAAATTTCGGTCGCCCTGTTTTCCCTGGTATTGTTCACCTGCATCAGTTGCAGGTAATCGATCACTATCAGGCCGAGGTTATGCTCGCGCTTCAGGCGCCGTGCCCGCGCACGCAGTTCCATCGGTGTCAGGGCCGGGGTATCGTCAATGAAGATGGGCGCACCGTCGAGCAGGCTCACGGCCGAGGTCAGTCGCGGCCAGTCATCATCATCCAGTTTGCCGGTGCGGATCTTGTGCTGGTCGATATGGCCCAGGGAGGACATCATGCGCAGTGCCAGGTGTTCCCCCGGCATTTCCATGCTGAAAATAGCCACCGGCACCTGGTTCTTGATGGCGGCGTTCTCGGCGAAGTTCACCGCCAGCGTGGTTTTGCCCATCGAGGGGCGGCCCGCCACGATAATCAGGTCAGCCGGTTGCAGGCCGGCCGTCATGTCGTCGAGATCGGAAAAACCGGTCGACACCCCGGTAATGGCATTATCCTGCTGGAACAGCATGTCGATGCGATCAACGGCAGCCGCCAGCAGACCGCGAATACTGCGGAATCCACGCTTGCCGCGCTTGCCCTGCTCGGCAATATCAAAAACCAGTTTCTCGGCGTTATCCAGCAGGGTGCCGGAATCGCGGCCCTCGGTCTGGTAACCGCTGCTGGCAATCTGGTTGCCGACATCAATCAGCTGGCGCATCACCGAGTTTTCCCGCACGATCTCGGCATAGGCCTTGATGTTGGCGGCACTTGGCGTATTTTGTGCCAGGGCACCCAGGGCGGCCAGCCCACCCACATTATCCAGCAGGGCGTTCTGTTCCAGCCATTCGGAGAGCGTGACGGCATCGAGCGGACTGCCCTGCTCGGCGAGCTGGGCAATGGCACGGAAAATCAGGCGGTGATCGCGGCGGTAAAAATCTTCCTCGCTGACGACGTCGGCGACGGTGTCCCATGCCTTGTTATCCAGCATGAGTCCACCAAGCACCGCCTGCTCTGCCTGCTGCGAGTGTGGTGGAACCTTGAGTGCATCCATGTCTGTATGGATGACATCAGCGGAACGAAGAGTTTCGACCATGTAATTATATAATATCGAATACTAGAGCGTGACTACCTTATGGCGGACTATAAATATCACAAACACCGTGCAATGACACTCTTGTATTGGTGTGGTGTTTATGCGTGCCGACACAGCATGCGAAAAGTTTACAAACTGCACCTGTCAAGCCCTGCTGCCAACTGCATTGCGCCGGATGCAGGCGACCATTACCGGTGCTATTCAGCTGTGATAATCAGCCTGATCGTGGCATTGACATCTGAATGCAGATGCAGGGTCACGTCGTATTCACCGACCTGGCGGAAGGCCCCTTCCGGCAGGCGGACTTCATGGCGCTCGATTTCCACGCCCGCTGCCTTGACCGCATCGGCGATATCCATGGTCCCGATCGAGCCAAACAGCTTGCCCTCCTCACCGGCCTTGGCCCTGATGTCGAAGGTCTTGCCGTCCAGCTGGTCGCGGCGGGCCTCTGCCGCTGCCAGTGTCTCGGCCGCGACCGTTTCGAGCTCCGCGCGGCGCGCCTCGAATTCTGCGATGTTGTCCGCTGTGGCCGGCTTGGCCTTGCCTTGCGGCACCAGGTAATTACGCCCGTAACCGGGTTTGACCGTCACCCTGTCGCCCATGGCGCCCAGATTTTCGACCTTTTCAAGCAGGATAATTTCCATTGTTACAAACCTCTTTCGTTACTCGTTTATTTTCCGTCGCTACTGCCCTTCGCCCGTACGCGCCGGCGAAAGTCAACCCATGTATCCAGCAAACCGCCACCTGCCAGCAACAGTGTTGCCTGCGGGATCAGCGCAAGCAGTACATAAATCGCTGCCAGCCAGGCGCTGCTGCGCTCTGTCTGCCGGACCAGGCTGTGTATGACAGCGAGCCCGATCAGCAGATACGGAACCAGCATGATCATCGCCAGCTGTGCGATCAGCTCTCCGCTAGTGCCGCTCACAAAACGCGCAGCCAGCATGACTGCCAGGGTCAGTAGCCCGGCCTGATAGCCGAGGCGCAGGCTACAGAATTCGTCTCCGAAGGCACCCGGGTGAACCAGCCTGGATTGCCACCATCGAGCCAGCATCAGGCTACCCAGCACGCCGATCAGCAAGGATGCCAGTACCAGCCCCGTCATCAGTGCCGCAACGTCGTGCAACATGTCCGGATCTGACAGGTTGGTCACCGCCAGGCCATGACTATCCAGCATTACCTGCAACGCCTGCAGGCGCTCGGTCCACCAGGGCACCGGGTCGCCATACAGTCCGTAGACCACGAACAGGATGGTCACCCCGAACAGCGCCGCGGCCATCAGCACGCGATCGAGCCGGTTGGTGGTGCGCAGGACTGCGGCGAGTGCCCAGCATGGCAACCACAGCACCACGACCATCACGGCCACCAACGCGAACTGCAGGCCCAGCAACTGGTACAACAGCACGGAGATGACGGCCGCGACCAGCAGGACCTGCAGGCCCTGCAGTAGACCGATATGCAGGGTAACCAGTGCCACCGCAGCGGCTGCCAGGTAGTTCAGCATGGTGCTGAACGGCGGCAGCATGAACGTCATGGCACCGCAGGCGGCGGTGACCAGTACCGCCTGCCAGCGGCCCCGTACAATGTATTCAGCCAGTGCCTTCATGCGTCGCGCAGGTCAGGGCCTGACGCCACAGCTGCCAGTGCATCTAGTGACTGCTAGTGGGCGTCACTATAAGGCAGCAGCGACAGGTAGCGCGCACGCTTGATCGCTGTAGACAGCTGACGCTGATATTTTGCCTTGGTGCCGGTAATGCGGCTCGGGACGATCTTGCCGGTTTCCGATACGTACTGTTTCAGGACCGCGAGGTCCTTATAGTCGATTTCCTTGGTGCCTTCAGCAGTAAAGCGGCAAAACTTGCGTCGGCGATAATAACGGGCCATGGTAATTCCCCTGCGTGTTATTTCTGTCGATTATTCTGTGGTGGCGGCATCTTCGCCGACATCGTCGTCCGCTGCCAGTGGCGTGACTGCAGCACTATCCTCGTCACTGTCCTTATCTGCGGAGGCCGTCTCCGACGGTTCGCGCTCACGCTTCTCTTCCGGCTTTTTCATCAGCAGCGACGGTTCGGTAACCGCCTCCTTGCGGGTGATGACCATGTTGCGAATAACCGCGTCATTGAAACGGAACGAGCTATTGAGTTCGTCCAGCACGGACGTGCTGCACTCGATGTTCATCAGCACGTAATGGGCCTTGTGCAGTTTCTGGATCGGGTAGGCCAGTTGCCGGCGGCCCCAGTCTTCCAGACGATGAATCGCACCCCCGTCTGCCTCGATCGTGGCACGGTAGCGCTCTATCATGGCGGGTACCTGTTCACTCTGGTCAGGATGGACCAGAAACACTATTTCATAATGTCTCATCAAAGACCCCTTCCGGATTAAAGCCTGCAGCGATGCGCCACAGGCAAGGAGTTAATAATCAAATTGTTAGAGGTCGCGCATTCTACGTGAGGGTCGGGAGCGATGCAATATGACCCTGCAGGAGCACCTGGCAGGGCCGCTCCCGGCATCCCTGCCTCCCGCGGCACGGGTACATGCAGGTACAGCGCGCGATCAACCGTGTGTTATGGCTGCCTGGCGCTCCTACAGGTAGTTGTTTATACAGTTTTTTTATCCTGGCTGATTTGCAGGCGCTGGCGTCGCACCTCAAACAGCAGCACGCCGGCGGCCACCGACACATTGAGGCTCTCCACCACGCCGGCCATCGGAATACTCACCAGGAAATCACACAGCTCGGCAGTCAGACGACGCAGTCCCCTGCCCTCGCTGCCAAGCACCAGTGCCAGCGGTCCCGTCAGGTCGGTCGTGTGCACCGGCTGCGAAGCCCGGTCACTGGCACCGTACAGCCAGATGCCCGCCTGCTTCAGCAGGCGCAATGTGCGCGCCAGATTGGTCACGGTGAACACGGGGACTGTCTGGGCCGCCCCACACGCTACCTTGTGTACCACCGGTGTCAGGCCAACGGCACGGTCACGCGGCATTATGACGGCCTGTGCACCGGCGGCATCCGCGGTGCGCAGGCAGGCGCCCAGGTTATGCGGATCCTGCACGCCATCCAGTACCAGCAGCAAGGCCGGTGCCGGGAGTGTCTCCAGGAAGGCAGGCAAGTGCTTATCGGTCAGTGTCTGTGTCTCTGCGCCCAGAACCGCCACCACGCCCTGGTGCACGGTATGCGGGTACAGCCGGTCCAGTTCATTACGCGACACTTTCTCCACCGGAATACCGGCTGACTCCGCCACTGCCAGCAAGGCTGCCGTGCGCTGGTCATGGTCTGTGGCAAGTCGCAGACTGGCGACTGCACCGGGATTGCGGTCCAGCAACATACCGACTGCGTGCCAGCCATAGATATACTGTGCATCAGGCATCAGGCACCCGTACACACAGCATTATCCGCGTGACCTGGATTTGCGCCTGAGTGCTGTCTTGCGTCCGCGTTTGGCTTGCTTCTTGAGAGGCCCCGTTTTCTTTCCCTGCTGTTCGGTAGCGGGGGTGCGCTTATGCTGTTTCTTGCCCCGGCCGGTTTTCTTTTCGTCCAGTTCGAAGTCGATCTTGCGCTCGTCGAGATTGACCTGCACCACCCTGACGGTCACCGCATCGCCAAGCCGGAAGATGTGGTTGGTGCGCTCGCCGATCAGCCAGTGACGGGTCGGATCGTAATGATAATAGTCATTGCCGAGTGCCGTGACGTGCACGAGACCCTCGACATAGATATCCTGCAGCTCGACAAAGATTCCAAAGGAGGTCGTGCCGGTAATGATGCCGGGATAGACCTCGCCGATCTTGTCCAGCATGTATTCGCATTTCAGCCAGTCGATGGCGTCGCGCGTGGCATCGTCGGCGCGTCGTTCAGTGGCAGAACAGTGTTCACCGAAGCCCTGCATGTCGATATGCCCGTATTTGAAACTGTCAGCAGACTTGCCGGACAGCAGGTGCCGGATCGCACGGTGTATCAGCAGGTCCGGGTAACGCCGGATGGGCGAGGTAAAATGCGCATAATCCTCGTGGGCCAGGCCAAAGTGACCGATATTGTCCGGACTGTATTCAGCGCGCGGCATGGAGCGCAGCAGCACGGTGTTGATCAAATGCTCATCCGGCCGCCCGCGCGCCAGGTCCAGCACGGCTGCATAGTCACGCGCCGTCGGTTTGCGTCCGCCGCGCAGGCCAAGGCCGAGCTCGTTGAGAAACTCCTGCAGGTCGGTAATCTTGTCATCGGCCGGCGTGGCATGCACCCGGTACAGGGTCGGCATTTTGTGCCGTTTCAGGAACCGTGCAGCGGCCACATTGGCCACGATCATGCACTCCTCGATCAGCTTGTGGGCATCGTTGCGCACCACCGGGACGATGCGCTCGATCTTGCGCCCGGCGCCGAACACGATGCGGGTCTCACGGGTATCGAAGTCGATCGCGCCGCGTTTGCTGCGGCCGTGGCGCAGCGCCGTGTACAGATGGTGCAACTCCTCCAGGTGCGGGACCAGTGCCTGCCTGTGTTTGCGTGCCTTGCTGTCACCCTCCACCAGGATGGCAGCCACTTCGGTATAGGTCAGACGGGCATGTGAGCGCATCAGGCCATTGAAAAACCGTGAGCGGACCATACTGCCGTCGCGCTTCAAGATGATTTCACACACCATGCACAGGCGGTCCACCTCCGGGTTCAGCGAGCACAGGCCGTTGGACAGCACTTCGGGCAGCATGGGAATCACGCGCTCGGGGAAATAAACCGAGTTGCCACGCTCGAACGCCTCGCGATCCAGTGCGGTATCCGGCTTCACGTAATGCGATACATCGGCAATGGCAACCAGCAATCGCCAGCCACCCGTGGTGCGCTCGCAAAACACGGCATCATCGAAATCGCGTGCATCCGCACCGTCGATGGTAACCAGCGGTATGTCCCGCAGGTCCTCGCGGCCACGCTTGGCTTGCGCTGGCACCTCCCCGGCGAGACCGCTGATCTCCTCCGCCACTGCAGGCGGCCACGCCTGCGGCACATCGTGACTGCGGATGGCGATATCGATCTCCATTCCCGGGGCCATGTGATCACCCAGCACCTCGGCCACGCGACCGACCGGCGGTGACCGCCGGGACGGTTGCTCGATGATCTCGACCGACACGATCTGGCCGTCGACTGCACCCCCGTCCTCGCCATTCGGAATGGCGACATCCAGCGGCATACGTTTGCTGTCAGGACTGACGAACTGCACACCGCGCTCGTTGAAAAAACGCCCGACCAGTGAATGCGTATTGCGTTTCAGTACTTCGACAACGTCACCTTCACGCCGCCCGCGCCGGTCAAGCCCGGTGATGCGTACCAGCACCCGATCTTCATGGAACAGGGCCCGCATCTGCCTCGCCGACAACAGGACATCCTGACTGCTATCATCCGGCACCAGGAAACCGAAGCCGTCCCGATGTCCGATCACCCTGCCGGCAACCAGGTCGAGGCGATCCGCCAGGGCATAACAGTTACGCCGGTTACGCACCAGCTGGCCGTCGCGCGTCATGGCCTTGAGCCGTCGACCCAGGGCCTCGATGGCCTCCTCGCCGCGAATGCCCAGCTGTTCGCGCAACTCGTCAAAATCCAGCGGCCGATCCGCCTCGGCGATGACGTCGAGAATCAGTTCGCGACTGGCAATGGGTTTGTCATAGCGCGCGGCCTCGCGCTGCGCATGCGGGTCATTTCTGCGCCGTGTACTGGCGGATGATTGCTTTTTTCTCGGCATCGGTGATCAGTTCTCAATAAGACGTATTAGTGTGCGGTTATCACGGGTAAATTGACAAGTCATATATCAGACGGTAGAGTTCGCGGCTTGCCAGACAGCTATAGGCTGAGCCACATCGAGCCGAGGTGGTGAAATTGGTAGACACGCTAGCTTCAGGTGCTAGTGGGGGAAACCCCGTGGAGGTTCAAGTCCTCTCCTCGGCACCACACATTCCCAGTCCCGCCGGCGCCACCTAGTCGTAAGGATTGTGCAAGATAATGGTTTCGGCACGGTCCGGTCCCGTCGAAATGATCGCAATTGGCGTCTCGCACAGTTCCTCGATCTTGCCCAGGTAAGCCTGTGCATTGGCCGGGAGTTCGGCAAAACTCTTTGCACCCACGGTGCTCTCGGTCCATCCCGGCAGCTCAATGTATTGCGGATCACACTGTTCGATCAGGTCCGCACCGACCGGCGGCACATCGGTCGTTTTTCCGTTCAGCGTGTAGTTGATGCAGATGCGGAGCGTTTCGATCCCGTCGAGGACATCCAGCTTGGTGACGCACATGCCGGTCACGCTGTTGATTTCCAGTGAGCGACGCAGCGCGACGGCGTCCAGCCAGCCACACCGCCGTTGCCGCCCGGTCGTTGCACCGAACTCCTTGCCATTCTCACCCAGGCGCCGGCCGATATCATCGAACAGCTCGGTCGGAAACGGTCCGGCACCCACGCGCGTGGTGTAGGCCTTCACGATACCCAGCACGTAATCCAGGTGACGCGGCCCAACGCCGCTGCCGCTGGCCGCACCCCCGGCCGTGGTGGTGGACGAGGTCACGTAGGGATAGGTGCCATGATCGATATCCAGCAGTGCACCCTGTGCGCCCTCGAACATGATGTCCTTGCCGTCCCGGCGCATGCGGTGCAACAGGCCCGGGATATCGTCCACCATGGGCGCAATCTGCTCACCCTGTGCAAGCGCCTCATCGAGCACTTGCCGGTAGTCGACCGGAGCGGCCTTGAAATAGTGCTGCAATGCATGGTTGTGGTATTCCAGCACCTCGCGCAGGCGCTCGGTGAAACGGGCCGGATCCAGCAGCTCGCCCAGACGCAGACCGCGCCGCGAAACCTTGTCTTCGTAGGCCGGCCCGATACCGCGCCCGGTGGTGCCGATGGCCTTCTTGCCGCGGGCACGCTCGCGTGCCTGGTCCAGCGCGATGTGGTATGGCAGGATCAGCGGGCAGGATTCGCTGATCTTCAGTCGTGGGCGCGCCGGCACACCGGCCGCCTCCAGCATCGTCAGCTCTTCCAGCAATGCCGAGAGCGACAGCACGACACCGTTACCGATCATGCATAAAACATTATCGCGCAGGATGCCCGACGGGATGAGGTGCAACACCGTCTTGGTGCCATCGATCACCAGCGTGTGTCCGGCGTTGTGACCGCCCTGGAAACGCACGACGGCCGCTGCCCGGTCGGTCAGCAGGTCAACAACCTTGCCCTTGCCCTCATCACCCCACTGGGTGCCGATAACAACTACATTCTTGCCCATGAATTTGCTCTCTGAACTGTTTAGTAGCAAGCATTCACCACAGAGATCACAGAGTACACAGAGAAAATATATTCCTGCTTAACGCCGGTTGATTTATCAAGTGAATGAATAAATTAACAGATAGCAGGTTTAATTGAAGATTAATATCTTTATGTTCTCTGTGTACCCTGTGATCTCTGTGGTGAAGTTTTATAAATCTCCAGCCGGTTTCACAACCCACTTGCCGGCCT
Source organism: Gammaproteobacteria bacterium (assembly GCA_049665685.1). Lineage (GTDB taxonomy): Bacteria > Pseudomonadota > Gammaproteobacteria > UBA9214 > UBA9214 > UBA9214. The sequence goes on from JBATGJ010000198.1 coordinate 14,288, forward strand.
CGCTGACCAGGATACGGTCGCAGCCCATGTCGGCCGGGCCCTCTGCCTGGTCCGGCAGGCTGCAGATTACACATTCGCCCTGCGTACGCAACTCCCTGACCGCGGCAAGCATGTCCGGATCGTCACCGGCGGGTGCCAGTATGGCGGTTCGCGTCCCGGCAAAATCCCGCTGGCTGATATTCATAAGCGTCTTCAAATCAGTACTGAAACCGGTCGCCGGTCGCGCGCGCCCGAATACTTCACCAACCGCATCATAACGCCCGCCGCGCGCAATCTCCTGTCCATAACCCGGCACGAAGACGGCAAACACCATACCGGTCTTGTAGGCATAACCGCGCAACTCGCCCAGGTCATAGTGCAGCTCAAGGTCGGCATGACGCTGCTGCAACTTGCCGGCGATCGCCTGCAGGTTGTCCAATGCATCGAGCACGTCATCGCCGGCACCGGCCAGCACTTCCCGGGCGCGTAGCAGTACATCGGCATCGCCATTCAGTTCGGCCAGCACTGCCAGGCGCTCGCGGCAGCCGCTGTCGGCAACAGTCGCGGCCAGCAGCTCGTCGATTTCGGTCGCGGCCTTGCGTTGCAGGGCATCAAACAGCTCGTTTTCATGTGTCACGGACAGGGCGGCATCGCGCGCCAGGCCACGGAAGATCCCGACATGGCCGAGATCAAGACGTGCGTCGGGTATCTCCAGCAGCAACAGCGTCTCCAGCACAAGTGACAGAATCTCGACGTCACTGCCGGGGCCCGCATGGCCGAACAGCTCTGCGCCAACCTGCAGGGGACTGCGCGAACCGCCGATCCCGTCGGTGCGGGTATGCAGTACGGTACCCAAATAACACAGGCGTGAGGGTGCATCGCAGCGCAGCGGGTGTGCATCGATGCGTGCCGCCTGCGGTGTCATGTCGGCACGCAGACCCATCAGCCGGCCGCTCAGCTGGTCGGTAATCTTGAAAGTATGCAGGTCAAGATCGTTGCCACTGCCCGTCAGCAGTGATTCGAGATATTCGATAAAGGGCGGCATGATAAGCTGGTATCCCCAGCGGGAATACAGGTCGAGGAGTTCGCGCCGGGCACATTCCAGCCGCCATGCCTCGGGCGGCAGGACCTCTTCTATACCTTCAGGCAACAGCCATTTGTCTTCAATACTCATAAGCCCGGATATATTTTGCAGGGGCGTATTGCAGGCGCGATTTACGGTATTTATCGTGTCTGCAAGGCGCTCCTGCAGTTGCTTCATTAATGTCTAGCGCACGATATACAGCATCAGTACACCGAGCACCATGCTTACCAGGCCGGCCGTCCGCAACGAGCGATCATCGAGCTGGCTCATGGTCGCCAGCATGCGACGCAGGGCCTGGGGATTGACAAAGGGTATAACACCCTCGATGACCAGCAGCAGCGCCAGCGCGGCCAGCAGATCATCCCATACAACGCTCACCCGCCGTAAAAAACCCCGGACACCGGGCCCGGGGTATGGTTACGTGGCGATAGTGTATCTCCGCCCCGTTTAATTGCCGACATTACTGCCGAAATATTTGAAGAAATCGGAATCCGGTTCGAGCACCAGGATATCCTGCTGGCTGGACAGCGCGGTGCGATAGGCATTCATACTGCGGTAGAACTCAAAGAATTCCTGATCCTTGCCATAGGCATTGGCGTAGATCTCGGTCGCCCGGGCATCGCCCTCACCCCGGGTGGTCTCCGCATCCCGCTGCGCCTCGGCCAGGAGGACCGTCCGTTCTTTCTCGGCAACGGCCCGGATTCCCTTGGCCGCCTCCTCGCCCTGGGCACGCAGGTCCTTGGCGATACGTTCCCGCTCCGTGCGCATCCGTTCAAACACCGAGTTACGCACATCCTGCGGCAGCTCGATTTGTTTGATGCGGGCATCCACGATCTCGATGCCGAATGCCGCGACCTGCTGATTGGCCTGTTCGGTCAGGTTACCCATCATCTGGGCACGGTCTTCGGAAACCACCTGTTTTATCGTGCGCTGATCAAACTCCAGCTGCAGGCCGTTCTTGATAATCTGCAGCAGGCGCTGGTTGGCCTGACGCTCATCGCCCGCAAAGGTAGTGTAGTAGTCTGCCGGATTCTGGATCCTCCACTTGACGAAGAAATCCACCGTGACATTTTTCTTTTCGCCGGTGAGGAAGCGCTCCGGGCGTGTATCCAGCGTCAGGATCCGTTTATCAAACTTGCGCACGTTGTTGACCGGCCAGGGGGCCTTGAAATGCAGACCGGGCTCGTAAGCCGAAGCAACGATTTCACCCAGCTGAAACTTGATCGCGTGTTCGCGTTCATCGACGATAAAGATCATGCTCAGACCAACCAGAACGGCCAGTACCAGCAACGTCATCATAGCTTTTCCGACCATCAGCGCACCCCTCCTTCACGTGGGCCGCTGCGCAGCCGTGGTGTCTCCTGCTGTGTTTCCGGTTGCATGATCTCGAGCTGGTCATCCTCCAACGACCTGCCCTGCACACCCCGGTTTTCCATCAGCTTGTCCAGTGGCAGGTACATAAGGCTGTTCCCGCCCTGGACCTGCAAGATGACCTTGCTGGTATTTGTCAGTACCTGCTCCATGGTATCCAGATACAGTCGCTTGCGGGTTACTTCCGGTGCCTTTTCATACTCCTTCAGTGTTTGCAGAAAGCGGCTGGTTTCACCATCTGCCTTGGCGATGATCTGCTCGCGATAGGCATTGGCCGCCTCGCGCATGCGTGTGGCATTACCGCGGGCCCGCGGAATGATATCAAGGGCGAAGGCCTCGGCCTGATTGCGGTAGCGGACCTGGTCTTCGCGCGCCTTGATGGCATCCTCGAACGCGCCCTGCACCTCTTCCGGTGGTTGCGGATCCTGCAGATTGACACTGGTCAGAATCAGGCCGGTCTGGTACTTGTCGAGCGTTTCCTGGGTCAGGTCCTTGGTCTGCCGTACAATCTCGCCACGGCCGCCACTGAAAAACGCGTCCATGGTACTGGACCCGATCACCTCACGCAGCGCACTTTCACTTGCCTCCCTCAGCGTAGTATCCGGGTCACGCACGTTGAACAGGTACTGCTTGGCATCCCCGACCTGGTATTGCACGGCCAGCTCTACCTGGATGATGTTCTCATCCTTGGTGAGCATCCTGGCACGGTGACTCACGGTCCGCAGCTGGTCAACATCCACCACATCCACCCGCTCAATGCCGCGCATGTACCAGTGCGGGCCAGGCATGGTGATCTTGTTGAACTTACCCAGTCGCAGCACCACGCCCCGCTCGGCCGGCTCGATGATATAGATACCGGATAATGCCCAGGCGACGATCGCCAGTATCAGGACCACGCTAAAACTGATCGAACTGGCGCCGCCTCCCTTTTTGCCGCCGCCGAAGATACTGTTCATGCGGTCGCGCATCTTGCGCGCCACTTCATCGAGGTCAGGCGGGCCGTCCTTGCCGCCCCGGCCACCCCACGGGTCGCGGTTGCCTCCACCCGGTTCATTCCAAGCCATACATTCACTCCGGTTATCGTCGCCTTCTAACGTGCACTTCCGACACGTTCAGCCGACACAAAGTTGCAAGTTTAAGAAGCTTGTGCAGCGCCCGCAACAGTAGCGACGCTGCTGGCCGGATAAAACCGGCAATCACCTGTCGATTCACGGACCAGCTTGTCGATATTTCGCTGCGCCATGCAGATTTCCACCCACCAGCTGCCGTCCTCGTCTACCCGCTCGGAGAGCACCTGGCCAATATTGTACAGGGCCGATCGCGTGCCACCAGCCGCAGACGGCAGGTGCAGCCAGCCACGCACCTGACTCCCCTGGAAGTGTTCGGTCAGCGCCTCGGCAAGCAGGTCGAGGCCGGCACCGGTCACGGCAGAGACCCACACCCGACTGACCCGGCCATTGGCATCGTACTCGATGCGTGGCCTTTCATCACCGAGATCGATCTTGTTGAAGATGCGGATTTGCGGCACTTCGCCGGCACCGATTTCTTGCAGCACTTCGTTGACCTGCTCCATGTGTGCATGCCGGTCGGCATCCTGTGCATCGACGACATGCAACAGCAGGTCCGCCTTGCGGGTCTCTTCCAGTGTCGCGCGGAAAGCCGCAACCAGGTCATGCGGCAAATGCCGGATAAAGCCAACTGTATCGGCCAGCACCAGGGGACCAACACCCTGCACATCGACGCGACGCAGGGTCGGATCGAGCGTCGCAAACAGTTGATCAGCGGCGTAGGCATTTGCCCCGCTGAGGGCATTAAACAGTGTTGACTTGCCGGCATTGGTGTAACCGACCAGTGACACGGTCGGCACATCGGCACGCTGACGTGCACGTCGACCCTGATCGCGCTGCCGTTCCACCTTCTCAAGGCGGTGATTGATCACCTTGATGCGCGCATTGAGCATACGCCGGTCTGATTCCAGCTGGGTTTCACCCGGTCCGCGCAGTCCAATACCGCCCTTTTGCCGTTCCAGGTGGGTCCAGCCACGCACCAGGCGCGTGGACAGATGTTTCAGTTGTGCCAGTTCGACCTGCAGCTTGCCCTCAAATGAACGCGCCCGCTGCGCGAAGATATCGAGGATCAGGCCGGTGCGGGCCAGCACCCGGCAGGAAAACAGCCGTTCGAGGTTGCGTTCCTGGCTGGGACTCAGTGCATGATTGAAGATTACCAGGTCGGCATTGTTGCTGCGCACGGCAGCCAGGATCTCTTCGGCCTTGCCCTGCCCGACGAACAGTCGCGGTTCCGGTTTACTGCGCGTGCCGGTCACGGTAGCCACCGGCACGGCACCAGCAGAATTCACCAGCTCGGTAAATTCCTGCAGGTCTTCCACATCGGCGCCATCTGGAAACTTGATGTGGACCAGAACGGCCCGCTCACCGCTCTCAGGCCGTTCGAACAAAAAAGCACCTATTCACACATTACCGCCATCAGGTGTTGCCGGGGTCTGCTTCGGCCGGTTCATCACTACCCTGGATGCGTACATTACGTGCAGGCACCACGGTCGAGATGGCATGCTTGTAGACCATCTGGCTGACGGCATTCTTCAACAGCACAACAAACTGGTCGAACGATTCGATCTGGCCCTGCAACTTGATACCGTTCACCAGGTAAATAGATACCGGGACTCGCTCTTTGCGTAGTGCATTCAGAAATGGATCCTGCAAAGATTGTCCTCTGTTCATTTCATTATCTCCTTTTTTTCTTGTACCACGAGGCCAGTGTTATGCCCCGTAAGCGGTGGGTTCCATCATATTATATTTCGATAGCCAAGATAATACTAAAAATTCCAGCACAATCACAGGCTTAATTTTTAATCATGGTCAAATCGAGCCATTCGTCCAGACGCTGCTTCAACCGGTCGGCCAGGCGCTCATCATCCATCGCAAAATACTCCGCACCCGGCTCACCACGCAGCCAGGTCAGCTGTCGGCGTGCGTACTGACGGGTTGCTACCAGGATTCGCTGCGCCACCCCGTCCATACTTTCCCGGCCGGCAAGTGCCGCCCACATCTGTCGATAACCGACCGCCCGCAGTGCGGGAAGTTCGGCATGCAGATCAGCGCGCGCCTGCAGGGCTCGCACCTCGTCCTCAAACCCACCCTCCAGCATCGCCGCCAGGCGCTGCTCGATGCGGGCATGCAGGATGGCCCGGTCGGCCGGCACCAACGCCAGTTTGAGCACCTGCCAGGGCAATGGCGCGCCGCGCCCCGCCGCCTGCAGCTCGCTCATCGGTTGCCCGGTCAGCTCGTATACCTCCAGCGCACGCAGGATACGCTGCGGATCGGTCGCGTGAATGCGCGCCGCTGAAATCGGATCGAGCGCCTGCAGACGTCGATGCATCGACGCCAACCCCTCCCGGTGCAGGACATCCTGCAGCCATGCGCGCACCGTGGGGTCAGCGGCCGGCATGTCCGACAGGCCGGACTCCAGGGCACGAAAATACAGGAAGGTGCCACCTGTGAGCAGCGGGATCCGCCCGCGGGTACGGATATTCTGCATTAGCTCGCGGGCATCCTGCCTGAATTCAGCGGCCGAGTAGGCCTCTGCCGGGTCGCGAATATCGATAAGGTGATGGGGCGCGTTCCGCAGGACATCCGCGCCGGGTTTGGCTGTACCGATATCCATGCCACGGTAGACCAGCGCGGAATCGACGCTGATGATCTCGAGCGGAAAATGCTTTACCAGCTCCACGGCCGCCGCGGTCTTGCCGGAGGCCGTTGGCCCCATCAGGAAGATGGCTTGAGGCAGATCATCATGCATGACGTGAAACAATCAACAGAAACACCACAGAGTACACAGAGATCACAGAGAATTTAAAAGAAACTTTGATTTAATTTAGAACGAGTGCAAGACCTTCACCAATGCGCTGTATTCAACACGGAAACTTCCGAATGAGTTATGCTGCGTTTCTGAAGATAAAACCGCTTGAAATTAGTCAGAAAAGACCTGTTTAAATCCGTACTGTACGTTTTCTGTGTTCTCTGTGCGCTCTGTGGTGATTTTTCTCTAACGCCCGCGCATAAACAGTTTATCCAGCTCCGGCAGACTGATCTGCACCCAGGTCGGGCGGCCATGGTTGCATTGACCGCTGCGTTCCGTGACCTCCATCTCCCGTAACAGGGCATTCATTTCCGCCAGTGTCAGGCGCCGGTTGGCGCGCACCGAACCGTGACAGGCCATGGTCGAGAGCAATGTGTTGATGGCCTCGCTGATACGCTCGCTGTGGCCATGTTCGAGCAGATCGGACAACACGTCACGCACCAGCGCCGCAATATCCGCTCCCTCCAGCAGCGCCGGTACCTGGCGCACGATCAGCTGTTCCCTGCCATGGCGGTCGACCTCAAGACCCAACTCGGCAAACCATTGCCGGTACGCTTCGCACAGCTCGGCCTCCCGCACACTGACATCCAGTGGCAGCGGCACCAGCAGCGGCTGTACGCGAATCCCGTTGCCCGCGTGTGCGGACTTGAGGTATTCATAGGTGATCCGCTCATGTGCCGCATGCATATCAACCAGCACCAGTCCGTCACGGTTTTGCGCGACAATATACACACCGTGCAGCTGTGCCAGGGCCTGGCCCAGCGGGTACTCCTCCGCCGCGCTTTCATCCACAGCAGGTGACGCTTCAACCTCCACTGATGGATGTAGACTGCCGTAACGCTGCACCTGCTCACGCACGTCCAGCCGCATGGGCTGCTGCCGGGGCTGACCGCCCGCTGCAGTGGTCAGCTGCAGGGCATCCAGCCCCCGCACCGGCTGCGGGGCCGTGGGTGCCGTCGCGGGTCTGACGGCGGCCAGCACTTCGTGCAGGGTACGAAACAGATAGTCATGCACCAGGCGGCTGTCACGGAAGCGGACCTCGTACTTGGCCGGGTGTGCATTGACGTCGACAGTGGCAGGGTCGATGGTGAGAAACAGTACATAGGCAGGATGTCGGCCATGAAACAGCACATCCTGGTAGGCCTGCCGGATCGCATGCGTGACCGTTTTATCACGCACCATGCGCTGGTTGACGTAAAAAAACTGCAGGTCCGGCTGACTGCGTGAAAACGTCGGTTGCGCCACCCAGCCATGCAGCATGAGCCCCGCGCCCGCGTGCTCTACATGAATAGCCTGCTCCATGAAGCCCTTGCCGCACAGCTCGGCCACGCGGCGCTCCTGTTGTGCGAGTTCGGTGGCAGGCGGCAGGTGGAACACGGGTCGCTGGTTGTGCGTGAGCTTCACCGAGACCGGGAAGCAGCTCAGCGCGATCCGCCGCACCACGTTTTCGATATGTTTGAACTCCGTGGTGTCCGTGCGCATGAACTTGCGGCGTGCCGGGGTATTGAAAAACAGGTCACGTACGTCGACGGTGGTGCCTGCCGGGTGAGCAACCGGTGCCGGGCTGAACTCGCGATCAGAGCCATCGCCCTGCACCGTCCAGCCCGTCGCTGCAGTGCGTGCACAGGAACTCAGCTGCAGTCGGGAAACAGAAGCGATACTTGGCAGGGCCTCGCCACGAAAACCGAGACTACCGACCCGCTCGAGATCTTCCAGCGTTGCGATCTTGCTGGTGGCATGCCGCGACAGCGCCAGCGGCAGTTCATCCTGGCCAATACCGAGACCATCATCCCGGACACGGATGCGTTGCTTGCCGCCCTGCTCGATATCGATCTCGATCACGCCAGCAGCGGCATCCAGGCTGTTTTCCAGCAACTCCTTGACCACCGAAGCCGGCCGCTCGATGACTTCACCG
>JBATGJ010000199.1:0-3327 GCA_049665685.1 Gammaproteobacteria bacterium
AGGCTGGCGACGATACCCTGCCAGTGCCGCCGCAGCCGGGGGGAACGGCAACTCGCGACAGCGGCCGCGACGCCTTGCTGCAGGGGCACGCCGGCCTCGGTCAGGCGGGCAATTGCACCGAGCAGATTGCTGCGATGCCAGGATCGCAGCAGGTTACCGGCAGGTTTGATGTCATGGAGTGAATCCAGCAGCGCCGGGTAGCTTTGCGTGCGGCCCAGCCAGCGCCAGGCAAGCCAGAGCAATAGCACCACCCCGACGTTTTGCATGATATAGCGTGACACGCCGAGGTCACCGCTGATGAGCTTTGGCAGGGGCAGCAACAGCCAGCCCAGCAGCAGGACAAAACCGGGCAAGAGCAACCTCGAGCGCAGCTTGCGCCACCAGGCAGCGCTCTTTTGGTAGTGACCGCTGATTTCCGTCAGGGTGAGATCCAGCCGGCCATGCAGTGCACCGAGTTCCAGCAGGCGCGCCTCCCAGGGTTGCAGGAGGCCGGTCTGTGAACCGGCCCGGTCCAGCGGCATCCCGTTGTGTACCAGTGCTGCCGTACGCCGGGCGACCTGCCTGACAGACGCATCGTGTTGTGCAATTTCCTGCAGCGCCGCATCCAGCGGCAAGCCCGCTTCGTGGTAGCGTGCGAGGATGGAGAAAAACTGTATGCGCCGCGCGGAATTCACACCGGGATGAGTGCAGGCATCACGGGTGCGTGGGCAGGATGGTAATGTGAGGCGGGGCACGCGTGGTCAGGTATCGGCATGCCTCTGATATTAGCTGAAACAGGGAGTTGCTACCGCTACTGCCGGGCTGTTGCCGTGAAAAAACACGTTGCAAAAAAAACCCCGCCGAAGCGGGGTTCCTTGTAGCGGTGTAGCCGCTGCGGTCTTGCCTAGGCGGTAACGTTGGACGCCTGGAGGCCCTTGGGGCCTTTTTCCACTTCATAGGTGACCTGCTGACCTTCACTCAGGGTTTTGAAGCCCGAGCCCTGGATTGCGTTGAAATGTACGAATACATCATCGCCGCCGTCATCCTGAGAAATAAAACCAAAACCTTTGGCTTCGTTAAACCATTTTACTGTACCTGTAGCCATATCACTTTTTACCTTGAATAATTTAAACAATCGGGTGTTGCATACAGGTAATGAAACGAGGAATTCAGGGGTAACTCGAAGGGAACAACCAAAACCATCAATGACAAAATCTGTAGCTACACACACTGTAGGGTAATTAGGCCACTTTAGCCAGCAATATAAATTTTATTTTAACTATGAAATTCAGTGACTTATATATACAGTGAAAATCGGGGCGAGGAAATGGGGACATTTTGCATTTTTCCGGCAGCTAATCCCCCGTTTGGGGTTACGGGGGGAAATCAGCAATCTCCCGGTTTTTCCGCCGCTGGTAACATCCAGGGCTAACTATCACCTGGCCGGCTCAGAACATGGCGCGCATGCCTGACGGACGCACATCCGAATGCGGATGGCTATTCCATAGAGAGGCTGTGGCATGGATCTCCATGCTCCTGGCGCTGCAGCCCGGCTGCAGCACGGTACCCACGCTCCCGAATACCCAATATCAGGCCACTGTGGGCAGGGTGGCTGTGATAACCACGCCGGCAGAACCAGCGATCGATTTCAGTGTCCTTACCCGCGGCAAGACCGAGGGGGCAGCCAGGGGAGCGGGGAGTGCCTTTTTGTCATGCGTGGGGGCGTTTGGTCCCGGTGGATGCAGCGGCGAACTTTGTGGCCCCGTCATCATCCTTTGGCTGGGGGTATGCGGTGTTGCCGGCGCGGCGGGTGGTATTGTCGGGGCGGTGGCGGCACCAGGCACCGATACAGCCAAGTCTTCCAGGCATACTTTATCGACTGCCCTGAATATCAGTACCATACAGGCATCTTTACGCAACCTGACCGAGGCTGCTGCGCTTGCCGGTGGCGTCAGCCTGGTGCCACTTCCAGCCGCAAGCACGCGCACTCCCGGTGACTATCGCCCGCTGGCCGATGCCGAGGTGAACACCTTGCTCGAAGTCACGCTGACTGGGGCAGATATGACAGGTGCAGGTATCAACGAGCCCACGGGCCTGCGCATGCAGGCACATGTCCGTGTTATCCGGACACGCGATAACTCGGTCATATTCTCCACAGACTATGTCTATATGGGTGAAAAGCTGAAGCCGACCAAGTGGTCTGCCAACCGGTCAGCGCGCCTGCTGGCTGGCCTGGAGACAGGTTATAAAACACTCGGGACGCACATAATCGAAAATACTTTCCTGCTGTACCCGTTTCCGGACCGGCAGCCGCATGCGAGCGGTTTCCTGTCGAGTGCTTTCGGACTGGCGCCGGTCTATCCTCCCACGCGCGGCCAGTTAACGGATGAGCCGCTCATCGGAAACCGTTTCGAGTGGACCAGCGTCGATACGCTGCGACCGACGCTGCGCTGGCAAGGCTTCCCGCGGTCGACTGATATCGAAGCGGCGCGGGAGGAAATGGGGCGCATAACCAACGTCCGCTATGACCTGGTAATCGCGCGTGAGCAAAACCTCGCACCTGCCGGGATTGTCTACCGGCGCGAAGGATTACTGGCTACCCGGCATACAATTGAAACTTCCCTGAGTCCTGCGACGCGCTACTTCTGGACCGTACGAGCGCGATTCGAGCTTGATGGACGCGAGCGTGTGACCGAATGGGGATCAACGCACTTCATGGCGCGCGAGCGCTGGACTGCGCCTTCGCACTTATCGTACCGTTTCAAAACGCCGTGATGAAAGCCGCAAGCCTGAATCAGCTCCCGGATTCCCGGGAAACTGGCTTCAATTGCACCAGACAGCCTGAATTGGCTGCCCGGTTGCAATCGACTTTTTCAGGCATCCAGGTATTTCTATAGCCAGGTTTGTACTACCCGTTAGGTCATGTAATATTATTTCAAGCCATTGAATAATGGCTGTTCTGTATATAAACATGACCTAAAAGTCATAATACAATACTGACATTAAGGCCTTCTAATAGTTGTTAGATTTCTTATGAAAAATGTATACGAAGCCTCAACCTCTCTAGATGCTCATATGATTCTGAACCTTTTGGTGCAGGAGGGAATAGAAGGGAGGGTAGATGGAGAGTATTTACCAGGCGGGGTTGGCGAGTTACAGGCAATAAATATTGTTAGGGTAATGGTGGATGAAACAGATTATGAAAGAGCTGTCCGAATAATAAAAGGTTGGGAGGCTATTGAAGTAGATAAAGATGAAAGTGCTAAAAATAAACCATCTAATGGAGTGTCTATATTTCTGATTGGTGCAGTAATTGGTGGAGGTTTGATTTACTGGGTATATAACTTA
>JBATGJ010000200.1:0-8782 GCA_049665685.1 Gammaproteobacteria bacterium
ATATGGTGCACCCTATTTCGTGTTTTATCTCTGGCTGACGGTGGGCAATGGATTCAGATATGGCTACAGGGAATTGATATTATGTGCGGCCCTGTCGCTGGCAGGCTTCTCGATAGTCTGTATGACAACACAGTACTGGAGAGAGCAGTACTTGTTAGTGATCACAGGTATTATGCTGTTGTCTGTTGTGCCGCTTTATGTTGCAGTGATGTTAAAAAGGCTGCAAGAGGCGAAAGACGCTGCAGAAATGGCAAGCCGGGAGAAATCACGGTTTCTTGCAAACATCAGTCATGAGATACGGACCCCGCTGAATGCAATCGTCGGGTTCGGTAGCCTATTGGGCAGGGTGGATGACCCGGACGAACAGCAACGTATGATTGGACACATCAATAATGCCTCCGAGAGCCTGATGGATCTGGTCGATGGTGTGCTCGATTTGTCCCGTATCGAGGCGGGACAGCTCAGAATGCAACTGTCGCAGGTGGATATTCGTGCGATGATGCAGTCAATCGAAGGCATGTTCTCGCTGCAGACAGGCAAGCAAGGCCTTGCGTATTCAACGTGTATATCTGATGAGTTACCACGATTCGTGATGGCCGATATGCAGCGATTACGCCAGGTCCTCGTTAACCTGGTTGGCAATGCGGTAAAGTTTACCGGTAACGGGAAGATACAGGTGTCCGTAACAGCAGAGAATCTTGACGGACAGCATCCGGTGTTGCGGTTCGATATCCAGGATACCGGGCCCGGCATACCCCGCGACTTTCAGGAGAAGATATTCGACCGCTTCAAACAGGTGGATGATTCGGCACAACGCCAGCACGGTGGCGCGGGCCTCGGTACTGCAATTGCGAGGAACCTGGTTGAATTGATGGGTGGTAAAATCGGTCTGCAGAGCAGCTACGGTAAAGGCAGTCGCTTCTGGTTCACCATCCCGCTGGAAACGGACATGGCAGGCGAGCAGAGGGCCGATAGACAGGCCGGTGCCACGCTAAAAGAACCGGAATTTACGCCTGGCATATCCAGACCCCGGGTGCTGATCGCCGAAGACAGTGAAATCAATCGCTATGTCTATCAAAGCATGTTCCAACTGTTTGATGTGGATGTTATGTTCGCCGAGTCAGGTGCCCAGGCGCTCGATTTGCTCGACAAGGAATCCGTCAGGCTGATGATTCTGGATATGCAGATGCCTGGAATGTCGGGTATTGATGTGATCAACCGGTACCACGAATCAACGAATGTCGTCGATCGCGTACCGATTGTTGTGATTACGGGCGATGCCACGGAAGAAATAAAAGGCGAATGCGAGAGACTTGGCGTCAGTGCCTTTCTTCCCAAGCCGATCGGTATCGAGAGAATGCGCGACCTGCTGGGCCAATACAGGGTCGTTGGCAGCGGCGCGGTTGTCGGTGCGCAAGTATAGCCAGCGGTCCTGGTACGGGTGCAAATGATCATTAACCTAATGTCACTCTCCGGTATATAATCTCCGCCTTCGCAAGCTGATTATTTGCCCTAAATGTCTGTCAAAACTCGATTTGCACCAAGCCCGACCGGGTATCTTCATGTCGGTGGCGCACGCACTGCGTTGTTTTCATGGCTGCACGCTCGCAAGCATGGCGGCCGCTTTGTCTTGCGGATTGAGGATACCGACCGGGAGAGGTCAACGAATGAATCGATCAATGCGATCCTTGAGAGCATGACCTGGCTTGGGCTGGAGTATGATGAGGGCCCGTTTTACCAGACAGAACGATTCGACAGATACGACGAGGTTATTGATGCGTTACTGGCACAAGGGCTGGCATATCGTTGTAACTGTACCCGGGAGCGACTGGATGCCTTGCGGGAGACGCAGATGCAGGAGAAGCTGAAGCCGCGCTATGACGGTCACTGCAGAGGCGCCGGGGTCAGTGCCGACGAGCCTCACGTTATCCGTTTTCGCAATCCCTTTGATGGACAAGTGGTCGTTGATGACTCTGTGCGTGGCAAGGTTGTCTTCAACAATAACGAGCTGGACGATCTGATCATCAGGCGAACTGACGGAACCCCTACCTATAACCTGTCGGTCGTGGTCGATGACCTCGATATGGAGGTTACTCATGTCATCAGGGGTGACGACCATCTGAATAACACGCCACGACAGATAAATATACTCGCGGCATTGGGGAAAACGCCACCGAGATATGCGCATGTGCCGATGATTCTTGGCGACGACGGCAGCCGGCTTTCCAAGCGTCACGGTGCGGTAGGTGTGATGGAATATCGTAAGCTGGGGATACTGCCCGAGGCGTTGCTGAACTACCTGGTGCGCCTCGGCTGGTCGCACGGCGACCAGGAAATTTTCACAGTGGATGAAATGGTCGAATTGTTCGACATCAACGATGTGAACCGGTCCGCCTCAGCATTCAATACCGATAAGCTTGTATGGCTGAACCAGCACTATATCAAACATGATACACCCGAGCGTATTGCACGCCTGCTAAGTCCGCACATGGGTGATCTGGGTATCGATCCGGCAACCGGACCGGACCTGGTCGAGGTGGTCGCAGCACAGCAGGAACGCGCCAGTACCCTGGTGGAAATGGCCGAGATCAGCAAATTTTTCTATCAGGACTTCGAGGAATTTGAAGAGAAGGCTGCCCGAAAACATCTTACGGCAGCGGCGCTGGAGCCGCTCGGACTGTTGCGTGAGCGCCTGGGGAAGGTCGCCGAATGGCAGCCGGACCCGCTGCATGACCTGGTCAAGTTGGTTGCTGAAGAACTGGAATTGAAACTTGGCAAGGTTGCACAACCATTGAGGGTTGCCGTAGTCGGCAGGGCTGCCTCGCCCGGCATCGATGTAACCCTGTATCTGGTCGGCAGGGAGGCCTGTCTGAGACGGATAGATATGGCGCTTGAATATATCCGGTTGCGCGTGCAGGGAGGTGACCAGTGAGTGATAGCGATGCAGCTACTTCAGGTAACTTTATACGCCAGATTATTGATCGCGATATTGCAGCGAATAAAAACAACGGGCAGGTGGCGACACGCTTTCCCCCTGAACCCAACGGCTACCTGCATATCGGGCACGCCAAGTCGATCTGTCTGAACTTCGGGATTGCCAGCGACTACCAGGGTACGTGCAACCTGCGTTTCGATGATACCAATCCACACAAGGAAAACATCGAATATATCGAGGCGATCAGGGAAGACGTTCGCTGGCTCGGTTTCGACTGGGACGACCGGTTGTATTTTGCTTCCGATTACTTCGAGCAGCTGTATGATTTTGCAGTCGAACTGATCATGACAAACAAGGCCTATGTGTGCGACCTGAGCGCGGACGAGATACGCAGCTATCGCGGGACGCTGACCGAGCCCGGGCGGGAAAGTCCGTATCGTGAACGGAGTGTGGAGGAGAATATTGACCTGTTCAAACGCATGCGGGCGGGTGAATTCAGCGACGGGACACGTGTGCTGCGCGCCAGGATCGATATGGCCTCGCCAAACATCAATATGCGTGATCCGACTCTGTACCGGATACGTCACGGCGTTATACATCACCAGACCGGCGAGGAATGGTGCATCTATCCAATGTATGATTATACCCATCCGATATCGGATGCCATCGAGGGAATCACCCATTCACTCTGTACCCTGGAGTTTGCCGACCATCGTCCGCTGTATGACTGGGTACTTGACAATATCAGCATAGAATGTCACCCACAGCAGATCGAGTTCTCCCGACTCAATCTGGAATACACCGTAATGAGTAAACGCAAACTGACCGAGCTGGTAGCCGAGGGATTTGTCGAGGGCTGGGATGACCCGCGGATGCCGACGATAGCAGGCCTGCGCAGGCGTGGTTTTACACCTGCCTCGATACGTGATTTCTGCACGCGCATTGGCATCAGTAAATCGGAAAATACCGTTGAGATGGGCGTCCTGGAAAACTGTATACGTGAGGATCTCAACAGCTGTGCCCCGCGACGCATGGCCGTCCTGCGTCCCCTCAAGGTCATACTTTCCAACTACCCGGAAGGACAGGTCGAGCAGCTGGAGGTGGCCAATCACCCGCAGGATGAGACCATGGGGACGCGTAGCCTGCCGTTTTCCGGCGAGCTATATATCGACCAGGAAGATTTCCGGGAAACCGCGCCGGCCAAGTTCAAGCGTCTGGTGACCGGTGGCGAGGTGCGGTTGAGGAATGCCTATGTCATCCGCTGTGATGAAGTGATCAAGGATGTCAATGGCGAGGTTATCGAACTGCATTGCAGTTATGACCACGCGACCCTCGGGGTAAACCCGGAAGGTCGCAAGGTCAAGGGTGTCATTCACTGGGTATCCGCTGCCCATGCCGTGACGGCCGAGGTTCGCCTGTATGACCGCCTGTTCAGCCGGCCTGCACCGGATGCCGCTGGCGACGGCAGCGATTACCGGGATTGGTTGAATCCGGACTCGTTGAGGACATTGACGCAGTGTGTGATTGAGCCATCCGTGCGAGACATGCGCCCGGGCGACCGGTTCCAGTTCGAACGGGAAGGGTATTTCTGCCTCGACCGCTTGACCGATGGCGACAATCCGGTGTTCAACCGAACCGTGACCTTGCGTGATTCATGGGCAAAGATCGAACAGCAATACAGGTCATGAGAGTCGGGAGCGCCGATCCGATTGGCGCCGACAGTCCCCGGGTGCGTGTCGTCCGGTGTAAAATCTTGACAGCCCGTCATACCTAACGTAAATTGCCCGATTCATTTTCGGGGCTATAGCTCAGCTGGGAGAGCGCTTGCATGGCATGCAAGAGGTCGGCGGTTCGATCCCGCCTAGCTCCACCATTCAATCCCGGGCCACAGCCGGCCGGGTAACGGTCCAGGTCCCCATCGTCTAGTCGGCCTAGGACACCGCCCTTTCACGGCGGTAACAGGGGTTCGAATCCCCTTGGGGACGCCAATTAAAACAATGGGTTAAAAGATTTAAGATAGATTTACGGAATATTTACGGAATAGTATTTCTTCTACGGAAATTCGATTCCGCAAAAGCGGCCCCCAGACGGGCCGTTTTTTTTTGCCCTCCACGTTAACTGCCCGGATTCCACCTTAACGGTGGCGTTCTAAACGTGGTGTGTAAGTTGAAGCCTTCATCAATCAATCGAGGTATGGAAAGATGAAGGTATGCAAGGAAATACAGTTGGACGATGGCAACCTCAGCATAGGCGAATTCTGCGCGTGGGCTGGAATCTCTCGTCCTTACTATTACGTCCTAAAGAAAAATGGCAAAGGGCCGCGTGAAATCCATATTGGCAGCAAGCCGCTGATACCAAAACCTGACGCCCGCAAGTGGCGGGATGAATTACCTGAGGTGGAGGTGAGCGGATGAACAAAATAAAAACCCCGCACCGGCGGCTACCGGAACGGGGCGGGGGTGTCATATTTTTCGATTTTCGCAAAAAGAATTATATAGAAGCCCTGCCCGAGACACAAAACACAGGCCGGGTCGCCACCTGCCATGGTTGCGGCGCTTACTACCGACCATCACCACCCTGTGGCCTTTGCTCGGAATGCCGTCACTGGATGGAACAGTGGAAGACCTTGCAACACAACATTACGGCACTGCATGGGGTGAACTGATGGTCCAGTACGCATACGATGAAACCCCTGTCATAGTCACCCGATGCATGGCAGACATCGCGCCGGAGCCGATACAGTGGTTGTGGCCGTCACGGATTGCGCTGGGCAAGGTAACGATGCTGGCCGGTGACCCCGGCTTGGGTAAGTCGATGATTACCGTTGCAATGGCTGCACACGTCACGACCGGCACCCCGTGGCCTGTTGATCGGTCAGAGTGCGAGATCGGTAGCGTCATCATGGTTAGCGCCGAAGATGACCCAGCAGACACCCTGCGCCCGCGTCTGGATGCGGCAGGGGCCGATGTCAGCAAGGTGCATGTACTCAAGAGCGTGCTAGTCCTTGACCACGAAGGGAAATCCAAGGACCGGACGTTCAATCTGGCAAGGGACGTCGAGGCACTGGATAACCTGCTGCGCCAGACCCCCGACTGCAGACTGATTACCATTGACCCAATCAGTGCCTACCTGGGTGGCACGGACTCGCACAATAACGCCGATGTCCGCGCCCTGCTGACCCCACTGGCTGCGATGGCAAGCAAGCATAAGGTCGCCATCTTTGTGGTAACTCATCTCAACAAGTCTACGCAGGCGAACGTACTGTATCGCGCCAGTGGTTCATTGGCCTTTGTCGCGGCGGCGCGGGCAGCATAGAGCGTGATCAAAGACCCATCTGATCCTGACCGGCGACTGGTACTTCCACTGAAAAACAACCTGGGTGATGACCGTACCGGCTATGCCTATCAGATCACCACGGCACCCAATAATGCCCCGGTGCTGGGCTGGGAGAATGAGGCCGTCGAGATGACGCTAGAAGAGCTGGCGGGCGCGGTTACTGACAGGCACCCGAGGCCACGGGATGAGGTGAAAACGTGGTTGCGGGATTTGCTGACACCCGGCCCTGTTTCTGTTGAAGCTATCAAGGTGGAAGCTGAGCAGCACGGCCATGCCTGGGGAACGGTAAAGCGGGCAAAGGGTGACTTGGGCATCAAATCAAACAAACAACAATTCAGTGGTCGCTGGGAGTGGGCATTGTCGGGCGGCAGTGAGGACGCTGCCTATTTATACAAGGCGGCACATGATGGCGAGTGAGTTACGAAGTGGCTCATATACCCCTGCCATAAAAGTGAGACACATGCTCCCCTTCGCACGAAGGGGAGCAACTGGTGCAGTTTTATAACAGGGGGAAAGTGATCCCCTTGGTAAACATTGAATCGGTTTCTGGCTGTCATCAGAGCGGCCCGTCTCGAAACATCAGAATAAGGGGAATATCCGATGAACGAGTCACTGCAAACGCTTGACGGCATGAGAATGGAAATACCTGATGAGCCGGTGTTGTTGCAATGTGAGGCCCACGCCGAGGACTACGTCTTCTGGCAGGACCAGGACTTCCGAGTGTCTGGGATTGACCTCATACGAGACCTTCATTGAAAAATCACACAGTTGCAGATTCTAGGTCGTCTTCCGACCCTAGTCGGACGTTTAGCCGTTTCTAATATTAGCGGGGCATAACAGTTGGGAGTCGACCCAAAACAGACATTCATCGATGATCCAGAATTACAGGATAAATACCACGCCAATTGCCGTCGCGAGCGTAGCCAGCAAGCCGGGCAAGATGATTTTACGGAGCATCATTGAACCCATGCCAAGCACGATGCCGCCTTTTACAAGGGTATTTGAGGCAGCTGCCAGTACAATTCCACGCGATGCAGTTTGCAGGTCAAGATCGTGGGCATCCTGACTCAGTTCAGCCAGCGACAGCGTAATGGCATCAACATCGGCAAGGCCAGAGGCAATACTGGAAAGGTAGATCCCCGTGTTGCCCAGGTATAACCTCGCAGCGTTGGCCGCCAGAAGAATCACCGCATAGATTAGGCCGAAGGTAAGTGCCGGTCCAAGCTCGAACGGATTTTTGAACTTGTCCTGTTCTTCCTGCTTGCCAGTTGACTGAATCCTGTAGAGGTAAATGCAATATGCCGCACTGACGACCAAAGCCGCAGTTAATGGAATCCACACAATGTGGAACAATGCTTGGTTGATTACTGCCACCTCTATCATTACGCGCACAAACATAACGCTCCATGCCAGCAAAATCGCCATGGCAAACGGCCGTTCTAGTCCGGCAATTTCGCGACTGCGCTGTGCAAAACTAAGCGTGACGGCCGTACTGGAGGCTAACCCGCCGAGCAGCCCTGTTAACCCCACACCACGTTGCGCTCCAACAATCTTGATGAGCAGGTAACCTAGAAAACTGATACCCGAGATGAAGACAACCATCAGCCAGATATTATAGGGCACCAACACATCGAATGGCGGCGGCCCATAACTGCGAGACGGCAGAACGGGTAAGATTATCAGTGTGATCACGGCGAAGGTCAGCGTAGCGTAAACATCCGCACGCGTGATGTTACGGACGAGCGTTCTTGTCTGCAGTTTGAGCTCCAGCAGCACCGTCATCGCCACACCCAGCGCAGCCGCGATAGCCAGTCCACCCTGGAAACAGATCGCCCCTGTCAGCATCGTGACCACGGCGGCGGCCTCTGTCGTCATGCCGATGCTGCCCTTGCGAGCGGTTGAAACATAAGCAATCATGATCAGGCCGCCGACGATGGCGACGATGGTGACAAATACAAATACTGAGTCCATTTGTTCGGCGAGGAAGGCTGCCGTACATCCCAGTAGGCCCAGCAAGGCGAATGTTCGTGTGCCGCCGAAGGATTGTTCTTCCTGCTCATGTTGCAGGTGTGCGTACTCACGCTGCAGTCCTACCAGCAAGCCAATCAGCAGTGCTGCTCCGAAACGGTATAAAAGATCGATCTGGTCTGGATCAGCTGCCACTGCGTGCCTCTCTTTTCAGGCCCTTTAGTTCATGACTGACAGGGCTGTTGATGCCAGTGCCTGTTTGTAGGAAGCTCCGTCTTATATACCAAGATGGAGATTAACTGTCTATAAATTACCTTTTCCTTCCATGTAACCACAACCAAAGATGTGCTCATGCCCGGAATATAGTATTCATGCGGCGGCCTCCAAGTTGACTTTACCATTTGGCTTCGAATGTCCGGAACTGGCCGTTCTCTGAAGTACAGATCATCCCCAATTTGGCAATTACAGGCTACTTCTGAATGACTGTTTAGCGCCGAAAAACGGACTTTCAGAGCAACAATAAATGGGGTATCACTATCTGTA
>JBATGJ010000201.1:0-8306 GCA_049665685.1 Gammaproteobacteria bacterium
CCCTCCCCCTCAGGGGGAGGGCCGGGGAGAGGGGATCAGAACAGGATGATTGCCTGTTCGTACCCCCTCATCCCGACCTTCTCCCTCAGGGAGAAGGAACTCACGTTTAATCAATACTGTTAATTAAAACTTTTCAGAAACTCACCCCTCTCTGGGGAAAGGTCCGGGAAAGGGGCTCAGAACCAGAAAACCAGTCAATATATCCCCTCTCCCTGACCCTCTCTACTCTGGCATCCTGCTTCGCTCTACCGCCTGCATCCATGCAGTCGTCCCGGAGGAAGAAGGAACTCATCATGTAGTCATCAGTTGTCTATTCATACCCTTCCGGACACCGCCTGTGCCAGTCCGTGACCTGCTGGAAGCGGTGCGCGACATTGAGCAGGCGACCTTCGGTAAAGTAGTTACCGATGAGTTGCAGACCGGCCGGCATGTTGCCGGGCAACCCGACCGGGATCGACATGGCCGGTAGTCCGGCCAGGTTCACGGCGATGGTGTAGATATCCGACAGGTACATACTGACCGGGTCATCCGCCTTTTCACCGAGCCTGAATGCGGTCGAGGGCGCCGTTGGCCCCATGATGACGTCCACCTGTTCGAAGGCCTGCAGGAAATCGTCGCGAATCAAGCGCCGCACCTGCTGTGCCTTCAGATAGTAGGCATCGTAGTAACCGGCCGACAGCGCATAGGTGCCGATCAGGATACGCCGCTTGACCTCCGCACCGAAACCCTCGCCGCGCGAACGCGTGTACAGGTCCGTCAGGTCCTGCGGTTTATCGGCCCGGTAACCGAAGCGCACACCGTCAAACCGCGACAGGTTGGACGAACATTCCGCCGGCGCCACTACATAGTAGGCCGGCACGGCAAGGTGGGTATTCGGCAGGCTGATTTCGGTGATCACGGCACCCAGCGTGTTGAATTCTTCCAGCGCCGCCTCTACCGCGGCCGCCACACCGGCGTCCAGCCCTTTACCGAAATACTCTCTGGGCAGACCGATGCGCAGTCCCGCAAGCGAATCCTCCAGGCCGGCGCGATAATCCTCCACCGGGCGATCCACGCTGGTCGAATCGCGTTCATCGAAGCCGGCCATGGCACCCAGCATGATGGCGGCATCCTCGGCCGTGCGGGTAAACGGACCGGCCTGGTCGAGGCTTGATGCGAACGCGATCATGCCGTAGCGCGACACGCGCCCGTAGGTCGGTTTCAGACCGGTGATTCCGCACAGCGCTGCCGGCTGGCGGATGGACCCGCCGGTGTCTGTGCCGGTGCTGACCGGCACCAGCCGCGCGGCGACCGCGGCCGCCGACCCGCCCGATGAGCCGCCGGGCACGGTATCGGTGTCCCAGGGATTTTTCACCGGACCGTAATAGCTGGTCTCGTTCGACGAGCCCATGGCAAACTCGTCCATGTTGGTCTTGCCGAGCATGACGGCGCCGGCGGCCTGCAGTTTCGCCGTTACTGTCGCATCGTAGGGGGCGATAAAATTGTCCAGCATCCTCGAACCGCAGCTGGTGCGCAGTCCCCGGGTGCAGAAGATGTCCTTGTGCGCGAACGGTATGCCCGTCAGCGGTCCCGCCTTACCCTTTTTTATATCTGCATCGGCCGCGCGGGCAGCTGCCAGTGCCTGCTCCCCGGCCACCGTGATGAAACTGTTGAGCGCACCATCGCGCTCGTGGATGCGATTCAGGCAGCTGCGGGTCAGTTCCTCGCTGGAAAACTCGCCGGATTGCAGGCCGGCTGCCAGCTCGACAAGGCTCTTGCTGTGCATGGCGTCCTGCCGGCCTACTCGATGACCTGCGGCACCAGGTACAGGCCACCCTCGGTAAGTGGGGCATTGCGCTGGAAGTCCTCACGCTCATTCCCTTCGGTGACACTATCCGGGCGCAGGCGCTGTGTGGCCTCCAGCGGGTGTGCGAGCGGTTCAACACCCGCCGTGTCAGCCGCATTCAGCTGTTCAACAAAGGCAAGAATGTCAGACAGGTTGCGCACGTATTCCGGCACGTCGCTCGCATCGATCCCCAGGCGTGCCAGGTGGGCGATTTTTTCGACATCCGCTGCTTCCAGTGACATATAAACTCCATTGGATTCGTTGACCGCGTAAAATAGCGCACGCAAAGGTAGCACAATCATTAGTCGAGAACACCACCAGGCAAAACGTCTGCATGACGGTAAGGTATGAATTTTGGTGTATTTCCTTGCCCCGGACGTTCCCCGTTGTTAGATTACGTGCTTTCTTTTTGACGATGCACTCACACGGGACTGAAACTTGATAAAAAGCCTGTTCGGGATGTTCTCCAATGACCTGTCCATTGATCTGGGCACAGCTAACACACTGATTTACGTGCGTGGGCAGGGCATTGTACTGAATGAACCCTCGGTTGTTGCCATCCGCCAGGACCGCGGCCCGGGCGGGCCCAAGAGTATCGCCGCCGTTGGTCTGGAAGCCAAGATGATGCTCGGCCGCACACCGGCCAACATTACCGCCATCCGGCCGTTAAAAGACGGCGTGATCGCCGATTTCACCATCACGGAAAAGATGCTCCAGCATTTCATTCACAAGGTGCACGAAGCGCGCTTCTTCAAGCCCAGCCCACGCGTCCTGATTTGCGTGCCCTGCGGGTCTACCCAGGTGGAGCGTCGTGCCATCCGAGAATCGGCCGCCGGCGCCGGTGCGCGCGAGGTATACCTGATCGAGGAACCCATGGCAGCGGCCATCGGTGCCGGCATGCCGGTCGACGAGGCGCGTGGCTCCATGGTGCTGGACATCGGCGGCGGCACCTCGGAAGTTGCCGTTATCTCGTTGAATGGCATTGTCTATTCATCCTCGGTCCGGATCGGCGGTGTGCGCCTCGACGAGGCCGTCATCAACTACGTACGACGCAATTATGGCACTTTAATCGGCGAGGCCACCGCGGAACGCATCAAGCATGAGATCGGCTCGGCCTACCCCGGCAAGGAAATCCTCGAGATGGAAGTCAAGGGACGCAACCTGTCCCAGGGCATCCCGCGCAGCTTCACGCTGAACAGCAA
The DNA here is from genome assembly GCA_049665685.1 of Gammaproteobacteria bacterium. Lineage (GTDB taxonomy): Bacteria > Pseudomonadota > Gammaproteobacteria > UBA9214 > UBA9214 > UBA9214. The sequence continues at coordinate 3,028 of JBATGJ010000201.1, forward strand.
TGAGATCCTCGAGGCCCTGCAGGAACCGCTGGCCGGTCTGGTCGGTGCCGTAAAGACCGCACTGGAACAGACCCCACCCGAACTGGGTGCGGACGTGGCCGAGCGTGGCATCGTCCTCACCGGCGGCGGCGCCCTGCTGCGCGACCTCGACAAACTGCTGATGGAAGAGACCGGCCTGCCGGTCGTGGTCGCCGATGATCCACTGACCTGTGTTGCACGCGGTGGCGGCCGGGCACTCGAACTGTTCGACGAGCGCGGTGGCGACGTGTTTACCGTGGAATAAGCGACGCAGCAGACGAAGCCAGGACTTCACGTTATTAAATGCAACACACGTATAATTCCCCTAGCAGGATTGCATGACCGCCCCTTCTCCCGCCGGGAGAAGGATAGGATGAGGGGATTTAATCGGACTTTTATTATGATCCCCTCTCCCCGACCCTCTCCCGCAGGGAGAGGGTGAACGCGAATGCGCAGAGCCTGCGCATCGCCAATTTGAGGGGTGCCCGATCAAGCTCATATTCACACAAGGTCCATCCATTACGACACGCCTGTTCGTGTTCGTTGCACTGTCAACCGTACTCATGGTGATGGACCACAAATACGACAATCTGGCTTCTGTACGCGCCGGCCTGTCGGTCATCATCTACCCGCTCCAGCAGATCATCGTGCTGCCCGGTACCATTTCGGACTGGTTCAGCGAGTCGCTTGCCACGCGACGCCAACTGCAGGAGGAAAATGACAGCCTGCGCATGCAACAGCTGATGCAAAAGGTGCAGATGCAAAAGCTCGCGGCGCTGGAAGCAGAGAATATACGCCTGCGTGAACTGTTCGACTCATCCTTCGAGGTTGGTGAAAAGGTACTGGTCGCCGAGCTGATGTCGGTCAACCTCGATCCCTACAAACACCAGATCGTGATCAACAAGGGTGAGCTGCATGATGTTTATCCGGGACAGCCGCTGCTGGATGCCAAAGGCGTGATGGGCCAGATTGTGCATGCCGGACCCTACACGTCCACTGCCATCCTGATTACCGACACCTCGCACGCGATCCCGGTACAGGTCAATCGAACCGGCCTGCGCACCATCGCACTGGGCAGTGGCACTATCAACCGGCTGGATTTGCCCTATATCCCGAACAATGCCGATATTATACCGGGTGACCTGCTGATCACGTCCGGCCTGGGTGGACGCTTTCCGCCCGGCTACCCGGTCGCCACCGTGACCGGCGTGCAGCATGATCCCGGCCTGACCTTTTCACAGGTGGTGGCAACGCCCATGGCCGAGCTCAATCGCAGTCGTGAGGTCCTGCTGGTATGGCCAGGCATTTCGACCACACTGGAATCGTCAACACCGGTCGACGCGGCAAACACATCCTCGGTCGACGTGATGACCGCGGATGAAAGCGTCGACACCCCCGCAGCACCGCCCGCAGACGGGACGACGACCACGGAACCGGCAGCACCGCCCCCGGATGTAACGCCGGCAACGGAGCCGGCAGCACCATGAACCTGGTTCGGCATCATGGCGGCGCTGTCATCGTGTTTACCTTTGTGGTTGCATTGTTGCTGACGATTGTGCCGCTACCGGACTGGGCACGCTACGCCCGACCTGACTGGGTTGGCCTGGTCCTGATCTACTGGTGCCTGGCACTGCCCGACAGGGTCGGTGTCATTACCGGCTGGTTTGCAGGTCTGCTGGTCGACCTGGTGACCGGCACCATTCTTGGTCAGCACGCCCTGTCACTCACCATCGTCGCCTATCTGGCCCAGCGACTGCACCAGCGCATCCGGCTGTTTCCGATCCTGCAACAGGCATTTACCGTCATGGTCCTGCTGATCCTGCATCAGCTGCTGGCACTGTGGATCAGCCGCATTATCGGGCGGCCGGGCGCACCCTGGTACTTCTGGGCACCCTCGCTGCTGGGCATGGTGCTGTGGCCACTGGTTTATGTGCTGTTGCGCAATATGCGTCACTACTTTCGCGTGCGCTAGTTCCCACCATTGCCCAGACCATGACTGACCGGCTGACGCTCAAGGACCATTTTTTCGAATCCCGGCTGATTCTGAACCGCAGCCTCGTGCTGCTGGTCTTCGCCAGTATCCTGGTCCTGTTACTGTTCAGCCGCCTGTTCTACCTGCAGGTGGTTTCACACGAACACTACACCACCCTGTCGGAAGACAACCGCGTCAAGCTGCAGCCAATCCCGCCTAACCGGGGGCTCATCTTCGACCGCAACGGCATCATCCTGGCCGAGAACCTGCCGTCCTACCGGCTGGAAATCACACCGGAACAGATCGATAACATGGGCGCCACCCTGGACGCACTGGCGAAAGTCCTGGATATCCGCGAGGCGGACCGCACGCGCTTCAGCAAGCTGCTGGCGCGCAAGCCGGCCTTTGAAGCCATCCCGCTGCTGTTCAATCTGAGCGATACGGACGTGGCACGCTTTTCCGTAAACCGCCACAGTTTTCCTGGTGTGGACATCACGGCCGGCCTCGCACGGCACTATCCGCTGGGCGAGCTGGCCGTGCATGCGCTCGGCTATGTGGGACGCATCGATGAACATGCACTGAAAACGCTGGACGAGTCGAATTACCGCGGCACCACACACGTCGGGAAAATCGGCATCGAAAAGACCTACGAGGAGCTGCTGCATGGCAAGGTGGGATTTCAGCAGGTCGAAACGACAGCACAGGGTCGCGTGCTGCGTGTGCTCAAACGCAGCCCACCGGTGTCCGGCCGCAATCTGGTACTGACACTCGATTCGCGCGTGCAGCTGGCAACCGAGGAGGCCCTTGGCGACTTCGCGGGCTCGGCCGTCGCGCTTGACCCGGATAACGGCGACATCATCGCCTTCGTCAGCCTGCCGACCTACGACCCGAATCCGTTCGTCAATGGCATCGAGTTCAAGGCCTACGAGGCGCTGCAGAACAACGACCGCGAACCGCTGTTTAACCGCGCACTGCGCGGTCAGTACCCACCCGGCTCTACCATCAAGCCGTTCATTGGTCTCGCCGGTCTTGAACTTGGCACTACCGGCAGCCATTCCAAGACCTACTGCCCGGGCTATTACACCCTGCCCGGCAATTCCCGCAAATATCGCGACTGGAAGCGCACCGGCCACGGTACGGTCAACCTGCACGATTCCATCGTGCAGTCCTGCGACGTGTATTTCTACGACCTTGCGCTGTCTCTCGGCATCGACAACATGAACAACTACATGCGCAATTTCGGTTTTGGCCGTGCCTCGGGCATCGATATCGTGGGTGAACTGTCCGGCCTGCTACCGTCGCGCGAGTGGAAGCGGCGGCGCCTTGACCAGCCATGGTTCCCCGGCGAGACCATCATTACCGGCATTGGCCAGGGCTTTTTCCTGACCACGCCGGTGCAGCTGGCAGTCGCGACCGCCGCCCTGGCCAATGGCGGTCGCATGCTGCAGCCCAACATCGTTTATGGCGAGCAGGCGGCCAACACCGATATCCTGATCCCCCACTTGCCGCGCTCGCTGGAATCCATCACCATCGCGGAACAGTCACACTGGGATTTTGTCCTCCAATCAATGACCGACGTGGTCCATAGCGCACGCGGCACCGCCCGTGCCATCGGCAAGGACAGCCCCTATCGCATCGCGGGCAAGACCGGCACCGCGCAGGTGTATGGCCTCAAGGAAGAGGAAAAATACGATGCCACAACAATCGAGGAAAAATTGCGTGATCACGCCCTGTTCATCGCCTTTGCACCGGCCGATGCACCGCGAATTGCCGTCGCAGTGATCGTGGAAAACGGCGGTAGCGGTGGTGCGGTGGCGGCACCCATCGCGCGCAAGATCCTCGATGCCTATCTTGTGGGGCCCGCACCGTGAATGTCGCCATCGCCAGCCGCCACGAGGATGCCAGCCGGCGCGGCTGGCAACACCGCCTGCATCTTGACGCGCAGTTGCTGGTCAGCCTGATTGGCCTGTCGGCGCTCGGGCTGGTGGTGTTGTACAGCGCAGGCGGCGCTGACATAGAACTGGTCGAGCGTCAGCTGCTCCGTCTCGCTATCGCATTCGCCAGCCTGTTCGCCGTGGCCCAGGTGCCGCCACGCCTGCTGCTGCGCATGACACCCTGGGTGTTCATGGTCGGTATGCTATTCCTGGCTGCGGTACTGGTCGGCGGTGAGAGCAGCGGGGGCGCGCAGCGCTGGCTCAACCTGTACATTGTCCGTTTCCAGCCGTCCGAGATCATGAAACTGGCCGTGCCGATGATGGTCGCCTGGTATCTGGCAGAGGCGCGGCTGCCACCCACTGGCTGGCAATTACTGGTGGCCACTGTCTTGATCGCCGTACCGATGCTGATGATTGCCAAGCAGCCCGACCTCGGCACCGCCATCTTGATTGCAACCTCCGGTTTCTTCGTGGTGTTCCTCGCCGGCCTGCAGTGGCGGCTGCTGGGCGTCTTTACCGTGCTGATGACGGCCGCGGCGCCGGCCATCTGGCACTTCATGCACGACTACCAGCGACAGCGCGTCATCACCCTGCTGAATCCGGAAAGCGATCCGCTGGGCTCCGGTTACCACATCATCCAGTCGAAAATCGCCATTGGCTCCGGCGGTCTGTACGGCAAGGGCTGGCTGAATGGCACCCAGTCACAGCTGGACTTTCTCCCGGAACGCTCCACGGACTTTATCTTTGCCGTACTTGGCGAGGAATTCGGCCTGCTCGGCATCCTGGTGTTGTTTACCTTCTATATCTTTATCGTGGTGCGCGGCATCGTGATCTCGATCCAGGCGCAGGATACCTACACGCGGCTGCTTGCCGGTAGCCTGTCGATGACCTTTTGCGTCTATTTCATGATCAATACCGGCATGGTCACCGGGCTGCTGCCGGTAGTGGGCCTGCCACTGCCGCTTATCAGCTTCGGCGGCACCTCGATTGTGACATTGATGGCTGGTTTCGGCATTCTGATGTCGATTCAGACTCACCGGAAACTTTTAGCCACCTGATAAACTATCGCCAATGCTAGAATCAAGCCTTACGGTACATGTGGAGGATCGGAACTTATGCAGTTCAGGCTTTTAATCGTTGCCATCCTGGCAGCCACTCTCGCGGGTTGCGCGCCGGTACAGGCCAAGTCTGACCGATCGCACTATGGCAACAATCAAAAGGCCAGCTCGTTCATTGACGAGATGGTGAAGCAGCACGGCTTTGACCGCACGGAACTGGAAAACCTGTTCAGCCAGGCCGAGCGCCGTGAGGACATCCTGGAGTTGATGCGCAGGCCGGCCGAGAAAACAAAGCCC
>JBATGJ010000202.1:0-23753 GCA_049665685.1 Gammaproteobacteria bacterium
GCTCATCGCGCTTCTCGTCCATGTTCATCAATTCCAGCAGCACCTTGTCCATGAAACCGCCCTGTTCGGCGGCTGCGACCAGATTGACATAGGTGACCGGGAACATCTCCGGATACTGCGCCAGTGCCCAGGAAAACGACTTGCCGTCGGTGACATGTTCGGTCAGCCCGTCGATGATTGCACGCATGCCCGGATTTTCGACCTGGCTGCAGATGGCTTTCAGTGCCGTGTGCAGGGGCGTACCGGTCTCCAGCAACAGCGACAGCTGCTCGGTGAAAAAGATGCGGTCCTTCATGCCGGCCTTTTTCCGGCCACGCAGCCGCCGTGTGCCCGGTTCGGTTGACTTGCCGGCCGGCCTGGCCGGCTGTTGCGCTGCCGTCATCTCAAGTGGCATACATCACTCCCCTAGGCCTTGATGACCCGCGAGATTTCCTCGATCGTGGTTTCACCGCTACGCACATGATCCAGGCCGTCCTGGAACAGGCTGCGGAAATCGCGCTGTTGCAGGTAGCCGGCCAGTTCGTCACGTCCCGCGTTGGCGGTAATCAGGCGCTGCAGGCCATCGTCCACATCGAGCATCTCATGGATACCGAGACGCCCGCGGTAGCCCGAGTCATAACACTCGCTGCAACCGCGTCCGCGCGACAGGTGTATCTGCCCCTGCCCCTCCCAGCCAAACTGGCTAACCAGTTCAGGCCCGGCCAGATAGCTGGTCTTGCAGGCGGGGCAAATGGTGCGCACCAGGCGCTGGGCCACCACGCCGATCAGGGCCGAGGACAGCAGGTAGGGCTCCACGTCCATGTCGATCATGCGGGTGATGGCACCGATGGCATGGTTGGTGTGCAGTGTGGTGAGTACGAGGTGACCGGTCAGCGCCGCCTGCACGGCGATCTCGGCCGTTTCGCGGTCACGGATCTCGCCGACCATGATGATGTCCGGGTCCTGGCGCAGGGTGTGGCGCAGGATAGTCGAGAACGACAGGCCGACCTGGTCACGCACTTCGTTCTGGTTGACGATTTCTATCTGGTACTCGACCGGGTCCTCGATGGTGACGATATTCTTTTCGATACTGTTGAGGTAATTCAGGGCCGCATACAGCGAGGTGGTCTTGCCGCTGCCGGTCGGGCCGGTCACCAGGATCAGACCATGGGTATTACCCAGCAGCGTCTTGAAGGTTGCCAGGTTGTCTGCAGCCATGCCCAGCCTGTCGACATCCAGCAATGCCTGGTTCTTGTCCAGCACGCGCAACACGACCTTTTCACCAAACAGCCCCGGTAGCGAACTGAAGCGCATGTCCACGGCGCGACCCTGCGTATGCACCTGGATACGGCCATCCTGCGGCAGGCGCCGTTCGGCAATATCGAGATTGGCCATGACCTTGAGGCGCGAGATGATCGCCGGATGCAGCTCTGCGCGCACCGTGGTGACCTCGTACAGCACACCGTCGATACGGTAGCGTACGCGCGACGTCTTGCGTGACGGCTCGATATGGATATCACTGGCGCCATCGCGTATGGCGCGCTGCACCAGCGAGTTGACCAGGTTGATGACCGGGCTGCCCTCGGCCATTTCGTCGATGGCGGCATAGTCATCAGGGAGATAACTCTCGACCAGCTCAAAATCCTCGTCGACATCATCAAACAGCTCGATGGTATCGATGTTGCCGGCGCAGGCATCGTTCAGTGAATTCAGTATGTCCTCGCGGCGTGCGAGTACCGGACGCACCCGCAGGCCGGTACGCCGCTCGACCTCGTCGAACACCGGCACGGCCTGCGGATCGACCGTGGCCAGAAACAGCTCGCCGCGCAACTGCTGCAACGGCATGACCTGCAGGCGACTCAGCGTTTTCCTGTCCAGCAGATTGACGACCTCGATATCGTAAATACCCGCACGCAGGCGTACGACCGGCACCTCCAGCTGTTCGCCCAGCGCAGCGAGGACATCCATCTCCGTGGCCCAGCCCTTGTCGATGATGATCTGGCCCATGCGCCTGGTGGTGATTTTCTGCAGCTCGACGGCCTCTTCGATCTGTGCCTCGCTGACCAGCCCGCGGTTGACGAGTATGTCGCCAAGCCGGGGGATGGTACCGGCAGGTGCGGCGGGAGTGGCCGCCGGTGCGTCCATCTGGCTGACGTAACGCATGAAGCCGGTCAGCCTGAGGATGTCGCCGACGATGGTATTGGCGTGCGCAAGCTTCAGCCAGCCACCCAGCCTGACGGCCCGGTCCTGGATATCCGCAAGCATCTCCAGTGCCGCACTGTTGAGCATCTGCACCGAGCCGAGATCGACGACCAGCTGCACATCGCCCTGCCGCAGGCTGGACACCGCCGCAGCCGTCAGTTCGCTGTGTATGGCTGCATCGGTCAGCGATGCGCGTGGCGCCAGATTCGTCAGCACACCGACCTTTGTCTTCAGGACCGCGCTGCTCATGGCCTCGGGGGTCGCACTCATGGCATCAGCTCCCGCCGTGAGCAGTCAGGCACCCGGCCTGCAGGCGGCAATTGCCGGGCTGATATCCGGCAGTTCCGGTTTGCATCGGAGCGCACATGATTAACGGGAATCAGGACGCCCTGCCGGCAGTGGCCGAGGAGGCAAGGTCGAGTGCATCCAGGTAATCGTCGAGCGGCATCGGTTTGGCAATGGCATAGCCCTGCAGGTAGTCGAGGTTCATCTCGACCAGGCGATCCGCGAGCGCATCGTTCTCGACAAATTCCGCCACGGTTTTCAGCCCCATGACATGCCCGATCTGGTTGATCGAGGCCACCATCGCGTGCGCGATATTATCGTCCAGGATTTTCCGGATGAAGGAACCGTCGATCTTCAGATAGTCCACGGGCAGGTCCTTGAGGTAACTGAAGGAGCTCAGCCCGGTACCGAAATCATCCAGGGAAAGCGCACAGCCCAGGGCCTTGATGGCATGCATGCAGGAGAGGGCCTGTTCGGAATCGCGAAACGCCACGGTCTCGGTAATCTCGAAGCAGATACACGACGGTTCGATACCGAATTCATCCAGTTTTCTGGCAATGTAGTCGGGCAATTCCCAGTCACTGAGGGACTGGCCGGACAGGTTGATCGCGACCGTGCCCTCGCCCTGAGAGCGTGCATAATCGGATTCGGACAGCCTCGAGAAGGTCGCCTCAATAACCCAGCGATCGAGCATCGGCATCAGATTGAACTGCTCCGCGTGCGGGATAAACTCCGACGCACCAACGATATCGCCCTCGCCGTCCACGAGTCGCAGCAGGATCTCGAAATGGAAGGCCTCATCCACGGGGCCGGTCGGCTCGATCACCTGGCAATAAATGCGGAAACGCTCATCATGCATGGCCTCCCTGATACGCGACACCCACTTCAGGCGTTGTTTATGGTCCATCAGGCCTGTGTCGCCCTGGTGAAAGGTCTGGATCTGGCCATGACCGAGCTGCTTGGCGGATTGCCGTGCGATCTCCGCCGCCTCCACGACCTCGTCCAGACACTTGGAATGGGGATCGATCTGCGCAATGCCGGTGGTAATTTCCAGGTTGACGGACTTGCCCTTCCAGGCAAGCGGATTGTCTGCCACCAGGTTGCGCAGGTTATCGGCCACGTTTTCACCGAGCTCGAGCGAGCAGCGTTCAAGCAGGATGCCGTAGTGCCCTTCACCGAGGTAGGCGATGGAATCCGTGTTGCGCAGCTTGTTCCTCAGCAGGCGCGCTACGTGACGTATGGCCGCGTCGCCTGCCTCCCGGCCGTAACTGTCATTCAGGACACGCATGCTGCCGAGGTCGGTATTCAGCAGACAGTGAACCTGCCCCTGGCTGGTGGCCGTTTCCAGCGCACGCGCCAGCACGTGATCGAACACGGCCTGATTGTTCAGCCCGGTCAGGGCATCGAAGTTTGCAAGCAGGATCTTGGCGGCCTTCTTGGCCATGACCGCCAGCAGATTCTTGTCGCTGTTGTAGAAATCCGCCCGGTACAGGTGATTCAGGGAAATCAGCAGGCCCTCGACCTCGCCCCGGTTGTTCTGTACAGGTGTGGCGATGACCTTGTAGGGAACCTCCAGGCCCACCTCCCTGGCAGAACGGTCATTGAAATTATTCACCAGCAGCAGACTGTTGCCTTCCTGCGCAAGCGGGAGATATTTTTCGACGATCTCCCGGATGACGCCATACGGGTCGATAACAGGATCCTGCCCGCCGGCCGCGATGAACGTCCGGTTCTGCGTGGTAAACACCAGCGCGACCATGTCCACACCCAGGTAGTCCACATAGTCCTCGACCAGCCGGTTGAGCACTTCGCTGTCACTCGCCGTGACGGCTTCATCCTCGGCGTTTTCGTAAACGAGATTCAATTCCTCATAACGGCCCGCAAGCTCCTGCGCCATCGCGTTGAGCTCGATCGTCAGCCGCAATTCCTTTTCAATACAGGTCACGGTGGATTCCAGCACCCGCTCCACCTGGTCGGTTGACAACAGTGTCGCGACCGTCGGCCCGGCCGGGACCACGACTGACAGCGATCCGGCAAGCTCATCGGCCGGGGTAAATATCATCATGGTGTAACAGGTGTAGTCTGCATCCCGCCCAACCTGCAGAGACCGGTCCGCACGCTTGGCAGACAGGGGGCAACCGTTGCACTGCTCGCCACAATGTCCGCAGGCGGCTGCCTCGCCTCCGGTATTCCCGCTGATCAGCTTACCGGTCGCATCCCGAAAAAATATATCTGCACTCCGGGGAAGAACTTCCCGCAGCAGTGTGACATAGCGGCTATAGTCCAGTGAGGCTAGCGCACTGACCGGCATGGCTGCTCCCCTGTTGTCATCGAATTGGCAAAATATCCATCCAGTACGGCAAGCAGGCGCCGTATGCTGACGGGCTTTTCCATGAAATCGAGATTGCCTACTGCGGAAGACCATTGCCGGTGCTCGTCCTCGGCACGCGCGGTCATCACATAAATGCGGAACGGCCGATCCGGCATGGTGCGTTCGATTTCCATGCACAGCTGTTTACCGCTCATGCGCGGCATGTCGATATCGGTAATCATGACATCCGGACAATTGGACTGCAGATACTCGAGTGCCTGCAGGCCATTGGACGCCTCATCCACCTGGTAGCCGGCATTCTCCAGTGCCAGTCGCATGATGCGGATCACATGCGGTTCATCATCAACAATCAATATACGCCTCATTTTCACACCGCCTGCTTTAGTAAGTTCGCTTCCTTGTTGAACTCGATAATGAATTCACTGCCGGCACCGGGCGTACTGTTCACTTTCAGCGTGCCGTGGTGCAGCTGTATGATTTCACGTGCCAGCGACAGGCCAAGCCCGTGGCCCGAGCGCTGACGTACCGCCTCATCTTCCGAGCGGTAGAACTTGTCGAAGATCCTTTCCTGGTCTGCGGGTGAAATGCCAATACCGTTGTCCTTCACCAATACCCGCACTGTCTGCTCGCCTTCCTCTGCCGTCATGGAGACCGCACCGCCGGGGGCGTTGTACTTGATCGCATTGGTCAGCAGGTTGTTGACCGCGACCCGCATGAGATTCTTGTCCAGCGCAACCGGGCTGATTTCCCTGGGCAGGTCAAGCCTGAAGTCAATGCCCTTCTCCCTGCCGGCACGCGCACAGGAATCGAATGCGTCCTGCAGCAGATCCCTGAGCTTCACGCGCGTGCGCTCGATGCTCATACTGCCCATCTCGATCCTGGTGAGACTGAGCATGTTGTTGATCAGCATGGTCAGACGCTCGACCTCGTCGTGAATGACGTTGGCTGCCTCGACCCTGAGCTGCTCGCTGTTCCCGTCGCCACCGAGCAGGGTCTCGCTGTACATCGCCAGCACGTTCAGCGGGGTTTTCAGTTCGTGTGACAGGTGGGCAATGAACTCGCCACTGCTGTTGCGGGCGAGCTTCTCGGCGGTGATGTCCCTGAAGACCACCAGCGTACCCAGGACCTCACTGACGTCCCGGGGCGAGAACAGGGGGTAAGGTTCGATCCTGATCGTCCGGCCGGAGGTGCCTGCGGGTACAAACTCGAGCGTGTCCGTGCGCATACCACGTTTGCTGTTTGACGCATTACCCGACAGGAACGCCACGACATCCGGACTGGTACACCACTCTGAGGGTTTGTGGCCAATGATTTTGTCAACCGGCATACCGACCATATTCTCCAGCCTGGAATTTGCCAGGCTCACCATACCGCTTTCATCGAGCACGATAATCGCCTCGGGAAAGGACTGCAGTGCAGACTCGATGCGTGCACGTTTGAAGCCAAGCAGCTTGGTGGATGTCACCAGCTCGCTGCGGTCCGCCTCCAGCTGGCCAATGCGATTTTGCACGGCCCCGACGAAGTGGTTGAAACGGCCCATGAAGTCCTGCAGTTCGTCGCTGGCAGTCAGTTCCACCTTGCCCACTGCGGCACCAACGCCAACGATGCGGTCGAGCCGCTCGGTCGCCTCCCGGAACGGTCGGACCTCGCGGCGCAGCAGGAAATAAAACAACGGGGTTAGCAGGAAGATTGGCAGGGCAAAGCTCGCGAACATCGGCAGCTGTTCGCGCTTCAGGCCGAAACCCGGCTGGAAATAGCCCAGCCTGACATAACCGGCAATTTCGCCCTGCTCGAGCAGCGGCGCATAGAATTCAATGATACTGCGCCCGTCGCCGTGCAGGGCAAGTGTTCGCTCGCCCAGCCATGCCGCCGGGCTGGTGGGCAGCACACTGGACGGTACCAGCACACCCGGTGCGGTCACCTCGGCCACCGGCACGCCTGCGACATCTACCACCGCGACATAGGCAAAGCCGGACTCCGTGTCCGTGTGCTGCAGCACTGACAGCGCACCGGTCTGCCCGGGTTCTGTCGCCAGTTTGTGGTAGGGGATCCGTGAAATGATCCGGGCCAGGCTGGAGCCCTGCTCGCGAATGTGGCTGGTGTTTGCATTCTGCTGGTAACTGAACAGCAGCAACAGCGTAATCAGAATCACCGTCAGTGACGCGATGATCATCGTCAGCCCGAGATGCTCTCTCTTCCAGATTTCCCTGATTCTCGACCGTGACATAGTTCTTCCGCTGAAGCCGTGGTTACCGACTTTGTAACGGCGGAGAATCAATCTACTTTATATGATAGGGGCCTGGACGGCAGGGGCCACGGACCGGTAACCGGCATCCTTCCGCAAGGCGATAACCTCAACCAGGCGAGCGACCCGGGACGCCGAAGGAGCACCACAAGACACCGGCCTGCAACACGAATGTCGCAGGCCTGTTTAATGAATTAACCTATAAAGATCAGAGCTCTGCGATCAAGTTTGCGATAATACTGCCATCCTGCGGTCCCAGGGCGTGGTTTGCCGGGATCTTGATCAGAGCGGACCGCCCTCGCAGGACCGGGACGTTGTTCATGTCCTGGCTGTAGGCCGGCACGATGACATCGCCCCACCCCGCCGCGCCTTCGGCGCGCACAACGGAGAAATAGTCGATCTCGGGGTGCGGCTGGGCATTCAGCCAGTACAGCAAGGTACCGGGTCGGGGCCGTACCAGGTCGACATAGAGACTGCGTGAATGCCTGGCAATGTCATAGGTTTCACCGGCCAGGATATCCGGGATGATCGACAGCGGCCACGGGATGTCCGTGGCGTCCAGCGCCTGTTCGGCACGCACCGTACCCAGGTGTGGACTGGCAATGGTGATAAGCGCCTTGACGTTCTTAACGTCACCGCGCACCAGGGCGACACGCGCCACGATGCCGCCGGCGGAATGACCGACCAGCACGACCGGCTCACCCGGGTGTTCAGTGTTGATGGCACGGAGAATGTGCTGTAACTGATAGACCTGTACCAGCACCGGCGCCATCGAGGGCAGGTCCGCGAGGTAGAACTTGTGTGCCGCCGTCCTGCCGGAGGCCGGTATCAGCTGCACCCCCGCGGGACCGGCCAGGTAGACGCCGGCGCGTTGCCAGTCATGCTGCTGCAGGATGCCGGTGATGCCGCTCTCTTCCCAGTTACGGGCACCGCCCAGGTAGCCATGGATCAGGACGACCACGTCCGCCCGTGCGGGCAAAGACAGCAGGCCGAGGGCCAGTAATAAAACAGCAATAAGTCCGTTTTTCATGATGCACCTTCCAGGATTCATGATTTGTTGGCCGGGTATCGCGCCTTGCAGGCGCGATAAATCAAACAAAAAGGGGGCAACCCGTAAAGGCTGCCCCCCTGGCTTTACCAGTTTGCTGAGAAGCGACTTACTTGGCTTCGGTGTCAGCAGCCTGCGGGGCAACCGGAGCAACCACCGGGGCATAACCGTAAGGGGCAACCCCGTAAGGGGCATAACCGTAAGGGGCATAACCGCCATAGTAGTTGTTGTAACCACGACCGTGGCCACGACCGCTACCACGACCGCTGAAGTTCATGCTGAAACCGCCGTCGACGTAACCGTCGCCGTAGCCGTCACCAAAACCGTCGTTGTAACCGTTGTTACCGAAAGGACCCCAGCCCCAGGCAGCAGCCGAGGTGGAAGCGATGGCCAGCGTAGCGGCAGTAATAATTGTTGCGATAGTTTTCATGCTCTCTCTCCGAAAAGATGGTTAAAAAAAATGGGTTTAAAAACGTAGTCGTGCAAGGACTGTGGAAAACTATATTAGGATTAGCTTAAATTAGCAATAGCTAATTTAATAAATTTTTAAAATAGTTTGTCGGCTGTTCCTTTCTCGACTTATTTCAATGAATTACCGGTCCTTTCGATAAGCATTTGTTCACCAGCCCCATTCCTGGCAGCCGCTGATATATCGAGTTTTTCTTAATAATCAGCAAGATAATGGATTCAGGGGGTCCGGAAAAAATTTTTCAAGTGCGAAAATGCATTAGCCTGCCCTGATATACGAACATTATCAGGGCCCTGCAATCGCCGGTTCGGATCCGCCGGAAAAGCCGTCAATCCTTTGTGGTTGACAGTTTCCGGCCCGCTTGGCGTAATCATTCACTCATTGGTCAGGTCTTGTGAAAAGGAGCGATGTCTTGGAAAACATTACCTTCGATGTAAACGAGTTATCACGACTGGACAAGATGGAACAAGCGCAACGCCTCGAAGAGGCCGCACGCCGGATCGATGAAGTACAACGTGCTGCCGCTGACAATTCCGATCTATTGCAGTGGGTCGAACGTCAACGACAATACCTAGTGGATATGCAGCATTTGATATATGAGTGTTAGCCCAACACCAACCTCCCTTTCAACCCGCCCGAGTGGCGGGTTTCTTTTTTCCGGTGGAAACCCTCCCTGTTAATCGCCCGTCCCTGCCACGGGCGCACGACATGCAATCGCCATTTAGCCACGCAACGGCTAGCATTGGTCACAGGCAACCAGGCAAACGGGTGTGATGCGCATCGGACTGGTCTTTGAATTACTCATGCTGTTGATGGTCGCCAACGGGACACCCGCGGTTCTCGGACTCCTGTTGCGCCAGCAACTGGCCTGGCCACTGGATGCCGGACGGAACTTCTTCGACGGACGCCGCCTGTTCGGCTCATCGAAGACCGTGCGCGGGATCCTTGGCAGCATTGCGATAACGGCACTGCTTGCGCCTGCTCTCGGGCTGGATCGGGCCAGTGGCGCGCTGTTCGGCCTGCTGGCGATGAGCGGCGACCTGACGTCCAGTTTCATCAAGCGGCGGCTCGGGTTTATACCGGGCTGCGCACAGCCGCTGCTGGATCAGTTACCGGAGGCCTGCCTGCCGTTGTGGCTGCTGGCGCCGTTGACCGGCGCAACACTCACAGAAATGGCGGTGGCGACAGTGGCCTTCACCGTGCTGGACCTGCTGGCGTCACGGCTTTATCGGCCGGATCAGGCGCGTTGCAGGTGATGTAAGGTGACTTCCGGCGGGCAATTGAGCCGGACGTCCACGACACAGGCACCGGAGCCCGCAGCGGTGTAACCGGCCATGCCCGCGTATTCCCAGGCACCGGCGCAGTAGGCACGCGGGCTGTGCGCATTGCACATCAGCGGGACACCGCCCGGCAAACAGATCTGCCCGCCGTGGGTATGGCCGCACAGCATGGCGTTGAAATCCGCATGCGCCGCGTGGCGGTAGATCTCCGGCGAATGCGCCAGCAAGATGGAGACGGCGTCATCCGGAATGGCCTCCGCCGCCTTCTCGAGATTATCGCCGCGGTAGAAGTGCGGGTCATCGATGCCGGCCAGGTAAATCCGCTCATCCCCGCGACTGATCACGGTATGCTCGTTGAGCAGGACGCGTATACCCATGGCCTCGATGCCCGGCACCATGCGAATAGTGTCATGGTTGCCAAGCACGGCATACACATCGCCCTGCAGCCAGGTTCGCACCTGTTGCAGCCCATCCAGCGCCCGGTCAAAGGGTCCGAAGGTTTCGCCCCGGTAGTCACCGGTGAGCACGCACAGGTCATACTTCAGTGTGCGTACCGCCTCGATCAGCACACGCGGAAAATCGTCCGCAAAATCCAGGTGCGGATCCGAGATCTGCAGGATGGTGTAACCTTCGAAGGCCGGCGGCAGACCGGGCAGTACCAGCCGGTTGTGCCGCAACTCGATGCGGCGGGCATTGCGCCGGCTGCGCCCCAGCAGCATGGATATACGCAGCGCACCGCGGATCAGCCCGCGCAGCGAGTACCAGTTCTCGATATGGAAAAACGTCCGTCCCTGGCCGAACACCCTGCGCTCATAGGTCTTCTCGATGCCGAGCCGCTGCCGCAGGTGCACCTTGTTGACCCGTTGCTGCAACTGTTGCCGAAGTTCTTCGCTGTCCATGGTTACATTGTGTGATGCCGCTGCCTGATTTACAAACGCCTTTGCTGCATTGTCCTCGCGGGAACCGTTTGTTACGGTTAATATTCTCCGGGTATACCGGAAACCGGGCGCGTTCACAGGGAGATCCTCATGAATCTTGAAAAGGTGGTATTTGCATTCTTTATCGTGCTCTCGCTGACGCTCAATTTCGGCTTTTTTATCGGCGAACTGGACAATCCGAATCATCACAACATCTACGAGCTGTTTGCCGCCCTGGTCGTCAGCCTGATCGCCACCATCATGAAATTCGGTGATCGCGCCCATATCGGGGCCGTGCTGCTGGCCACCAGCCTGGTGGCCGACCTGCAGCTGATCGCGGCAGTGATCGTCTGGACCGTGGCCGAACACGGGACCGGCACCGGGCTGACCCCGATGATGATGTCCAGTATCGTCTCGCTGTCCGGTGGCGCGCTGCTGGCAAATATCATCTCCGTCATCATCCTGGTCACCGAAACCGTTATGTTCCGGCGTTGATCCCGGAGCCGGGCGGAGCCGGAGTGCCATGCGGAACCTGATCTACCTGCTGCTGCGTCGCATGCGAGTGCCACTGATCGTGGTGATCCTTGCCTATGCTATATCGATACTTGGCCTGGTACTGACACCCGGCATCGACGACCAGGGCAGGCCCTGGCACATGGACTTCTTCCACGCGTTCTATTTCGTCAGCTTCATGGGCTCCACCATCGGCTTCGGCGAGATCCCGTACCCGTTCAGCGATCCGCAGCGGATGTGGACCACCATCGCCATGTACGTGACGGTCATTTCATGGCTGTATGCCATCGGTACCCTGTTCTCCATCATCCAGGACCCGGCCTTCAGGCGGGTGCTGGGATTTGCCACCTTCACCCGCGCGGTCAAAAGGCTGCATGAACCGTTTTACCTGGTGTGCGGGCTCGGCGATGCGGGCCAGCTGATCCTGCGTGAACTGACCGAGGACGGCATCCGCTGTGTTGGCCTGGACCGCAACGAACAACGGATACAGATGCTGCGGCTCGAGAATTTTCCACTGCCGGTCCCGGCGCTGACGGCGGACGTCACCGATTCATCGATGCTGCTGGCGGCCGGCCTCAGGCACCCGCGGTGTGTCGGCGTCCTCGCCATTACCGACAACGATCATGTCAACCTGACTATCGCCATCAGCTGCAAGCTGCTGGCGCCGGAGCTGCAGGTCATTTGCCGGTCGGAGACACATGACTCCGAGGCCAACATGGCCTCGTTCGGTACCGACTTCATCATCAATCCATTCGATTCCTTTGCCGAGCGTTTCGCCATGATGTTCCGGTCACCCAGCATGTTTCTCGTCTATGAATGGGTAACCAGCCTGCAGGAATCAGCCTTGTGCGAGTTCGCCGCCCCGCCACGCGGCACCTGGATTCTGTGCGGCTATGGACGCTTCGGCAAGGCTGTGCAGAAGAGCCTGTCGTTCAAGGGTATCCGCACCGTGATCGTCGAGGCGGACCTGGCCGTCACGCAGGCACCCGAGGAGGCAATCGAGGGCCGCGGCACGGAGGCCTTCACCCTGTACGAGGCCGGCGTCGAGAACGCCGCCGGCATCATCGCGGGGACCGATGACGATGCCAATAACCTGTCCATCATCATGACGGCACGCGATGTCAACCCGGACCTGTTTACCGTGGCACGACAGAACCTGCGCAGTAATGACGCCATCTTTGCCGCGGCCGATATCAACATGGTCATGCAGTCCGGCATGTTAATCGGCCGCCGCATTATCGACCTGCTGACCAACCCGCTGCTGGCGGATTTCCTGCGTCAGGCAAACCGGCAGACCGATGAATGGGCCAATATCCTGGTCAGCCGTGTGGCAGGCATTGTCTCGGATGCCCCACCGGAAACCTGGATCATGACCGTCGACAGCCAGCAGACGCCTGCACTGTGCGAAGGCATCGAAAAGAGCCTCGATGTCCGCCTGCGCCACCTGATGACCGATCCGCGCGAGGTCACGGCGCAACTGCCGTGTGTCCCCCTCTACGTCAGGCGTGCCAACCATGATGAAGAACTGGCCCCGGACGACGACATGGCACTGCAACCCGGAGACCAGCTGCTGTTTTGCGGCCGCCGGCATGCCGAGACACACATGCGCTGGACCACGCATAACTACCACGCCCTCTACTACATCTGCACTGGCCAGGACCGTCCGATCGGCACGATCTGGCGCCTGCTCTCCGGCCACTCGGCCGGCTGATCCGGCCTCCTTATACCCGCCCGTGGGCTTCACCCGCGGCTGAATCAGCCGATGGCATATTACATGCACATTATTCCGAGGCCAGTGAGGCACCCGGTAATGGGCATGATTGCGGCAATAATGGAGGCAAGGCTATGAAAACACTTGAACTTCAATTAATTACAGTTGGACTCGACGACGGCACCCAAGGGGTATTTATCGGCATGCCACTGGTCTCTGCCGATACTTCGGAGAACAGCGGTGCGGTTGAAAATATCTGGTTTTCCAATGTAAAAGAAGTACCTGACAGCCTTACCATGGAAGAGTTGATGGGTCTGATCGGCAAACAGCTGATCGACCGGCTGGCAACCGTCCAGTAAGCTGCACTACGTCAGTTCCTTGACGAAAATGCACCACAGGTGGCGCCTGGCGTCAGCGTTGCGGCAGGTACCGGCGTAGCGACTATCAAGCATATCGCGCCCGTCAGGACGCCTGCCTGGAAGTGACGGTCAGGCTGTAGCCTATGGCTGAGAGATAGTCGGCCTCGGTCAACAGATCTGCCTTTGTCAGGGGGTGAAAATCCAGCCAGTCCGACGGCAGGATCAGCTCGATGCTGTCCTTGCCAGCCTCGACGTCCAGTTGTGCCAGGCCGCTGTCAGTGCGGCCACGATTCAGGGTCACCGCGATACGCAGCAGAATTGCCAGGCGCAGGGCCTGTTTCGACCAGCGCTGCGGTTGGTCCTTGAATTCACCCAGCGGGACCTTGCGCCGGTGCGCCCTGACCAGTACCGCCAGCAGCTGCTGTTCCTGTTGAGAAAATCCATTCATGTTTGCGTTGCAGATCATGTACGCACCATGCTTGTGATACTGGTTATACGACACCATCATGCCGCATTCATGCAGCAGAGCTGCCCACCCAAGCATTTGTTCAAAACTTTCTTCCGCAAGTTTCCAGACCGGAGCCACCTGTTCATAGAGCTTCATGACCATAGCGCGCACCCGCTCCGCCTGCTCCTGATCGACATTGCAGCGCGCAGCGAGCAGGGAAACACTGTGGTCACGCACGTCATGATGCTGCAGACGTCCCACCAGGTCATGCAGCAGCCCCTCCCGCAGGGCGCCGGACGATACCCGCATTTCGTCGATCTTCAGCAAACTGAACAGCGCACGCAGGATGGCGATACCCCCGCAAACCACCGGGATGCGCTGCTCTACCAGTCCTTTGAGCGTGATTTTATCGAGGTGCCCGGCTTCGATAAGGGCTTTGCGAATCTGCTTCAGGGCGCGCTTGCTGATGACGCCCTGCTCGTCACACCAGCCATTCTCGAAGGCGATACGGGCGGCAGACTTGACCGTTCCGGAGGCTCCCAGCGCCCGGTCCCAGCGTACCTCGTGGTATTTATGCTCAATCGGCTCGAGCTCCTGTTTGGCCGCGAGTTCCGCCTGCTGCATGCGCTCTTCATCAATTACACCATCGCTGAAATAGCGCCGGCTCATGTTGACACAGCCCATGTAGAAACTGTTCATCTGCTGTGCTGCAAGCCCCTGGCCGAGGATCAGCTCGGTACTGCCGCCCCCGATATCCACCACCAGCCGGCGCTCGTCGATCTTTTTCAGGGAGCGTGCCACGCCGTCGTAGATCAGGCGTGCCTCCTCGACACCCGAGATGATATCGATCGGGTGCCCAAGCGCCTGCTCGGCCTGGGCGAGGAATTCGGATGCATTATCGGCGGCTCGGAAGGTGTTGGTGCCCACGGCACGCACGTCCCTGGAGTGCAGGTCGCGCAAACGCTGGCCAAAGCGGCGCAGACAGCCAAGCGCCCGCCAGCGTGCCTCGTCGCTCAGCATGTGCTGAGTGTCCAGCCCGTCCGCCAGCCGCACCATCTCCCTGTGCCGGTCAATGATACGCAACGCCCCGCCCTCCATGCGTGCCACGATCATATGGAAACTGTTGGACCCAAGGTCTACAGCGGCAACGACCCGCTCCTGTAATTCACCTTCAGGATTATTGTCAGTGTTAGTGTCCAGGGATTGTTATCCTTATCAATAGAATCAGGAAAAATCGGAAGGTTGTAAAACTCTACCTTTGCCCTGTCAGTATGACAACAGGCATGACAGGGTCGTGATTGCACCATAAAATCCGGAAACGATATACCGGGCGCGCTATTCAGCCATCTGCTGGACTGATGCATCGTGCTTCGCAGTATAATGATGTCTTCAGCCAGGCAAACACAAATGACGAAAGCAACATGGCAAGAGTAAAGGTTTTCAGCACGGCCAACTGCCCGTTTTGCGTCAAGGCAAAGCAACTGCTGCAGAAATGGAACATCCCCTTTGAAGAGGCCATGATCGACTCGGACATGGCCGCGCGCCGCGAGTTTGCGAACGTGACCAACGGTGCGCGCACCGTCCCGCAGATCGTCATAGACGGCGAATGCATCGGCGGATTTACCGAGCTGACCGAACTGCACATGGACGACAAGCTTGACCACCTCATAGAGACCTGACCGGCCTGTCGCTGTCTGTACATCCCGGTTGACGTCAGGTATCGTCAAATAATATTGACAACAATGAAAATACCGCTGCTGGAGGACCGCGATGGACTATTCCAATATCATTACGCCCAAGCGCCTGACAAACATGCAGGAGATGGAAATAAACGTCACCGGACCGGGTGGCGCCAATCGTCTGTTTATATATAGCGGGAGGGCAGAGGTTGAGCTTTGTGGTGGCCTCCCGCACCCGCGCTGGTCCCTGGAAATCATCTGCTTTGACATTGGCAGAAGATATGACTGCGACAATGGCGAGGAAGTCATCAATGTCCTTTCCACGGCCAACCTGGCGGGAACGCGCATGGACGGTGTCGCAAGCTTCGCCGGCTGGCAGATCTTTGGTGCTGCCGGGGAAATGGATCAGGAAGACTGCCGGGTGCGTATGAATATCGCGGCCGGTGCCCGTGACACCCAGGCGTTCCTCGAACAGATCTCTTTCCAGGTGAATGTACTGGCAAAGGTCAACGACTGAACTCCATCACCCTGACAGGGCGATCCCCCATACCCGTGGCAGAACCCAGTAGACAAATGCAGTAATCACCACCGCACCCAGCAGATTCAGCCAGATCCCTGCCCTGGCCATCTGCATGATGGTGACGTAACGGCTGCCGTAGACAATCGCATTGGGCGGTGTCGCCACCGGCAACATGAAGGCGAATGAGGCCGCCACCACCGCTGCGACCATCATTCCATAGGGATGCACCTCGGTCGCTGCCGCCAGGGCGCCCATCACCGGCAGCAGCAGCGAGGCCGTCGCCGTATTGGATGTGATCTCGGTCAGAAATATCACCACCAGGACGACCGCGCCGATGATCAGGGCCAGGTTGATGCCCTGCAAGATTTCCAGGCGCTCCGCCAGCCAACTGGTCAGGCCGGACTCGTTGAAGCCCTGCGCCAGCGCAAAACCGCCGCCGAAGAGGATGATGATGTCCCACGGGATAGTGACCGCCGTCTTCCAGTCGAGCAGGAATTCACGCCGTTTAAGATTGACCGGCACCATAAACAGCACCAGTGCACCGGCGATCGCAATGGTCGAGTCCTTGACCATGGCAAGCGCAGGTGGCTTGTACAGGCCGCGCAGGACCCACAGGGCAGCGACGGTCGCAAACACAATCGCGACCGCCTTTTCTTCGCGCGACATGGGCCCGAGACCGGCAAGCTGCTGGCGGAAAAATTCGCGCCCGCCGGGGAGATGCGTAACCTCGCTGCGAAACAGGATGCGAGTCAGGTACAGCCAGGTCATCAGGAGCATCACCATCGACAGTGGCAGTGCGAACCGCATCCAGTCAACGAAACTGATCGTGTAGCCATAGCTTTTCTCGACCACGCCGGCGAAGATCGCATTGGGCGGTGTGCCGATCAGTGTGGCCACGCCACCGATACTGGCGGCATAACCTATACCCAGCATCAGCGCCGTGCCAAAGTGGAATTTACCCGGCTGGTGCTCCACCTCGTGTGAAATATCATGCAGGACAGCTAGCGCGATGGTAACCATCATCATGGTTGCCGCCGTATTGCTGATCCACATCGACAGGAATGCCGTCGCCAGCATAAACCCAAGCACAATGCGTCGCGGCGTCACACCCACCACCTGGATGGTGTGCAGGGCAATGCGGTGATGCAGGTTCCACTTTTCCATGGTCACGGCAATCAGGAATCCGCCCAGGAAGAGATAGATCAGATGATGGCCATAGGCGCGGGTGACCTCCCCGCCGCCCAGCACGCCAAGCAGCGGGAACAACACGATCGGTAGCAGTGCTGTGGCCGGCACCGGGATCGCTTCGGATAACCACCAGACAGCCATTAAAGCGGCCACGGCCGCGACCCTCTGTCCCTCCGGCGACATACCCTCAGGCGAGGGTAATAACAGGATAAGTGTGAACAGCAACGGCCCTAACACCAGGCCTGTGAAAGAACGGTACTCAGTCAAGTCCGCCACCCGGCGACAGGAGAAAAGCCGAACGATGCGGAGCGAAGATGGCCACGGCAGGGATTATCTTTCCCCGCCCGACGAAGCGCAATCGCGGTATCGTCAGAGCGTACCGTTCAGGCGATTTTCGTGCGCATGCGCCAGCGGGCCGGAAACTCCAGGATACCGCGTGAACGGCGCAACTCGCGCAGATACAGCTTGGATGCCCGAAAGCCTTCCCGGAAAGACTGTTTCATGTACTCAATCCGGTCCAGGTGCCCCCCCTTGAGCCCATGTCTGAAACCGGCACAGTAACGCTCTTGCTGCAGGTTGGGCGGGATCTTGATCCCGACGTCCTGCGGATTCGGATAGACCTGTTCCATAACGCCCCCTTTTCGTTGCCTGTAAGATGTTTATCGGCACAGCGGGTTGGGGATTGAAAGTACGCAACAAACTGATAACAATAGGAAAGCGTGAAACAATGGAGATTCAACAAGCAACTGGTGGATGTCTGACCGGTCTGATGCCGGCGTGGCGGACTAGCAACCGCTTGCAACCAACACTGTGGCATGCTGTCCATTATCCAGACCGATAACTCGAACCCGGGACAAATCATGAAATTCCTGCAAACCTGTCGCTACACCGTGCTTATTTTCATGTCTGCGCTCGCAACAGGCAGCTACGCGGAAACTGCTGTCGAACCTGGCCAGGCAATAGCCACGTTTGCCGGCGGATGCTTCTGGTGCATGGAACCACCCTATGACGAACTCGACGGGGTTATATCGACCACCTCCGGCTATACCGGCGGCAAAGTCGACAACCCGACATACAAGCAGGTATCAGCCGGCAAGACCGGACATACCGAGGCGATTCAGATCGTATTTGACCCGACACGCATCAGTTATGCACAACTGCTGGACGCGTTCTGGCGCAACATCGATCCGACCAATGCCAACGGCCAGTTCTGTGACTGGGGCAGTCAGTATCGCAGTGAGATCTTCTATCACGACGCGAAACAGCAACAGCTGGCCAGTGAGTCGAAGGCCAAGCTGGAAAAACTCAAACCCTTCAAGGAACCGGTTGTTACGCAGATAACTGCTGCAACCACCTTCTGGCCCGCAGAAGACTACCACCAGGATTACTACATGAAGAACCCGGTGCGCTACAAGTTCTACCGTTACGGCTGTGGCCGCGACAAGCGGCTCAAGGAACTGTGGGATAGTAGCAAGTAGGGTGCACTCCGTGCACCGAACTCGGTGCGTGAAACGCACCCCGCCAACTAATAGCGGATAAAAAACTCGATGACCGGGTTGCGGTAATGCCGCTGCAGCTTGCGTTCCTGATAGGCAATGGATACCACCGTGATGCCCATGAGTATCAGGAACACCGCCACGATAAGCGACAACAGCGGCGGGTACACGACCAGCAAAATACCGGCAATAATCAGCACGATTCCAGCAATCATCTTTACCTCCAATAATCCTGTCTCTGCCTGCTAATATCAGGGCAGTCCCCTGAATTGCAAGGAGCCGACCATTTGAAAAAGGTCGTCATACATAAACCCGGCGGCTATCGACAGTTGCTGATCGAGGAACACCCCGATCCACAGCCGGCGGCTGACGAGGTTCTGCTCGAGGTGCAGGCCGCCGGCATCAACTTCGCCGACTGTATCACGCGCATGGGGCTGTATGCATCGGCGAAACATTACGTGGGTTACCCGATCACACCGGGCTTTGAGGTCGCCGGGACTGTCATCCGGACCGGCAGCGACATCGATGACCTGGCAACGGGTACAGCGGTACTCGCCGTGACCCGCTTCAATGGCTATGCAAGCCGGCTTGCCGTATTACGCCAGCAGGTCTTCCACTTGCCGGCCACACTCACCCCGGCCCAGGCGGCCGGGCTGCCGGCCGCCGCCCTGACGGCCTGGTTCGCCCTGTTTGAACTGGCTCATGTGCGCGCCGGCGACTCCATGCTGGTGCACTCGGCCGCCGGCGGTGTCGGCAGCATGCTGGTACAGATGGGGAAAATTGCCGGCTGCCGGGTAACCGCGGTGGTTGGCGCCACCCACAAGGTAGAGCGCGTGCAGCAGCTGGGTGCCGATGCGGTCATCGACAAATCGGTGCAGGACCTGTGGCCAGAGGCGCAGCGCATTGAACCCGGTGGCTATGCTGTCATCCTGGATGCGAACGGTGTGACCACACTGCGTGGCAGCTATGCTCACCTCGCCCCGGTCGGCAAACTGGTCGTCTACGGCTTCCATGGCATGCTGCGGACACGCGATGGCGTGCCGAAACGCCTCAGTCTGTTGCTGAATTACCTGCGTACCCCGCGTTTCAGTCCGTTCGATCTGACGACACGCAACCGCAGCATCCTGGGCTTCAACCTCAGCTACCTGTTTGACCGTCAGGACATGCTGCAACGCGGCATGGAGGAAATTCTCGGCTGGGTGGAAGCAGGCAGCTTGCGCCTGCCGGACATCACATGCTTCCCGCTGGAGGCGGTCGCCGAGGCGCACCGCGCACTGGAATCCGGGCGCACAACCGGCAAGCTGATACTGATGATGGGTAAGTAAAAAAAGGCGGTCACTGACTGGCAGCGACCGCCCCGTCTCCCGGTAGGGAGGTTCACTTAAAAATTACCAGTGGCACCTGATGGCGCTGCGTCTGTCGAGTAAACCCTGACGGCCTGCCGGACAGCGCCTCAGGCCGGGATCGACAGCGGCACCGCCGCCTGCCCGGATTCATGAATGATGGCGATGGCCTCGTCCATGGATTTTACTGCGATAAAATCGACCTGGCCGTCCCTGAAGCGGAAGGCAACCACGTTGGCATGGCCGCAATAGAGATATTCGAGTTCTTCGTGTTCGTGCAGGGCAGTCTGGCAGTGCTCGCACGGTAGTGCGTTTGCTCCGGTCATGATCAATCCCCCCCGAGGTTGTCCCGACACCCTCCGTGCCGGGCTCGTAACCGGGGATCGACCGTTCAAGCGGCAACTTTAGTCAGCGAAATCCAGTCGCTCCTGGACGGCAGCAAGTCCCTGCCGGGCACAGGCCTCATCCTTGTCGCCGCCGGGTGCACCACTTACCCCGACTGCGCCGATCAGGCTGCCATCGACACGTATCGGCAGGCCACCCTGCATCAACAGCACACCGTCAAGCTCATTGAGCTCGTCACGGATGCGCGCCATGTTCGTGCGTAACTCTCCAGAGGCAGAGTTCGACATCACCACCGCATTGGTCTTGTTATGTGCAATCTGCACCATGTACTTGCTGACAAACACGTCACGCATGATGACGACGGGATCACCACTGCGATCGGTCACCACCACCGCTACCTGATAGCCGTCCTTGCGACAGGCATCCACAGCGGCAGTGGCAATATCACGTGCCAGGTCGAGTCCCAGCAGGCGGCTGGGAATCAGGTCATTGGCCTGCACCGCAAACGCGGGAAGGCAGGCGAGCAACAGGCAGGCAATCCGCCTGCACAATTCATGAATTTCAGTCATTTAATACCTCCACCCTGTGGCCTGCCCCGGCCTTGGGCTCCGGTGCAAACTGTTCATACTCGAAAGTCACATAATAGTGCATGATTCCGCCAGGGCCAGCCCAGCTGATCAGGTTCTTCAGCTTATGCCGGGACGGAGCCTGTTGCTTCTGCGGCCTGGACAAGCGGCACTGTGAAATAGAAGGTGGTACGCTGATTGGGGATTGATTCAAATCCGATCGTCCCTTCATGAAGCATGATGAGCTGCTTGCTGATCCGCAAACCCAGGCCCGTACCGGGCATCTTCTGGTTCACCGGCGTTCCGATCTGTTTGAATCTTTCGAATACATGTTGTTGTTGATCTTCAGGGATACCCGGCCCGTGGTCGGTTACCCCGATGCGGGCAGTGTCGTCGACGATAACAAGCGACACCTCGATAGTGTCTTCATCACTGGTGAATTTTGCCGCGTTGGTGATTAGATTGGTCAATACCTGCAGCAGGCGACTCGCATCACCATTGATGAGTCCGGCGCTTTCGCCCAGGTCATAGTTCACAACCAGGTCGCAGTTGCACTGCATGCAGTAGGGCCTGTTGAGCTCTACCGCGTCATCGAGCAGGGATATCAGGTCATGCGTGTCACGCCTGATTTCAAGCTTGCCGGCTTCCAGCTTGGCAAGATCGAGTATGTCATTGACGATACCAAGCAGCCGGTCACTGTTGCGCGCGGCGATGGCAACCATCTGCTGTTGCCTGTCCTCCAGCTTACCCACCTTGTTATTCAGCAGCAGCGACAGCGAACCGCTGATAGAGGTCAATGGCGTCCTCAGTTCATGACTGACCGTAGAGATGAATTCGTCCTTGGACTTGTCCAGGCTTTCAAGCTCCCTGACCTTCAATCGCAGTTCCAGCTGGCTGACAACCTGGCGCGCAAGCGCCTCCAGGGCCTGCACTTGCGCAGGAGTCATTAATCTCGGTTCATTGGCGATAACGCACAGGGTGCCGACCTTGATGTCATCATTCATTATGAGTGGCGCACCCGCATAAAATTTTACATGCGGGGCCCCGGTTGCCAGCGGATTGTCGTGAAATCGTTCGTCCAGGCCGGCATCCTCGACCACAAACACGCTGTCGCCAAGAATGGCATGTGCACAGAAAGCGACCTCTCGGGGGGTTTCGCTTGCATCCAGGCCATGGCGTGACTTGAACCACTGCCGATCGTGGTCGACCAGGCTGACCAGGGCGATAGGGGTGTCACAGATTTGTGCCGCCAGATAGGTGAGATCGTCATAGGCCTGCTCTTCGAGCGTATCGAGAATATCAAGCTCATTTAACCTGCGGATACGCGCTGGTTCATTGTCCGGTAGCGGGGCCGACTTCATCCTGAAATCTCACTATGGTCCTGATCGGGAGTAATAGCGGCCTGCACGCGGCAAGTATTAGAAGTACACCGCGGTTCAGGGGATCAGTGTGGACTGCGAGGCGCTGTCATAAGGTATTCTCACCCCCGCTACTCATCATTATTTATTTTTTATATCAGTTAGTTATATACAGGTTGGCCGGCGGCCATCCAGCCGGGCAGCCGGGTACTTGCGGCCTGCCGCGAGCATGCTGCCACCGCAGGCGCAACTGTAATATTACCGGCCGTGGCGCCGCGCAACCGTTGCCAACACCCGGGCCGGATGTGCATGATCTGCCTGCCGGTACCGACCCGCGCAACAAACACTGCCTGCTTCATGAGCCATCGCCCTGCTGTTCGGTCAGGCCGTATTCCTCAAATAGCTGGCGCAGCACCCTGAGGTCGGTCTCCATGGACTCCAGCCACATTTCTGCTTCAGTATGTAACTTCTTATGATCAGCCGTAGCCGCCTGCCGCATGACCTGCAGACTGCGACTGATATGACTTTCCAGTTCGCTCAGGATCTTTTCCCTGTCAATGTTCATTCGCTCTCTCCTGTACCGTAGCTGTCTGAAGGTGCGGGTTTGACTGGCCCCGGACGGTTAATAACTCCACTCCCGTCGTTGCCGCCAGCACCCTGTATACCCGGTGCATTTCACAGCCAGTCAAGCAGGTAATAGATAAACTGCCCCTCGGAAGATTTCGAGGGCCCCACTACGCGTGCGGCATGTCGCCTGTTGGCGGGATCGGCCGCGGCCAGTGCCGCTGCGCGACTGGCAAACACCTCGACGCATCCGGCCGGATAGCGTTTGCGACTTTGACGGGGCGTGAAAATCACGGCGAAACGTTCCTGTGATACACCCGTCTCCGGGTCCGGTGGCACGATCCCGCGCAGGCTCATGCGCGCCCTCCCTTCAGCAAGTCGGATGTCAGCATCCACGCCAGTATCCAGTGTTCCGGACTGATGCGTTCGAGACACACAACGCCGCCCGGCGTGAACTGGACGCTTTGCTGGTCGGGATTCCCGGTCAGCAACAGCGAGACCAGCCGCGACATAAACGGCAGGTGCCCGATGACCAGCGTGTCTTCCTGCCAGACATCGATGTCGGCGACGAATTCTTCCACGGAATCGTTGGGTGCAATACCGTCTGTCTGTTCCGGTTTGCCGGTTGGTAAAACCTGTTTTGCCAACCGTACCGCCGTTTGTTCAGCACGCAACTTGCCGCTGTGCCAGACCCGTGCAACCTGCACACCGGCATCTCCAAGTTGTTGTGCAATGCGCCTGACATCGTGCATGCCCGCCTCGCTCAGGGGACGCGTCGGATCTTCCTGCTTGTCTACGGCATGACCGTGTTGTGCGAGGTACAGACGCATGCATCACCCCCATTACACAGACCGCAGGAGCGCCTTGCAGGCGCGATTGTGAAAAAATCCGCGCCAGGACATATCG
>JBATGJ010000203.1:0-2334 GCA_049665685.1 Gammaproteobacteria bacterium
AACCACGACAGTTCGCGCCTGCCTGCGCTCCTACAGAAATAACGTCGCGTAGCGCCGTGCCGCGGCCTCGATATCGGGCTGGCCGAAGACACCCTCGATGGCCGCCAGCAGGTCCGCGCCGGCCGCCAGCAGGGCGGCGCCGTTATCCGGCGTGATGCCGCCGATCGCGACCAGTGGCACCTCCAGCAGGTCACGTGCCTCACTCAGCAGGTCGGGATCGGCTGACACGGCGTCCGGTTTGCTGCGCGACGGGAAAAACCGGCCAAACGCGACGTAGTCGGCACCACCGGCCACGGCGGCCTGCGCGCGCTCGAGGTTGTTGTAGCAGGAAATACCGATGATGGCATCCGGACCGAGTTGCCGGCGGGCCTCGAGCAGGGAACTGTCCGTGCGGCCCAGGTGCACGCCGGCGGCGCCGCAGCGCGCCGCCAGACCGACATCATCGTTGATGATCAGCGGGATGTGGTGGGAACTACACAGCCCGGCCAGGCGCCGGGCGGTTGTTTCCCGTGTGCTGCGATCAGACTGCTTGTCGCGGTACTGGATGACGCGCGCACCGCCCCGGATGGCCTGTTCGACGGCGGCCTCCAGTGGGATAGTCCCCGTCAGGGTGCTGTCTGTGATGGCGTACAGGCCCTGTTGCAGGAGGGCCTGTGTCAACGCTCGTCCTGCCTGGACCAGAACAGCCGGTCCGGCAGGTACTGGCCCATGCCGGGGCGATAGCCGTGGCGCAGCGCGTTCCAGGTGAATTCCTGAGCCTCGTGGCAGGCCTGGAACGGATCGAGACCGTGTGCCAGCATGCCGGCAAGGGTGGCGGCCAGGGTACAGCCCGAGCCGTGATAGCTGTGTGGCAGTCGCTCCCAGGTGAATGACTCCAGGCGCAGGTGGCCCTGGTACAGGGTATTGATGACGTGCGGGGTATGTTCGTGGGTGCCGGTCAGCAACACATACTCGGCGCCCTGGTCGAGCAGGGCAAACGCGCAGGCATCCAGGGTGTCGGCACCCGGCGCCAGGCGCCGGGCCTCCAGGCTGTTGGGCGTCAGCACCGTGGTGCGAGGCAGCAGCAGTGTCCTGATGGCCTGCGGCAATTCGTCCTCGCCCAGCTCGGTGCCCGCACCGGAGGCCAGTACCGGGTCCAGCACCAGCGGTATTTCCGGGTAATCGGTCAGCAGGGAATGCACGGCCTCGGCATTCTCCACGCTGCCCAGCATGCCGGTCTTGAAGGCGGCGACTGGCATATCTTCCAGCACGGCGCGCGCCTGGGTAATGACCTGCGTGGCGGCGACGGGGGTAAAATCCACCACGTTGCGCGTGTCCTGCACGGTGAGGGCGGTGATGATCGGCGTTGCGTGACAGCCCTGGCTGGCCAGTGCCTCGATATCGGCCTGCAGGCCGGCGCCGCCTGAAGGATCATGTCCGGCAAAGGTCATTACGATGGGTAAACTTTTCATAAACTGGATGATAACGCGATCCACGGGGCCAGCGTCCATAATCGACGCTGGCCCCGTAGATCGTTCACAATAGGCCGCCAGGCAAATATCCGGTAGTCAACGAGGTGATTGGATGGATGATTTCAAGGAATACATGTGCGTAGTGTGTGGTTTTATCTACTCTGAGGCCGACGGCCTGCCCGAGGACGGGTTTGTCCCCGGGACCCGCTGGGAGGACATCCCGGATGACTGGGTGTGTCCCGAATGTGGCGCCGGCAAGGATGAATTCGAGATGGTTGTTATTTGATTACTGCATGACCGGTGAGATTGTCTACACTGGAGTATGTAGGGTGCGCATAGGCACGCACCGTGTGAACCGGTTTGGGGAGGTCGGGATTGCCTGAACAATCATGACGAGTCTTACTGAAGCATTGTCTGAAATGGTGGATGTCGCTGGTGAGTTCTGCCGGCTGGTCGATCGTACCCTGGAGGTAACCGATGATTCACTCGAACGACTGTTCGAGCTGATGCCGCGCCTGCATGCAGCCATCACTGCGCTGAGCACCTACGATGCGGGGGACACCCCGCCGCACGAGGTCGATCTGGACGAGCGCTTCGAACTCTACAGTCACCTGCGCCGGGTGCTGGGCGAACGGGACAGCTACTGGCTGGAATTCGATGCCGCACCGGAAGCAATACACATGTCGGGCAGCCTTGCGGATGACCTGACGGATATCTACTTCGACCTGCGTTACGGTCTGAACCTGCTCGATGATGCCTGGCCGCAGCTGGCGGCGCAGGTCTGGCAGTCAACCTACCGCCTGCACTGGGGACAACACCTGGTGGATGCCGAACGACACCTGTACGCACTCAAGGTACGCAACCAGCTGGCGCTGGCCTGAGT
>JBATGJ010000204.1:0-16060 GCA_049665685.1 Gammaproteobacteria bacterium
GGTCTTTTCTTCGGTAACCAGATTGGCGTATTTGGCTTTAGCTGGCTTGCGATCAGGCTCGGCATAGCAAAATTTCCCCAGGATGTTGGCTGGTTGCAGCTCTACGGCGTTGCTGCGCTGTGTGGAATTGGTTTTACCATGAGTTTATTTGTTGGCTCTCTGGCATTCGAACTGGGAGGCCCGGATATTGCTGTAGATGACAGGGTGGGAATACTGGTTGGTTCGCTCGCCTCCGGCATTGTTGGTTATGTCATATTGCGTTTTGCGCCTGCCAATCGAGCCACGGGGGTAACAAGCCAGGCTTCGCCTACGTCCGGGTAACAATTTGTACCTGTTCACGCCAGGGATTACTGGTTGTCAATATTGGCTGACAGCCGGGCTTCCTGTTATCAGCCCTTGCGTCGCGCGCCGATGACATTTTGCAGTTGGCCGATGCGGGCCAGCACTCCGCTCAACTGGCCGATATCCGCAATCTCCAGTGACAGATTTATGTAGGCAATACCCTCATCCTCGTCAGTCCTGGTATTTGCACCAGTCAGGTTGATCTTTTCACTGGCAAGTAGCGCCGTGATGTCACGTAGCAGGCCGGCGCGGTCATAGGCCTCGACCAGGATATCCACCTGATAGACGTTGTCTTCCTGGACACCCCAGTCGACGGTGATCAGGCGGTCACGATCCTCGCCCTGCAGCCGCAGAATATTGCCGCAGTCCTGCCGGTGTATCGTGACACCGCGACCGCGCGTGATATAGCCGATGATGGGATCGTTTGGTACCGGCCGGCAGCAACGCGCCGTGGTTGTCATCAGATTGCCAACACCCTGGATATCAATGCCGCCTTCGGCACCGGCTTTTTTCCGGCGGCGCGTGCGTGCCTGGCGGACCTTGTGGGTTTCCTCCTGTGGCGCGAGTTCACCCAGCAACCGCGCGAGCTGGCCTGTCGTTATTTCGCCGCTGCCAAGTGCAACCAGGAATTCATCCACCGCCCGCCCCTTGAAGCGTTGCGCGATTTTCTCGGCAGGGATATCCGTGATGCCCATGCGATGCTGTTCACGATCAAGGATTGTCCGACCGGCACTGAGATTGTGCTCGTAGTCCTGTTGCTTGAACCAGGTACGTACACGCGACCGCGCCCGTGAGGTATGCAGGTAGCCCAGATGGCTGTTGAGCCAGTCGCGGCTGGGGCGGCCCTGCTTGGCGGTGAGGATTTCCACCTGCTCACCGTTTTTCAACGGATAGGTGAGTGGCACGATACGACCATTAACCTTCGCACCGCGACAGCGGTGACCGACCTCGGTGTGCACCGCATAAGCGAAATCCAGGGGTGTCGCGCCCTGTGGCAGATCGATGATCCTGCCCTGCGGCGTCAGCACATACACCCGGTCCTGGAACGCCTCGGACTTGAAACGGTCGACGAAATCATTCGCCGTGCGTTCCTCTTCCCGCCATTCCAATAGCTGGCGCAACCAGGCGATTTTCTCCTCGTAACCGGCATCGGTACCGCCACCTTCCTTATATCGCCAGTGGGCGGCCACACCCAGCTCCGCGTGGCGATGCATTTCATGCGTCCTGATCTGCACTTCGAGGTTCAGCCCCTCCGGACCGGCAACTGCCGTGTGCAATGAGCGATAGAGATTTTCCTTGGGGTTGGCGATATAGTCATCAAACTCACCGGGTAAATGCCGCCACAGGCCGTGCACGATGCCCAGCGCGGCATAACAATCCTTTTCCTCATCAACCAGTATGCGTACGGCGCGCATATCGAAGATCTGTGCAAAATCCAGCTGTTTGCGCTGCATCTTCTGCCAGATACTGTAGATATGTTTCGAGCGTCCCGTGATGCTGGCATGGATGCCCGCCTCCGCGAGTTCCCCCTCCAGCACCTTGATCACACGCCTGATATAGGCTTCCCGGTCTACGCGCTTTTCGGCGAGCTGCCTTGCTATGGCCTGATAGGCCTCCGGTTCCAGGTAACGCAGTGACAGGTCTTCCAGCTCCCACTTGATCTGCCAGATGCCCAGCCGGTTGGCGAGTGGCGCATAAATATCGAGTGTCTCCTGCGCTATTCGCTGCTGCCGGGTTTTGTCGAGATGACGCAGGGTGCGCATGTTATGCAGCCTGTCCGCAAGCTTGATCAGGACAACGCGGACATCTTCGGCCATTGCCAGCAACAGCTTGCGCAGGCTTTCGGCCTGCTCGGCTTGCTGGTGATACGCCCCTTCCTGCTGGCGGAATTCACCGATACGCTCCATCTTGGTAACACCATCCACCATGCGTGCAATGTTCGGCCCGAAGTCATCGCCCAGCTGATCGATGGTTGTCGAGGTGTCCTCAACGACATCATGCAGCATGGCGGCGACCAGCGTTTCATAATCGAGCTTGAGTTCGTCAAGGATTTCGGCAACGGCCAGCGCATGCAGGTAATAGGGTTCCCCGGATTTCCGCAGCTGGTTGTGGTGGGCATGACAGGCAGTTTCGATGGCCCGGCTCAGTGCCTCGCCATGCTCCGGGGTATGGTGGGCCAGCAGCGCATTGACGCGCTGCCGGGCGGCAGCGTCTATACACCCCGTCGTGGTCTCGCCTTGATTGCCTGTTATGCTCACGAATTAACCTTCGCTCCAACTGCCCGTGGGTCGCGGCCGGCCAGGTCCAGTGGCTATCTCCAGGCACTCGGCTAATAAGGATATGTTTTAATTCAGAATAGTCGAACAGGCCGTCGACAGCAATGCAGCGGGTAGAGCAATGAATGCCGGCCTGGGGGAGGTACCGCCAGGCCCGTACTAGCCGGCAGCTGGCTCAGACGGGCGGTTTTCCCCGCTGCCGGTGCCGGGACTGACAACGGACGGCGGCACAACCGGTTGCTTGCCAGGTGCGACCTCGCCCGAGGGATCGGTGAAATGGTCATTCAGGACCTGCACATATTGATTGGCCTCGGCAATGACACGGTGCAGACGCTTGCGCGTGCGCGCGTGCCAGCCCACTGGCTGGCGCCTGAACAGGTTCACCCATGGACGGGTGTTGAAGGCAAAGGCACTGCGCAGGCGACCGCGCTCAAGCCCCGGGGCGTACTGCCGGTCGATTAGCCGGAGGATGCGTCGGGCCATCAGCTTGCGTATCCTGAAATGCAGGAAGCCAACCAGGATCATGACGGCCACCAGCGCGATGAACGACCAGGCGATGTTGCTGGTCGACCCCTCCCACCAGGGAGGCGCGCTCCATTGCCAGCCATTGCGCATACCCAGCCAGCCCGCCATCACAACGGCGAGTAGCGCAAACACAGCGGTGATCGCACCATCGGCCCACAGGACTCTGCGTCGCCATTGCGTTCGATAGGCCGTCAGCCGGGGCACCAGCTTTTCTTCAATGTGGTAAGCCAGCTTTTCAAGCGCACTGGTGATGCGGTAGCCACGCTCCACAGCAACACGCCTGATACGCTCATGAATCGCCGACAGATCATGGTCACGCTTCGCTTCATAGCGCGACCGCAGGTTTTCGTTCTCGATGGCAACGGCCACATCCGGATTGTAAATGCAGTAGAAGCGACCGGCCGTCAGGCCCTCCGATGCAAGTGCGCGTTGCCAGGCACCAACAACCTCTTCCGGGTTGTCATCCCTGGCCGTCGTGTCCATCTGGTTAAGTATAAAAACGAACTTGGTTGCATCCGGACGGTGGATCGTATCGCCGACCAGGTGCCTGAGGGTATCGCGCATGGCCCCCGGCTCCGGGTGGCGCGCATCGAAAAAGACCAGCACGAGATCGGAGAGATCGATGATATGGTCGGTCAGTCGCAGGGTGGCGTTACGCTGCGAGTCCGCATCGAAACCGGGCGAATCAATGATGATGCGTCCATGCAGCTTGTCGCTGGCACTGGTCTTGAGCTGCAGATAGGTATCGACCCGCCGGCCCTCGCCGAGTGCCACTTTCTCGAGTTCATTGCTGATCTGGTAGAAAGGAAACCGCGGGTCGGCATCCAGCGCCGAGCCGGGCAGTGTTTGCGCGTGATGCTCCGCGCCATAGCAAATAACGGTAAATTTATCATCAACCGCCTGGTTGCCGGTCTGCTGCAGTGGCTCGCCAAGAAAATGGTTGATGAAGGTCGATTTGCCGGCAGAAAACGTGCCCAGCACCGAGATCATCGGCCACCAGGATATCTGTGTTGCAAATGACTGTTCGGCATCGAGCAGGCCCAGCGCTCGGCCGACATCATCAAGATGCCGGTAGCTTTGCACCACCGATACGAGCACCGGACTTTCTTTTTTCAGGTGTGCCTCGAGGCTGTTGAGGCGTTGCCTGATAGTTTTTCCTGCCCTTGACATGGTTATGCCTCCTGCAGGTTCAACAGACCATCATCAAAACGGGAACATCCCACCCATCGCCTGCATTGGGCCGGTTGCTTCAAAAGTCCGCGAGAACTTGTCCATACAGGCAGTCATGTCCGGGGATATGGACTCAAGTGCGACAACTTCGTTTTTCTTATCTGTCATGTGTGCCCTCAGAGGAAAAACGTCCATTACGGTTTACATGTTTATCCGCCCGGACCTTACAGGCTGTGACCCGCATCAACAATAGCCCAATGTCTAGAAATCGCCTGCCGCACCGCGGTTCATGATGTCGAGAATGACATCCTTGACCTCGTTCGCCTCGTCGAGCAAACCCGCCGGCAATGGCTTGCCACCGTGAATCATCATGTCCATGTTCAGTGAATAGACCCACAGCTTGCCGGTCTTGTCTTCAACCAGGGATATCCTGCAGGGAAGGTAGGCCGAGTAGGCATCCGAGTATTCCAGCATGGTTGCCGCCGTCAGTGGATTACAGAACATGTATATCTTCCAGAAGCGCTGTGGTTCGCCAGTCATGGCCGCCACCTGCTCGGACAGGGGTAATTCTCCGACATTTTTTATGTTGTGCTCATTGGCAACGAAACGCATGGTCTGTTCGACATCCTCGACCGACAGACCCTCGGCAACCGGGATTTTCCAGACCGTGGCCTCGGCACCGTTACCGGTTGCTGCCAACTGCTTGATCAACTCGCCGTATACGGCCGGTGCTTGCTTGTCGAATGAGGACAGGTTGCCGAGATCCTTCAGGTTTTGCAGGTTAAAGCCCATGGCAATAATTACCCAGACGAGTCCGGCGACGGCCGCCAGTCCCAGCAATGCCAGCAAGTTCCAAAGCAGTTTAAACATAAAAAAACTCCTCTATAATTCCCGATGATTATTGAGCGGCCGGCATCTTGCCAGCGATATATTGTTCCAGCTCACCCGCCTGTGGACCCTGAATACCCCTGAGCACGTCAACCAGTTGACTTGCCTCATCCAGCGCGCCCTCGTCTGCGAGTCGCTTGCCGGCCTCGAAATAGGAGGCCGAGGCCATATCCCACTTGCCCTGGGAGAAATACATGTTACCGAGCTCACCATGGCCGTCTGGATTGTCCGGATCCAGCTCGATCATGGCCAGGTATTTCTGCTCGGCCGTCGCGTAATCACGCAACCAGTAGGCCTCGCGCGCCGCGGCCAGCAAACGATAGGCACTGACCGGTTCCTGGACTGCAGGTTTTGCCACCTCACCCGCTGGCTGCATTACCGGTGAATCAACTGCCGCTGTGGCAACCTCCCCGACGGCTTCATCGGCATCTGTCGGTGCCACACCCTCAGCGGACTCTGCAGGCCGGCCAGCTGCCTCTGCCGGCGTTGATGGCTCGGTCGCCTCAACCGCGGCTGCCGCAGCTGTGTCAGCCATTGCCGGAGCAGCGGCAGCCTCTGTGGCCGTGTCAGGCTCTGCCGTGGCCGTCCCGGCAGGCTCGGTAGCCATACCAGGCTCTGCCGTGGCCGTCCCGGCAGGCTCAGTGGCCGTGTCAGGCTCTGCCATGGCCATCCCGGCAGGCTCGGTGGGCTTGTCAGACTCTGCCATGGCAATCCCGGCAGGCTCGGTGGCCATGTCAGACTCTGCCGTGGCCGTCCCGGCAGGCTCGGTAGCCATACCAGGCTCTGCCGTGGCCGTCCCGGCAACTGCTGGGACGGTGTCATCCGCCGTGGTGGTCATGGCGGGCATTGCAGCCGTATCAGCCGGCGTGACTGGGGCAGCGGCATGCTCGGTGCTATCAGTGGCAGGTGCAGTCATTGGCGGCGATGCCTCGGATGGCGGTGGCGCAATCGACTGAGCCCTTGCCTCTTCTGTTGCGGCCACCTGCTCCTCGGTGGTATCGACAGGTGCCTGATCCATTGCAGCGGGCGTTGCCTGATCCGCAGGCACCGGTTCAGCCCGGTCAGGGCTGGTGATAACCGTCACGGTCTCCGCTTCATCTTGCTGTGTCTTGTCAAATGCCAGGAAGGCGGGCAGTTCCATACCCGGGAACAGTTCCCCGCGATAAACCAGGCCAATGGCCAGCAAGGCAACCACGAGCAGGGCAAAACCGTGACTCAGTAAACGTGCAAAAAGATTCATAACGACGACTCCTGCTACAAATTAATTTTGATTATCGGCAATATCCGGATACAGCGCCCGTGCAAAAGACCCGAACTCCCCGGCTGCCTTGCTGCCCGGCCACATCTCGAAGACCGCCAGGCCTTCGCTGAGCGAACGCCGGAAACTTGTTCGCATACGCAACCGCTGTGGCATGACCACGTCGATACCCGGCAACATCCGGAGTGCCTCTTCAGTTTCGTGGGTTTCACGAATCGACCGGTTGGTATCGGCCCGGTTGATGAAGGCAATCGTATGCTGGCTGCCATTGAACTTCACGGCTTCCATGTCCGGCCCGGTAATATGCAGAAACCGCTGGGTCGCCCAGACATCCGCCTGCCCGGGCGGGACCGGGACGAGTATCCTGTCTGCCGAGGTCATTGCTTCCTTCATGGCCGCCATGTTGGCCGCACCGACATCGACCAGTACCTCGCAATCCGAATGCGACAACAACTGGTCTCTCAGGACCGCGCGGACTGAATGTATTTCCAGGTAGGGCCGGTTGCCAATTTCCTCGCGCAACATACCAAGGTCACTGAACGTACACTGCGGATCAAGATCATAGCCGATGACTTTCCTGCCGTGCTTTGCCAGCCATATCGCAAGATTGAAGGCAACCGTACTTTTCCCGGATCCACCCTTGAGATTTGCAATGACTGTGATCATGTTACGTCGCGCCCTCGATTTTCATCTCAACGGCCAACGACTCCCTGATCGTCAGCGTTGTTGTGAACCGTCCTTGCCTGGTTTTACTTCCGTGAAATCACCGGGCACCCTGAACAGTGATCCGGGTTGCGCTCCCGTTTTGATCTCAAGCAGTTCGTGGCTGTAGACATCGGCCTGTTCATCGCGCACATTGGTGTCGAGCTCCGCGTCATACCACTGGTATGATACATTGCTGGACCCGCCGGGGCCTGTCACCGTCATCTCCCATTTCTCCGTCTGCCGCCGGTTGACGGTTTCCTTGCCCAGCAGACGCCGCTCCATTGTAACGCCATTTGGCATAACCTGTTTAAGCGGCACATGCCTTTTATGGTCGAGCCACAGGGTCATTTCTCCGCCCTTGCCGTCGTCCGGGGTCATTAACCACTTGACCGCCTTCCGACCATGGACAGCTTCTGTACCCAGGGATTTGCAGGTGATCCCCTGTTGCCCCGCGCAGGGATCTGCCGAGCGAGCCTGTTGTGCAGCCCCTCCGCTGCCGGCCGGTCCCGCCTGTTCAATGGAGCGACGCATGAACGAACGCTTGCCGGGATTAAGCAGGTAAACCTCCTGAGTGGTGAAATTAATAATCTGGACAAGTTTCTCCCCGTTTACTTCATATTCCGTGCGCACCCCGTCTTTGCCCACGAACACCCTGCCCGTGCGCTCTCCCTCGCGGGGAGTGCTTTCCCTGGTAAGCGCCGAATACTCTGGTGTGGCGGCTGCGGCATGCTGCAGGAAGCTGGCCAGCAGGAATGCGGCCAGACAAATATTTCGCACTGTTCGACTCATTAACTGATCAGTTTTATCCCTGTAAAATAAAAAAGCGAGCCACATCACATCGCTGTGACTGGCTCGCTGATACGCAACGATGCGTTACTGGGCGGGTGCTGCCGGAGCTGCCGGAGCTGCGCCGTAAGGGGCACCGCCGTAGGGGGCGCCCATGGGAGCGCCATAGCCGTAACCACCCGGGTAACCGCCATAGCCACCATAGCCAGGACCACCCCAGCCACCGGGATAACCGCCATAGCCGTACGGACCATAGCCACCATAGCCATAGTGACGACCATAGCCACGACCATGGCCACGACCGGAACCACCACCGCTCATATTGAAGTCCATGTCTCCCCAACCGTCGCCGTCAAACGGGCCCCAGTCGGAACCCCAGTTGTCACCACCCCATGGACCACCACCACCCCAGGCATGCGCCGCGGAGAATGGAACTGCCATGAGACCGGCAATTGCGACCGCATATATCGTCTTTTTGATACTCATTAGATACTACCTCCTTCTTGTTAGAGCAGAACATCTACAATTATCTGCCGAATCTCCCTCAAGATAATCGGATCAGCAATCTCAGGGAGAATCATTACTGACCAGTTGACCTGAAATTCAGGTCATTTCTGTGTGTTTACCTGCTGGCAACACCCCGGCCGGGGCAGGCACTAAATCCATAATTATTGTCAATACACTTCATATTAAGAACAATCCGTGATCTGTCAATGTAACACTACCAGACATATCCAGGAAAACCGGGCGGAATCGGCTCAATCGTCCCGGGCAAATAGCCAGGCGGGCCGGATTGCAGCTCGTAACCTGGGCCCCAAGCCGGCTGACTGCCCGGATACTGCCAGACAGGCTGCGGCTGTGGTGGCTTCGAGGAACCAGCAGGTTCTTCGATTTGACCCCATGGCCGGCGTGATCCCTGCCTGGCCGGCTCAGCCGTGCCTGGTGCCGGCGTCTGGCCGCTTGTCCAGGGTATATACTTCCCTGGCTCCTGATCTGAAGGCCATTGAACATCCTGTGATCCGTAGGTCGGCACCCCGGGAGCCGCGCGCCCTGCCGCAGGAGCCGCAGGGGTATCCTGTTGATACTGATCGGACGGACTGATGGTCGTGGTTGCAGGGGGCGGTGTGCTGCGGCCGGTCGGCCGTTTCGGCGTCGGGTACCATACCGGGGCTGCCACAGGGGGAGATGCTTCCGGCAAACTGTCCTCCTTGCCGTTCAAGTTAGCCGTGTCGTCTTTGGCGCAGGCACTGACGATGATCACGCTAATGAGGAATATCTCTCGTGCAAACAATGCATTGTCAACAGATCCCACACATATGATCGAAATTGCGTAAAGATCTATTTCGCCCTCTAGCTGCTCCATGATTAAGGATACACACGATCGCCCTGGTAGGGACGTGCCGGGTAAGCAGGCGGTGGGGGTACTTCCTCCTCCTGCCAGTCTGCCGGGGCACGCGGATAGCCATACGATGGCCTGTTCCTGTAACCCGGTATATCCGAACGTCCGTACTGCCACCCCGGCGCCCTGTAGTCAAAATTCCCGGGCGGCTGAGGCATCATGCGGCCATATTGTCTTGTTAACGGCGGCCGTGTTGCCGGCTTGATGTCTGCCCAGTCCGCCTGACGGTCCATTCGACCGGCAGCAGGTGGCGGCATATCCTGATACGCGCCCTGCATCGGTGGCATCATGCCGGGCGGTGCCATTGGTGCCGGCTCAGTCGCGGCCACAGGGGGGGCAGCCAGCTCAGGCGGTTCCGGCATCGGCGGCATCATGCCGGGCGGCGCCATCGGCGCCGGCTCAGTCGCGGCCACAGGGGGGGCAGCCAGCTCAGCCGGTTCCGGCATCTGTGGCGTCATGCCGGGTGGTGCCATTGGTGCCGGCTCGGTCGTGGCCACAGGGGGGGCAGCCAGCTCAGCCGATTCCGGCATCGGCTCAGCATCGGCCACCGGCGGGGCTGACAGCATTGCCGGTCCCGGAGGCGGCGGTAGTAAACCGGGCGGTGGCGCCATGGACGGTGCTTCAGCAGCCGTTACGGGTGGGGCTGGTAAGTGCTGCTGAGCGGTCTCGGGTGCTTCCGTATCGGCTTGCGTGGTCGGTGTACCGGCCGCCGGAGCGGGCAGATCAGTAATAACCGACGCATCGAGCTCTGCCTGTGTGTCTGCGGTCATATCATCAGCTACGGGCCCCATCTGGTCATCGAATGAGGTCGTGACGGATGGTGGCGCAATACCCTGCCCCGGGATTCGTGGGTCGAGATGGATCGAGCGGAACGGGCCAGACGGTGGTGGCGCCGATACGATGGGCCATTCATCCGAATAGGAATACTCGGGCTGTGCCTTGCCACTGATTGGAGTCGCAGCGACGACCGCCAGCAGCACGAAATTCCCAACCGTTTTTACATTATTGCAAATGATCATGATGTTAGTCCCTGCATCGTTAAGTCCTGAGGTACGTACGATTCCATTCAGGTGAGGTCCTGTTTCAGTCGAATACCGCGACGTTTCCTGCCTACAATATCAGTTGTATCGTCATCTTCCTGCTCTTCGCTGTCTGCCTGGATATCTGACACATTGGCCGCTAGCGTCGCCGGCGCCTGGCCCGGCGGCGGATTTTCGTCCGCTGCCATAACCGGTACCTCGTGCAACGGCGGTGCAGTTTCATCCTCGGCCGCTACCGATGCCTCATGCGGTGGTGGCGCGGTTTCATCCGCGGCCGTTACCGATGCCTCATGTAGTGGTGGCGCGGTTTCAT
Source organism: Gammaproteobacteria bacterium (assembly GCA_049665685.1). Lineage (GTDB taxonomy): Bacteria > Pseudomonadota > Gammaproteobacteria > UBA9214 > UBA9214 > UBA9214. Next base: position 10,703 of record JBATGJ010000204.1, read on the forward strand.
CCGCGGCCGTTACCGGCACCTCGCGCGGGGGCGGCGGCGTACCGCCCGTGGCCGTTACCGGCACTTCACGCGGGGGCGGTGGCGTACCGCCCGTGGCTGTTACCGGCACTTCGCGCGGGGGCGGTGGCGTACCGCCCTTGGCCGTTACCGGCACTTCGCGCGGAGGTGGCGGCGTACCACCCTTGCCCGTTACCGGCACCTCGCGCGGGGGCGGTGGCGTACCGCCTCCTCTGGGCGGAGGCGGTGTCCCGCCGCCCGGTGAGGGTTCGCGTGGAGGCGGCGGGGTACCGCCCCCTCCCCGGCGGGTAAATTTTCCAAGCACGCCCTTGAAGCCCATCATGATCATGGTGAACATCGCGCGAATGATGTAGAAGACCCAGACCAGACCCGAGATAATGCCGCCCCAGATTTTCATGAAGAAACCCGGCCCCGAGCTAACGCTCTCGGCTGTCGGGCTGACATGTTCGATGCGTTCAAACGCCGGGTTGACAAACACCGACCCGTCATCCGCGGTCTCGATGTAGAACTGCTTCTTTGCGCTGATGCAGCCCAGCGGGATGATCAGCAGCGCCATGACAGTCGCAACGCCGGCGCCGAACATCAGGCTGATTGCCATGCCATTGAAGATCGGGTCATCGATGATGGCAAACGCACCGGCCATGAGTGTGGCCGAGGTAATAAAGATCGGGCGCATACGCAGTTCCGCGCCCCTGACAGCCGCCTCGGTGACGTCCTTGCCCTGAGCGACCTCGAGTTTGACGAACTCGACAATCAGGATTGACTGGCGCACGATAATACCGCCCAGTGCGATCATGCCGATCATGGAGGTGGCCGTAAATTCGGCGCCCATGATCCAGTGCCCGGGGATGATGCCCATCATGGTGACGGGGATCGGTGACATAATCAGTCCCGCCAGCGCAAAGTTCTTGAACTCCCAGACGATCAGGCCGTAGATCAGTATCAGTGCCGCGATAAAGGCACCGCCCATGTCACGGAAGGTCTCGTAGGTAACGGTCCATTCACCGGTCCATTCATAACCCGACCGGTTTGGCGTGCCGCGCTCGCCGGCAATTGTCCATTCACCGGGCTTGCCGAGAATGGTTTTCGGCATGGTCTCCATGTTCACGCCATCCGGCGTGGTGTACTGCTCGACCAGGTCCTCGATGCCCAGCATGCCGTAGATCGGCGCGCCCAGACGACCTTCCATTTCACCGACGACGTATTCGATCTCGCGCAGGTCCTTGGTATAGATCACAGCCTCTTCATAGCCTTTCCTGAACTGGCCAAGCTCGGAGAGCGGGATGGTGCTGCCATCTGCAGTCGGGACCGGCAGGTCACCAAGTCGCGAGATCTGCGAGCGCACGGACAGTGGGATCTGCAAGACAATGTAGGTGGGCTCAAGTACCGTACCACGCTTGATATCGCCCAGCCTGAAACTGCCCATGGCCATGGCAAGGGTGCCATTGACCGTGTCGACCGAGACACCGCGTCGCACGGCCTTCTCGGTATCCACCTCGAAACCCCAGTATTCATAGGGCTCTGCCATGTAGGAATCGACATCGACGACATTGTCGACCTCCTCGAACATGGCCATCAAGTCAGTCGCCACCTGGCGGCGTGTGGCTGGGTCCGGGCCGTATACCTCGGCAACGATTGTCTGCAGCACCGGCGGGCCAGGCGGCATCTCCACCACGGCGATGCGCGCACCCATCTCGTCGGCTACAGGCTTGAGCAGGTTACGCGCCACAACCGCGATCTCGTGACTGCCACGCTCGCGTTCTTTCTTGTCGGTGAGCATGACAAGCAGGTCACCTTCCCATGATTTTTGCCGCAGGTAATAGTGCCGGACCATGCCATTGAAGTTGAATGGCTGGGCAGTGCCGGCATAGGTGACCACGTTAGTCACCTCGGGTATTTCGCGCACTTTATCGGCCAGCGCCAGTGTGACATTCGCCGTATCCGGCAGGGCGGTGCCCTCCGGCATATTGACGATCACCGTGAACTCCGGCTTGTTATCGAAGGGCAGCATCTTGACCGGGACGGTCTGTGTATAGAACGTGATACACAGCAAAGCGGTTATTGCAATAATGCCGATCAGGAAGCTCACGCCCAGAAAGCGGTTCTCGATCAGCGGCATGATGATCGGACGATACATGCGACTGATACGCTCGTGGGCCTTCTTTTCCTTTGCTTCCGCCCGCTCCAGTGCCTTGAGTTTCGGTGCCACCTTGACGGCGAACCACGGTGTGAAAATGAATGCCGCAACCAGGGAGAAGAACATGGCCGAGGATCCGAGTACCGGGATCGGGCGCATGTACGGACCCATGAGGCCACTGACAAAGCCCATCGGCAACAGGGCCGCGATAATGGTAAACGTGGCGAGGATGGTTGGATTACCTACCTCGCGTACTGCATCGATGGCCGTCGCCACACTGGTCTTGCCCTTCTGCAGCCAGTGGCGGAAGATGTTTTCCACCACCACGGTCGCATCGTCGACCAGGATACCGATGGCGAAAATCAGTGCGAACAGGCTGACGCGGTCGATGGTGTAATCCACCATCATGGCCCACCAGATGGTCAGCAGAATCACGACCGGGATGATGGTGATGACCACGAAAGCGGCACGGAAGCCGAGGCCAATCAGGCAAAGAAAAGCCACGATGACGCACGCTTCCATCATCGCGCCCAGCAGGTCATTCACCTTGTCATTGGCAGACTTGCCGTAGTCACGCGTCACCATGACGTTCACATTGGCGGGTATGAAACCACCCTCGCCGCGCAGTGCCTCAACCTCGGCGAGCACGGCCTTCGCCACTTCTACGCCATTACTGCCCTCCTTCTTGGCAATCGCAACGGTAACGGCCGATTCGCCGTCCGCCAGTGCCGTGTCTTCGCTATAGGCCGGTCCGGTGAAGAACGTCACCAGTTGATTCGGTTCAGCCGGTTCCTGACTGACGCGCGCCACATCGCGTACGTACACCGGTGCACCATTGCGAATACCGATAACCAGCCGTCCGATCTCCTTCGGAGTGGTGAGAAACGAACCCGTTCTCACCTCGAAAGCCGTGCCACTGGATTCAACCCCGCCTGCTGACTTTTCGGCGTTTGCTGTCTGGATGGTCTGTGCCACCTGCTGCATGCTGATACCGTAACCGGACAGGCGCTCCGGCATGACCTCTACCTTGACCTGGTCTTCCCGGCCACCGACAACAAAGCCCTTGCCGACATTCTTTACAGCACCGAGTCGTTGCAGCAGGTCCAGCGCCAGCAGCCGCAGCGAGCCGTCATCCACATCACTCGACCAGAGGGTTAGTGTAACCACCGGGACGTCGTCGACACCGACCGGTTTGACCAGTGGCTGCGATACATTCGGCGGAATCCTGTCCATGTTGGACTGCAGCTTGTCGTGGACCTTGACGACCGATTCACCCATGTCCTCGCCAACCTTGAAGCGCACCGTGACGATCGACTGGCCACGCATGGTGCCGGTGTAGGTGTGGCGCACGCCGGGAATTTCCAGCAACAGGCGTTCCAGCGGTTCCGTCACCAGACTTGCGACCTGCTCGGCAGTGGCGCCTTCATAACGGACGAACACATCGATCATCGGCACCGAGATCTGCGGATCTTCCTGGCGCGGGGTAAACAGCAGGCCGACCAGACCGACCAGTAATGCCACCATCAGGAGCATCGGGGTAACAGGCGAGGTGATAAACAGTCTGGCGGTTCGGCCAGCTATGCCGAGCGAATGTGCGTCGTAGTTGACGGGTGAGGAAAAGTGCTTTTCTTGATCAGCCATACTTATTATTCCGCATTCTGCTACACCTTGAAGGAATTGTTAACTGCCCCTCACGAGGGCAGTATTTCCATGTACGGTCTTCAGGGTGCGCGCTGTTTTATTTTACCGGCCAGACAACTTTTTTATGTGGTCGTTGTGTTTCATTAGTATCAGTTCCACGATTTTTTGCTTTTTTCGTCGTCCGCCCCCCGAATATATATCTGCTCGCCTGCCTTTAATCCGGAAAGGATCGCTATGCCATCAGCCCCGACTTCGTCGCCGGTCCTGACCAGGCGCAGTTCCCGCTTGTTATTGGCATTCACCACATAAATACCCGGCAGGCTGCCGCGCCAAACCAGCGCATCCTTCGGCACTACCGGCACTTCACGCACCTTGGCGTTGATATCGGTAATCTTGACCTCTGCATACATACCTGCACCGCCCGGTGCGCCCTGCGGCAATTCCAGCTTCACCGTAACGGTGTGCCGGTCCGGATCGGCGACGGGGTAGATCTGCACCACCCGGGCCGGGACCTCGACATCACCCACGTCCAGCCTGGCCTGCACGACCATGCCCTTGGTTACGCCTGGCATGAGACGCGCCGGGATCTCCACCTGGATCTGCAACTGCGACATATCCGCAAACTTGAGCATCGGCTGACCCGGCTGTACCGGATCGCCCACCTCGACCAGCTTCCTGGTGATGACACCCTTGAACGGGGCAACCGAGCGGGCATCGCGAATCTTCGAATCAATCTCTTCAATGCTGGACCGCGCCGCGGTGATCTGGCCGCGCGCCTGTTCGATCATGGTGCCCTGCTGGTAGCGTTGGGCATAGCGATCCATACCCGGTGAACCACCGCCGCTAAAACTCTGCATGGGATTGGTAAAGTTGCGCATGATCGAGCTCATGCCGCCCATCATGTCGTTGGTCTGGCCACCGTACGGCGAGATGATTTCCCTCGAGTACTGAACACCTGCGTTGCGCAGCGCTGCCTCCGCATTGGCGAGGTTCGCCCACGCGGCACGCCGCTTGGCCAGCAGGTCATCCACATCGATGGTAATCAATTCCGCGCCTTCCTCGAAGAAATCGCCCTCCTCACCGGCAATACTCTCGACCCGCCCGGGGATCTGAGCCGAAAAGGTGACATCCTTGATCGGCACCACTGTACCGCCCAGTGTTACTGTCGAGGCAATCGATACACTCGGGACAGTCCTGACCGTTCCGTTTTCACCCTGAGACCAGGCGGGGGCACTGACAAGAACAACCGTAAGACCGGCCGCGATGGCTGTATTCAGGATTCTCATTATTCGTCCTCATGTCCTGCATGCAAAACAATTAACAACTGACACTCATGCAACCATCAGTTGTTCCGGCCTGCCGTCACAGCAGGCCGGACTTGCTGCGCCGTTCCCTGGCGCTTTCAATCGAGTCGTCCTTTTATTCTTTAAATATAACAGGCAGATTCCGTGCCAAAAAGTTCAGGCACGGCCCATCACTGAAAAGCTCTTGATGAACGGTCCTGCCATACGCGGGTCCTTGATCATCGCCGCATAGTCACCCACATTGAATTTCAGCTTGCG
>JBATGJ010000205.1:0-3379 GCA_049665685.1 Gammaproteobacteria bacterium
GCCGTGGAAGTTTTACGACGTCCGGTGCTGTAATAGGTATCAGTCATGCTTGTTTCCTGTTGCTTCCGTTTGACTTGAACATGCAGTTAGTCAGATTTCCAGTGGTTTAGGCTGCTGTGCGGCATGCTTGTGATCAGGCCCGCTGTAGACCTTCAGCTTGCGGTACATCGCACGACCCAGCGGATTCTTTGGCAGCATGCCCTTGACGGCCAGTTCAACAACCCGTCCCGGCGCGCGCGCCTGCATCTTTTCGAAGCTGGCGGATTTCAGGTTGCCGATGTAGCCGGTATGGTGCTGGTAAAGCTTGTCCTTGGCCTTGTTGCCCGTGACATGAACCTTGTCGGCATTCACCACGATGATGTAATCACCCGTATCGACATGCGGTGTATAGATCGGTTTGTGCTTCCCGCGCAGGCGACGGGCGATCTCGGTCGCCAGGCGACCCAGCGTTTTACCTTGCGCGTCAATAACATACCAGTCACGGTTCACTTCGTGCGCCTTGGCGGAGAATGTAGTCATGGATTTTGCTCTGGTTCGTGCCAAACAAAGAGCGGGGATGTTACAAAAATCGCATCCAACATACAAGGCTGGCCGGTAATCGGGCAATTTTTGGTGAATGGCGGCCAGGGGGCTACCAACCGGATTTACAGCCTGCCTGGCCCGTGTTGCAGAAAGTGGTCTGTCCCACCACGCTGATGCGATTTCCCTGCGGCCAGATTCTGACCGGATTACAGCCAAGTTATTGAATGCAAAAAAAAGCGCGGTTAAAGTAACCGCGCTTAAAAACCTCCTTGGGGGGAGGTGGAGGAGCGCTGACCGGCCAAAAAAAGGGGGGGCAGGCCAATCAGCGTGTAATTATTTTCTAATATAGATCGTTCGCTGTCAAGCACCATTACTGTCGTGTGACAGAAATGTCATATCAGGTCGCCCTGCCCGGACATGATTCGCATTGTCTGGCCGTCAGGACACACCTAGATCTGCAAGCGCTTGACGACCCGCCCATGCTGGAGGTGTTCGGTGAGGATCTCATCGATATCCATGCGGTCGAGGTAGGTATACCAGACGGCCTCGGGGTAAACCACCATGACCGGGCCTTCCGCGCACCGATCGAGGCACCCGGCGGTATTGATCCGCACACCGCCCTTGCCCGCCAGGCCAAGCTCCTTGCTGCGTTGCTTGGCGTAGTCGCGCAGCGTGCTCGCATCGAAGCGCTGGCAGCAATCGCTGCCATCCTCGCGCCGGTTAATGCAGAAAAACACGTGATATCGGTAATATGGCATGGAAATTATTGACTTACTGCCGGACTTGTATCAGGTAGCATGTGACTAGTATCTTGTATTAATGGTTTCGCGCCAACACTCATTTCTTGACCAGGCGGTCATCCATGCCGACCGGGCCCTGCGAACGATACTCGGTGAGCCCCAGGGATCAGGGCGACCCGATCCTGCGCGGGCTTTGCCGGAAAGCAAGTTCACCGCCACCGGTAAGGCCAGGAGCCTGAACCTGATGCGGGTTAATCATGCCGGCGAAGTCTGTGCACAGGCACTCTACCAGGGCCAGGCACTGACCGCGCGCCGTATCGAAACCCGCAGGCAAATGGAGCAGGCCGCGCAAGAGGAAAACGATCACCTGGTGTGGTGTCGTCAGCGCATACATGAACTTGGCGGGCAGACCAGCCTCCTCAACCCGTTGTGGTATGGCGGCTCACTGGCAATCGGTGCGTTTTCCGGACTACTGGGTGACAAATGGAGCCTGGGTTTCCTGGCAGAAACGGAACACCAGGTCGTCAGACACCTCGAGGGACACCTGCAACGCCTGCCGGAGGGTGATGACAGGTCGCGCGCAATCCTTGAGCAGATGAAAATCGATGAAGGAGAACACCGCACCTCTGCACTCGATGCGGGCGGTACGGAACTGCCGGGACCAGTCAAACGAATGATGAACCTGGCTTCGCGGGTGATGACAGCCACCGCGTACCGTATCTGATATCTATCTGACTCAGGTGTGCCTGGCAGGTGCAATGCCTGTAGTGGCAATCCCGCGCACGACTGCAGGGAGGCGGTGATACCATTGTTACGGGCATAGCCCGGGTCGAGAGGCTGGCCTGGGCCATGCAGCCGGAGTTGTTAATTGTCGGGACCTAGGCAGCGCCAGCAATCGGCGGATGATAAATAATCTGCACGGTATTGCCATCCGGATCACGACAATAAAAGCTGCGCGCCCCGTCGCGATGCGTTCGGGGCGGCGCATTGATCACGACGCTGGAGGATTTCAGAAAGTCATGCCATTCGTCGACCTGTTCGGGGCTGGCGATGAAAAAACCGATATGGTCAAGTCGCTGCCCGCTCCCGGACGGTTCACTGCCGGCACGGTGCAGCGCAAGATTGTCGTTTCCCGAGGTCAGGTAAAGATTGTCCGGATCAGGGCGCCACTCTACCGACATGCCCAGCAAGCCAACGTAAAAATGTTCACAGGCATCCATGTCACTGACATTCAGGGCAACGTGACGCATGCCCAGGGTAGCCGGCGGTCGTACACTCATGTCGCATCACCTGCCGTGGTAATTTCATAATCATGGCTGATCTTCGCCGTCTTGCCGAGCATGATCGAGGCGGAACAGTATTTTTCCGCGGATAGCTTGACGGCACGCGCGACATGCTTGTCCGCCAGCCCTTCCCCGCTGACGATAAAGTGGACGTGGATATGCGTGAATACTTTCGGCCCGGACTCCGCCCGCTCGGCAGTCAACTCCACGACGCAATCAGCGACCGGCTGCCGCGCCTTTCTGAGGATATAAACCACATCAAATGCCGTACACCCCCCCATACCCAGGAGCAGCATTTCCATCGGGCGGACACCCAGATTGCGTCCCCCGCTGTCCGGCGGTCCATCCATGACCACGGCATGACCGCTGCCGGATTCTCCCAGGAATGTCGCCGCCTCGATCCACTTGATCCTTGCTTTCATGCTGAATTCCGCCAACACCTGAAAATGTGAAGATTATCACAGTTCTATAACCCGGAGCCGGGCATGGAATTCGCCTAAAGCTATTCAACAGATGCCCGATAACCAGTACATGCATGCACTTCAGATACCCGGCGAAACTGAGCCCGCCCTGTCCCTAGGCGGAACCAATCCCTGTGTGGAACGGTTCCTGGAACACTGCCACCGTCGCAAATATCCGAACAAGAGCGTCATCATCTATGCCGGTGACCAGCCGGACGCACTCTACTATATCGTCAAGGGGTCCGTCAGCGTGCTGATGGAGGACGAGGACGGACATGAAATTGTCCTCGCCTACATCAATGCCGGCGGCTTTTTCGGTGAGATGGGACTGTTCGGTGAACAGTCCAACCGCAGCGCCTGGATACGCACGCGC
>JBATGJ010000206.1:0-2874 GCA_049665685.1 Gammaproteobacteria bacterium
TCCGTGGATTCCGTGGCCATTGAGTATTTCAGTTTTATTCCGTGTGCTTGCGTGGCTAATTTATACTGCGGTCAAGTTTTGCAGGGGCTCCGGCATGGCAGCCCGAACTGGCCACCGGCCCTTGAAATTGCGGTGACCGCCCCTTATCTAACAGGAAATATTGCGAATTTTCAGAGGCATCTCACATGCGCATGGACAAAATGACCAGCAAGTTCCAGCAGGCCCTGGCCGAGGCACAAAGCCTGGCGGTTGGCCGTGATCACCAGTTTATCGAACCCGCCCACCTGATGACGGCGCTGCTCGACCAGGAGGGCGGCACGGTCCGTCATCTGCTGGTGCAGGCGGACGTGAACGTCAACCTGTTCCGCTCCCGGCTGGGCGAGCTGCTTGACCAGCTTCCGCAGGTGTCGGGTATGGCAGGGGATGTACATATTTCCAATGATCTCGGTCGGTTGCTGAATGTTACTGACAAACTGGCGCAGGACCGCAAGGATGCCTACATCTCCAGTGAGCTGTTTATCCTGGCGGCCCTTGCCGACAAGGGCAAGCTGGGTGAGCTGTTGCAGAAGGCGGGTGCCACCAAGAACCTGGTCGAGCAGGCGATCAACGAGATGCGCGGTGGCCAGCAGGTCAATGATCCCAACGCCGAGGACCAGCGCCAGGCACTGGAAAAATTTACCATCGACATGACCGAGCGCGCCGAGCAGGGCAAGCTTGACCCGGTGATCGGTCGCGATGACGAGATCCGCCGCACCATTCAGGTGCTGCAACGCCGCACCAAGAACAACCCGGTGCTGATCGGTGAGCCGGGTGTGGGTAAAACCGCCATCGTGGAAGGGCTGGCGCAGCGCATTATCAACGGAGAAGTCCCGGAAGGTTTGAAGAACAAGCGATTGTTATCGCTGGATATGGGTGCCCTGATCGCGGGCGCCAAGTTCCGTGGTGAATTCGAGGAGCGTCTCAAGGGTGTGCTCAATGACCTGGCCAAGCAGGAAGGTCAGGTCATCCTGTTCATCGATGAAATGCACACCATGGTCGGTGCCGGCAAGGCGGAGGGTTCCATGGATGCCGGCAACATGCTGAAACCGGCGCTGGCCCGCGGTGAGCTGCACTGTGTGGGTGCCACCACGCTGGATGAATACCGTCAGTATGTGGAAAAGGACGCCGCGCTGGAGCGGCGCTTCCAGAAGGTGCTGGTCGAAGAACCGTCCGTGGAGGACACCATTGCCATCCTGCGCGGGCTCAAGGAGCGCTACGAGGTACACCACGGAGTCGATATCACCGACCCGGCCATCGTGGCCGCGGCGATGCTCTCGCACCGCTATATCACCGACCGGCAATTGCCCGACAAGGCCATCGACCTGGTCGACGAGGCCGCCAGCCGTATCCGCATGGAGATCGATTCCAAGCCCGAGTCGATGGATCGCCTGGAACGCCGCCTGATTCAGTTAAAGATCGAGCGCGAGGCGCTGAAGAAGGAATCCGACGAGGCATCGAAGAAACGTCTCGATACGCTTGAAGAAGAGATTCAGTTGCTTGAGCGCGAGTTCTCGGATCTTGACGAGGTATGGAAGGCCGAGAAGGCCGCCGTGCAGGGCGCCAGTCACATCAAGGAAGAGCTGGAACGTGCGCGCCTCGAACTCGAGACGGCGCACCGTGCCGGTGATCTTACGCGTGCCTCGGAACTGCAATACGGACGCATCCCGGAACTGGAAAAGAAACTGGTCGCGGCCGATGCCGCCGAGCATCAGGAGATGCAGTTGCTGCGCAACAAGGTGACCGAAGAGGAGATCGCCGAGGTCGTGTCGAAGTGGACCGGTATCCCGGTGTCGAAGATGCTGGAAGGCGAGCGCGACAAATTGCTGCGCATGGAAGAGGCCATAGGCCAGCGCGTGGTCGGCCAGGAGGAGGCGGTGAGGGTGGTGTCGGATGCCATCCGCCGTTCGCGTGCCGGGCTGTCCGACCCCAACCGGCCCAACGGTTCCTTTTTGTTCCTCGGGCCCACCGGCGTTGGCAAGACCGAGCTGACCAAGGCGCTGGCCGCCTTCCTGTTCGACACCGAGGAGGCCATGGTGCGAATCGACATGTCCGAGTTCATGGAGAAGCATTCCGTGGCGCGGCTGATCGGGGCGCCGCCCGGTTACGTCGGCTATGAGGAGGGCGGCTACCTGACCGAGGCCGTGCGCCGCAAGCCCTACTCGGTGATCCTGCTGGACGAGGTCGAGAAGGCACACCAGGATGTATTCAACGTGCTGCTGCAGGTGCTGGATGACGGGCGCCTCACGGACGGGCAGGGACGCACGGTGGACTTCCGCAATACCGTGATCGTCATGACCTCCAACCTCGGCAGCGAGATGATCATGGAGCTCGCCGGTGAGGAGAACTACGAGGCGATGAAGGCCTCGGTGATGACGGTGGTAAGCGGCCATTTCCGTCCCGAGTTCATCAACCGGATCGATGATGCGGTGGTGTTCCACCCGCTCGGTCGGGCCCAGATCCGTACGATCGCCGATCTGCAAATCAACATCCTGCGCCAGCGCCTCGAGGAGCGGGACATCGGTCTGGAGCTGACGGATGCGGCCCTGGATCTGATCGGCGAGGCCGGATTCGATCCCGTCTACGGTGCGCGCCCGCTGAAACGGGCCATTCAGACCCAGCTGGAGAATCCGTTGTCACAGCAGATCCTGTCCGGCGGATTCGGACCGGGCGACGTGGTAAAGGTGGATGCCCGGGATGGCGCCCTGGTCTTCGCCACGGGCGAACAGGGAGCGGTCTCGGCGGCGTGAGATAACCAGAACATGTATCTCGCGCTAAGCCGCCAGGGCGCGAAGAAAAACCATTAAGCCCTCACCACAGAGAACACAGAGAAAACAG
>JBATGJ010000207.1:0-5212 GCA_049665685.1 Gammaproteobacteria bacterium
AAACGACTATGCCTCCTCCAGCACGTCGTACAGATACTGGCCGTAACTGCTGCCAACATACTCGGCCGCCAGCTGTTCGAGCTGGGCGGTGGAAATGTAGCCCTTCCGCCAGGCAATCTCCTCGATACAGGATACCTTCAGGCCCTGGCGTTGCTCGATTGCCTCGATATAGGTGGCTGCCTGCAACAGCGCTTCGTGGGTACCGGTATCCAGCCAGGCGGTACCGCGCCCGAGCAGTTCGACGTTGAGCGAGCGCTGTTGCAGGTAGGCCAGATTAATATCGGTAATCTCGAGCTCACCGCGCGCGGATGGAGTGAGTTGCGCCGCGATGTCGGATACCTGGCCATCGTAAAAGTACAGGCCGGTCACGGCGAATTTGGACTTGGGCTGCTCAGGCTTTTCCTCGATACCGAGCACCTTGCGGTCCGGGTCGAACTCGATCACACCGTAACGCTGTGGATCGCGCACGCGATAGGCAAACACCGTGGCGCCTGCAGTCAGGCTGGCCGCGGCCGGCAACAGCCTCGCCAGCCGGTGCCCGTAGAAGATGTTGTCGCCAAGGACCAGGCAGACCGGTTCGCCATTGATGAATTCACGGCCGATGAGGAAGGCCTCTGCGAGACCGCCCGGCCGCGCCTGTTCGGCATACTCGATACTGATGCCATACTGGCTACCGTCACCCAGCAGCGCCCGAAAATTCGGCAGGTCCTGCGGCGTGGATATCAGCAACACATCCCGAATGCCGGCCAGCATGAGCGTGGAGAGGGGATAGTAAATGAGCGGCTTGTCATACACCGGCATGAGCTGTTTGCTGACCGCGCGGGTCAGCGGATAGAGGCGCGTGCCACTGCCGCCGGCGAGGATGATGCCCTTCATATGATGTACTTCACAAGTGTCTTGTTTAAATACTCGTCATTCCCGCTCAAGCGGGAATCCAGTGGTCAACCGAGCGAAAGATATATGGTTTGAAATCACGCCTGCAAGGCGCTCCTGCAGCCGCATTATCTGACTCCTGGCAATCTACCTGCTGTATTTCGCGATTTTCAGCAATTTATTTTTCCGTGTCCTTCCGTGGTTTCCGTGGCCATTTTCCGGTGCGTACAACGCACCCAGCAAAACCACCTTTCACCTTTCACCTTTCACCTTTCACCTTTCACGTTTCACGTCTCACGTCTCACGTCTCACGTCTCACGTCTCACGTCTCACGTCTTTTAAGCGCGTCTGCAGCCGTATTTTCCGCCGTTCAGTAATTTTTTTCCGTGTGCTTCCGTGGCAATTTATTTATCAGGCGTGCCCGGTATCACGAAACCGCCAGGCAGGTCGGAACCACCGCCGAAAAAGAATTTCTCCATCTCCGTTTCCAGAAATTTCCTGGCCTTGGGCTCGATCGGCGTGATGCGATGCTCGTTGATGAGGATGGTCTGCTGGCCAAGCCACATCTGCCACGCCTCCTTCGAGACGTTTTCGAATATCCGCTGACCCAGCTCACCCGGGTAGGTCGGCGCGTCCAGCCCTTCTGCATCCTTGCCCAGCTTTACGCAGTGTACGGTACGTGTCATGAAATCCTCGCTTGCGGCCTGCTGCCAAACTGCTGTATCAGCTTTGCAACCGGGGCGGCCAGACCCCGCTCGTCGCTTCCCTCTGGTTTATACCAGAGCCGCTGGGCACCTTCCATCACTCTCGGTGAATGTGCGCTGACCTCTGCGTGCACGGGCGTGATATCGAGGTGAAAATGGCTGAAGGTATGGCGCAGCACCGGCCATGCACTGAACTGCCTGACCCGCAGACCCAGCCGGGACTTGCACCAGTCGTTTAGATCCGCGCTGGTCTCGAGTTCCGGAAAACCCCATAGTCCGCCCCAGACGCCGGACGGTGGACGCTTCTCCAGCAGCAGCTCGTCCTGCTCATTCGCAATCAGCAACATCACCACTTCGCGCACCGGCAGGGATTTTTTCGGCCGCGGCGCCGGGTAGTCGGCCTGGCTGCCGGTTGCACAGGCGGCACAGCCGGCCCGTATAGGGCAACGGCTGCAGGCAGGCTGCGAACGCGTACAGAGCGTGGCGCCAAGGTCCATGATGGCCTGCGTGTACGCAGCAACATCCCGTGCCGGTGTATGCCGGTCCGCCAGCTCCCAGAGGATTTTCTGCACCCGCGTGTTGCCGGGCCAGCCGTCGATGGTATGGTAACGTGCCAGCACACGTTTCACGTTGCCGTCGAGGATCGGGTGCCGCTGACCGCAGGCCAGCGAGAGGATGGCACCGGCTGTCGAGGGCCCGATACCGGGCAGGTCGACAACCGCATCGAATAGCTCCGGAAAGCGGCCGGCATACCGGTCGACGATCTGTTGCGCCGCGGCATGCAGGTGCCGGGCACGCGCGTAATAGCCCAGTCCGGACCAGTAATGCAGCACCTGGTCCTGGTCCGCTGCCGCCAGTGTGGTGAGGTCGGGAAAGCGGTCCATGAATCGCTGGTAGTAGGGGATCACGGTGGCCACCTGCGTTTGCTGCAGCATGATCTCCGATACCCAGACGCGGTACGGTACCGGATTGCGTTGCCAGGGCAGGTCCTGACGGCCGTGCTGCCGGTACCAGTCAAGCACCCGCTCGCTGAACAACCCGGCGCTCATCGCGCGACCGGCTCCAGGGCAGCCATTTCCATATGCGCTGCGCTCTCCAGTAATTCACTGACGATCTTGTGTCTGAACAACCAGGGTCCGATCACCGGCGGGACCCAGAATGCGGGTTCAAGCTGCGCCGTAAAATGCATGGCTGTATCAGCACCTGAAACGGCCAGGCGCCACTCGGCCCTGCCCAGCCTGAAATCACTCAGATGCGGGATGATATCCGCAACAAGCCGGTGTTCACCGTGCTTCTCTATATCCTGCACCTGGTGCACACTGCGGCAGAAAAACAGGATACAGGCACGAATCAGGGTGCGCACGCGGTGCTTCACCGGGCTGTAGGTATGGATGATGCGGCTTTCCCGGATCGATGAATTGATCGCGTGCAGATGATCGTAGTCGGTTAACAGGCGCATGACGATATCCGGTGAGGCACCTATTACTGCCTCGACATCGATCGCATAGACGCCATCTTCCAGCGTGACGGATGAATCCACTATCTTGCCGGCGTGTGCGGCCACAGGCATCAGCAGCAGTAGGGCGACGATACCCCGCATGGGTTTCAATCGCGCTTACTTGAACAGGCCTTTCATCAAGTCGTCACCCAGCTTGTCGCCGATCTTTTTCTGGATCTTTTCCTGGATCTCTTCCTTCTTCTCCTCGACCTTTTCTTCCACCTTGGCCTTGGCCGCATCCGACAGTGCTGCACTGAGGTCCGGTCTATAGGTCGGCTTGCTGTAGGTACCACCCACCTGCACCGGGATGGACACCCCCTTCAGTTCCTCGAGTGACTTGCCGCCCTGCCCCTCCAGCGAACCCACCAGTTTGGTGGTCAGGGTGTAATCGATCGTTTCATTTGCCAGGTGTGTCTGGCCCTTGCCAGTAACGCGCAGCAATGGCGACTGCAGGATGAGGTCATCGTTGGTGACCAGGCCGCTGGTGACGTTCGCCGTGCCCTTCAGTAAGGCAAAATCCGTCTGGTCAGGCTGGTCACCGGGTGGTGCCGGCTGACCCTTGAGCGCGGCCTGGGCATTGCGGATCAGCGAGGCGATGTTCACACCCCTGACGGCGCCCTCGGTGAAGGCGAAGCTGGCCTGGCCGCTGACCGACTGCTTGATCTCATCGGGGGTGACACCGGTGGCATTGAATTTTGCCGTGACATCCGCCTTGCCCTGCAGGCGATCATTACCGGTGAGATCCAGCAGCAAGGGGCCTGCCTGCACACCGGAAATCTTTTCATTGACGGACAGGCGGGGCTTGCTCTGACGAACATCCATGGTGATGTCGCCGTCGTAGCTGCCCTGGTACATCTTCGCGCCAAACGGATGCAGTCGTACCACGCCGTCCCTGGCGCGCACCTGCAGCGTTGCATCGCGATATTTCATATTGATCGCCGTCATCTCGGTGACAGTGATGGTGCCGTCCAGGTTCAGCTTGCGCAGGGCCTCCATCGGCAACTCGCCACTGCCGGCCGCTTCCCCTGCCTTTGTCTTGTCCTGCTCGCCCTCGGGTGGTGGCGGGGGCAGGTAGCGGTCGACATTGATGCGGTCCACGGCCAGCTTGAAGTTGATGGCCGGGGCCTCGAACGAGCGCACGCCCAGCGAGCCGTTGATGGTGGTGTCATCCAGGTGCATGACCACCTTGCCGGCGTTGAAGTGTTTGGTCGATGCGTCCCAGTCAAGGCTGGCATCCGCCTGGTTGAGCGCACTGCTGTCAGCGGTCTCCGGGACGGCCTGGCCCAGTGCCTTGATCAGCTCGCGCGGGGAGAAGCCGGCCAGTACAAGATTACCCTTGAACTGCGGGTTCTCGCCGTTGACGTCCGTGCCGGAGACCGTGCCGGTCATGGCCAGGTTGTAGGCGTTCAGCTTGAGTTGCGGCATGGACAGGGTGCCTTTCTCCAGGTCGAGTGCCACATCACTGCCGAGGTTGACCAGCAGTTTGCCGCCAGGCAGGCCCGCGCCGGCGGCATCGATGGCCATGCGGGCACCGTTGACCTGCACGGCCTTCACACCCTCGCTTACCAGCACCTCACCTTCCAGGCTGAACTTGCCGTCCATGGCCGGCTCGCTGGCCGCCAGGCGGAAACCCAGATCCAGGTCGAAGGCCTCACCCGGCGAGATCTCGCCCGTGGTGAGCGACAGGTCGTTTACCTCGTAAAGGCTGCCGGTCGACCGGTCATCCCACACCAGCCTGGCATCGGTAATCTCGATACCGCCGATGGCAAGATCCTCAAGACCCGTGCCCTCCTCCTTCACCTCAGCTTCTTTCGGCTTCGCTTCTTCCCCGGTGGCGGCAACCAGGTCAGCCCAGTTGGTCCTGCCCTGCGCATCCTTGCCCAGGTTGAGTATCAGGCCTTTCAGTTTCACGGTATCGATCTCGAGCTTCTTCTTCAGCAACGGCATCAGCCTGACCCGCACCTCGACGGTCTCCATGCTCGCCATGTGCAGGGCGTCGAAACCGGCTGCGTTGCCAAGGCGCGTCGGCCCGATATCGGCACCCAGCCAGGGAAACACCGACAGATCAATATCCCCGTCGATCTCGAGTGTCCGCCCGGTCTGCTCCTTCACTTTGGCGGTGATCTCATCCTTGTAA
>JBATGJ010000208.1:0-24247 GCA_049665685.1 Gammaproteobacteria bacterium
AGTATCCCGGTGCACCCGGCACCGGAGAATGCATCAATTGGTACCGTCCTTCTGGTTCTGTTCAAGCTTGATGCGGTCATAGATTTCTTCGCGGTGGACCGACACCTCCTGCGGGGCCTTGACGCCGATCCTGACCTGGTTGCCTTTTACCCCCAGCACCGTAACCGTGACATCGTCGCCGATTACCAGGGTCTCACCCACTCTTCTCGTTAAAATCAACATGCTAACTACTCCTTGTTATTAAAATTATCCCTGCGAAGGGTCTTCATTATTATTCTTGCTGGTCGTCCTGAAGCTGGATTACTCGCTGCGCAACGTTAATATAATTATATATTACAAGGTTGCCAGAGAGTCAATCAGAATAATTCTAGGATTAGTAGAGAAGTCCATGATTGCAGTGATTTTTATGCGGGTACTGCAGGCGGTTGATCGAGCTCGAAGGCGGTGTGTAGCGCACGTACGGCCAGTTCGAGATATTTTTCATCGACCACGACGGATATCTTGATCTCCGAGGTCGAGATCATGCGGATATTGACCCCCTCCCTGGCGAGGGCCCCGAACATGGTCGAGGCAATCCCGGCGTGTGAGCGCATGCCGACACCGACCAGTGACACCTTGACGATGCGGTCATCGCCGGATACCTCGCGTGCACCCAGTTCGCTGGCCGTCGCATTGAGGATATCCAGCGCCCTGGCATAGTCGTTGCGGTGCACGGTGAAGGTGAAATCCGTGGTGGCACCATCCGGGGCCACGTTCTGCACGATCATGTCCACCTCGATGTTGGCCTCGGCAATCGGGCCCAGCAGCCGGTGGGCAACGCCCGGCTTGTCGGGCACCCCCAGTATCGTCAGCTTCGCCTCATCCCGATTGAACGCAATGCCGGAAATCAGTGCCTGCTCCATCGCTTCATCCTCGTACGTGATCAGGGTACCCTCGCCTTCCTCGAAGGAGGACAGCACGCGCAGCGGTACATTGTAGCGGCCGGCAAAACTGACCGACCTGATTTGCAAAACCTTGGAACCCAGGCTGGCCATCTCCAGCATCTCCTCGAAGGTGATGCGTGTCAGGCGGCGCGCCTCGGGCACGACCCGCGGATCAGTGGTGTAGACACCGTCCACATCCGTATAGATCTGGCATTCGTCGGCCTTCAACGCCGCTGCCAGCGCCACGGCCGTGGTGTCCGAGCCACCGCGACCCAGCGTGGTGATGTTGCCGCCTTCGTCGACCCCCTGGAACCCTGCCACCACCACGACCCGGCCCTCGGCCAGGTCGGCATGGATACGCCGGTCGTCAATCTCCCGGATGCGTGCCTTGTTGTGGGCACTGTCGGTGCGGATATGCACCTGACTGCCGGTATAGGAACGCGCGGCACAGCCACGTTCTTCCAGCGCCATGCTGAGCAGCCCGATGGTGACCTGCTCGCCGGTCGCCAGCAGGACATCGAGCTCGCGCGGCACCGGTCGCGCGGTGATCTCGTCCGCCAGTGCGAGCAGGCGGTTGGTCTCGCCGCTCATCGCCGACACCACGACGACCACGTCGTGGCCCTGCTCGCGCCAGCTGATGACCTTGTCGGCAACGACTCCGATACGCTCGCTGGAGCCGACCGAGGTGCCGCCGTATTTTTGAACAATGAGTGGCATGCGATCAGTGGCAGCTAACGGGATCAGGTGTGTGCCTGCACGCAGCATACGCATCTGCCTGTGGTATAGGGTGTATCTCTTGTTTCTGGCTCAATTCAACTTGCCCCTGACCCACGCTTCGACACTGGCGAGCGCGCTATCCAGTGCCGCGGGATCGTTACCGCCCGCCTGCGCCATGTCGGGACGGCCACCGCCCTTGCCACCCACCTGCAGGGCGACCGCATTCACCAGTTCACCGGCCTTCAACCGGGCCGTCTGGTCCCTGGTAACGCCCGCCACCAGGCTGATCTTGTCACCGCTGACGGTTGCCAGTACCACGGCCGCCGAGCCCAGCTTGTTCTTCAACTGATCCAGCGTATCGCGCAGGACGCGTGCGTCAGCGCCGTCCATGCGTGCCGCGAGCACCTTGACACCGTCGATCTCGACGGCCTGCGTGGCCAGGTCACTGCCCTGGCTGTTGGCCATTCGATCTTTGATTTGCTGCAGTTCTTTTTCCAGTACCCGGGTCTTCTCCACCAGCTGGGCGACCCGTTCACCGGCATCTTCACGGCTGCCCTTGAGCAGTCCGGCAATAGCGGCGAGCCGGTGTTCGTTATCGCGCACCCACTGCAGGGCCGCATCACCGGTAACGGCCTCGATGCGGCGCACCCCCGATGCGATGCCGGTCTCCCCGGTAATCTTGAACAGGCCGATATCGCCGGCATGCCGCACATGCGTACCACCACACAGTTCAACCGAAAAATCTCCGATCGACAGCACCCGCACCTGGTCGCCGTATTTCTCGCCAAACAGTGCCATGGCACCGGACTGCATGGCATCGTCCATCGACATCACTTTCGTCATGGCCTGCGCATTGGCGCGTATCCGGGCATTGACCAGCGACTCGATTTCCTCGAGTTCTTCCGGCGTTACCGGCTGGTAGTGTGCAAAGTCGAAGCGCAGCCGCTCGGGTCCGACCAGCGAGCCCTTCTGCTGGACATGCTCACCCAGCACAGCACGCAATGCCGCGTGCAGCAGATGTGTGCCGGAATGATTCAGTACCGTGGCCTGCCGGTGTTGCGCATCGACCCGTGCCCGGACCCGGTCACCGGTATTGAGCGCCCCGCCGGTCAGCGCGCCAATATGTACAAAGGCCTGGCCGCCCTGCTTCTGCGTGTCATGCACGGCAAAGGACGCCGTCTCCGTTGCGATCACGCCCCGGTCACCCACCTGCCCGCCGGACTCGGCGTAAAACGGTGTGCGGTCGAGCACCACCTGGCCGTCCTGTCCCGCTGCCAGTGCATCCACCCGCTGGCCATCGCGGACCAGTGCCACCACGGTTGCCTCGTCCTCGAGATGATCGTAGCCGCGGAAGTCGGTACTGGCGTCGAGTTGCAGGTCAGTACCCTGCTCTGCGCCGAACTGGCTGGCGGAGCGGGCGCGCTCGCGTTGCGCATCCATCGCGGCATTGAACCCGTCGACATCGATTTCCAGACCGCGCTCGCGGGCAATGTCGGCCGTCAGGTCACGCGGAAAGCCGAAGGTATCGTATAGCCTGAACACAGTGTCACCGGCAATTACCTTGCCCTGCATGTTGGCGAGGTCTTCCTCGAGCAGGCGCATGCCCTGTTCCAGGGTTTCCGCGAAACGCTCCTCTTCAAGCGACAGTATGCGCTCGACATGCGAGCGGTTCTCGCGCAGTTCCGGGTAGGCATCGCCCATCACCTCGCACAGCGGTGCAACCAGCTGGTAGAAGAAGGCGTCATTGATACCCAGCTGGTAACCGTGACGGACCGCGCGCCGGATGATGCGACGCAGCACGTACCCGCGTCCCTCGTTGGACGGCAGCACACCGTCACTGATCAGGAAGGCACAGGAGCGGATGTGATCGGCAATCACCCGCAACGAGTTGTTGTCGAGATCATCGACAGACGCGATCGCCGCCGTCGCCCTGATCAGGTACTGGAACAGGTCGATGTCGTAATTGGAATGCACGCCCTGCATCACCGCGGCCAGCCGCTCGAGCCCCATGCCGGTATCAACCGACGGCCGCGGCAACGGCTTCAGCGCACCGCTGGCATCACGATCATATTGCATGAACACCAGGTTCCAGATCTCGACATACCGATCACCGTCTTCCTCCGGCGTGCCCGGCGGCCCGCCCGCCACCTCCGGGCCGTGATCATAGAAGATTTCCGTACAGGGTCCGCAGGGGCCGGTGTCGCCCATGGACCAGAAGTTATCGGACTGGTATTGCGCTCCGCCCGGTTTGTCACCGATACGCGTAAACTGTGTTGCGTCGACACCGATTTCGTTGAGCCAGATATCGGCCGCCTCGTCATCCTGTTCGTACACCGTGATCCATAGCCGCCCGGCCGGCAGTCCCATCTCTTTGGTCAGGAACTCCCAAGCATAGGCAATCGCCTCGCGCTTGAAGTAGTCGCCGAAACTGAAATTGCCAAGCATCTCGAAGAAGGTGTGATGACGTGAGGTATAACCGACGTTTTCGAGATCATTGTGCTTGCCGCCGGCGCGCACGCAGCGCTGACTGGAGGCAGCCCGCGGGAAGGCACGCTGAACCTTGCCGGTAAACACATCCTTGAATTGCACCATGCCCGCGTTGACGAACAACAGCGTCGGGTCATCAGCGGGCACCAGCGAGCTCGAGGACACGACCTCGTGGTCGCGCACCCTGAAATAGTCCAGGAAGGCCTGGCGAAGTTCCGCGCTGCTGTGCATTCGGGGATAACTCGTTTACCTGTCTGCTGCAGGCTTTATTATTCAGTGATTTGGGTCGGATTGGAACACCTGAGGCAAAAATTGGGCAGGGTGCGCCCCATGCACCCTGGGCCGGTGCGTGCAACGCACCCTACCTGGCTGGACCGGCGCAGGGTGCACTCCGTGCACCGTGGACTGCCTACCAGTCGCTGAACGCCCGGGAAATCTGCTCGGCGGTAAAACCACGCTGTTGTAAAAAACGCATCTGCCGGCTGCGCTCGCGGAAGTCGGCCGGCACTTGTGCCCCGTACTTGCGCTCGCGCACCTCGCTGACCAGTGCCTGCCAGCGCTCGTCATAGACCCTGATACAGTCGTCGATCAGACCTTCGTCGATACCACGCTCGTGCAGCTCGGCGCGGATCTTCTGTGGACCGGACCCACGCTGGTAGCGGGAATGCACGAATGCCTCGGTAAAGCGGGCGTCACTCAGCAGGTTGTCCGCCACCAGTTTCGCCAGGGCCGCTGCAACCGGTTGCGCGGCGTAACCCTTGGCCTGCAGCTTGGCCCCCAGCTCCTGCACACCATGCTCGCGGCGTGCCAGGCAGTCCATTGCCACCTTGCGGATGACCGCCGGGTCCTGTTCGGGCTCCCGGTCAGGCCTCGGCTTCAAGCACTTCCTCTTTCTGTGCGGCCGGCGCGGGCGTGCCCAGCAGTTCCGCGCGGATCCTGGCCTCGATCTCGGCGGCGATATCCGGGTTCTGTTTCAGGAATTCGCGCACGTTATCCTTGCCCTGCCCGATCCGGTCCTCGCCATAGCTGTACCAGGCGCCGGATTTCTCGACGATGCCCAGCTGCACGCCGATATCGATCAGTTCGGCCTCACGCGATATGCCCTCGCCATAGAGGATCTGGAACTCGGCCTTCTTGAAGGGCGGCGCCATCTTGTTCTTCACCACCTTGACGCGGGTTTCGCTGCCGATGATCTCGTCGCCCTTCTTGATAGCGCCGATGCGGCGAATATCGAGTCGCACGGAGGAATAGAATTTCAGTGCGTTACCACCGGTGGTCGTTTCCGGATTGCCGAACATGACACCGATCTTCATGCGGATCTGGTTGATGAAGATGACCATGGTATTGGAGCGCTTGATGTTGCCGGTCAGCTTGCGCAGCGCCTGCGACATCAGGCGTGCCTGCAGCCCCATGTGCGAGTCACCCATGTCGCCCTCGATTTCCGCCTTCGGCGTCAGCGCGGCCACCGAGTCGACCACCACCACATCGATGGAGCCCGAACGCACCAGCATGTCGGTAATCTCCAGCGCCTGCTCACCGGTATCCGGCTGCGACACCAGCAACTCATCCACGTTGACGCCCAGTTTCTCGGCATACACCGGGTCGAGCGCATGCTCGGCATCGATAAACGCGGCGGTGCCACCGGTCTTTTGCGCCTCGGCGATGACCTGCAGGGTCAACGTGGTCTTGCCGGAGGATTCCGGACCGTAGATCTCGACCACGCGCCCGCGCGGCAGACCGCCGATACCCAGTGCAACATCGAGACCCAGCGAGCCGGTAGAGACGGCATCGGCTGCACCCACCGGGGCAACGTCGCCCATGCGCATGACCGCGCCCTTGCCGAACTGCTTCTCGATCTGCCCCAGTGCCGCACTCAATGCCTTGCGTTTGTTGTCGTCCATCTAGCCCTCCGGTTGTATTGTGGCGTGTCCGTGACCTGTCGGTCGGGCGGATTATCACACATTCACTACGCGCCCTCTAGCGTCCAGCACCTGAGCACACGATAACTGACACCATTTTCAGCATTAATCGACTGCACCAGGCAGAAACTGCCGACCTCCCAGTCGATCGCCGGCGCTTGTGCCATGGGCAAGGGTGCGCTGAACTTGCGTGCCAGCGTCATGTGTGCCTGGAAGGCGCGCCGCTCCCGCTGCAGGCCACAGTCTTCGAAGGCGTCGCGAATGGCCGTGACCAGCGCCCACAGGCCATCCGGCGTGTGGGTCGGGCCCATCCACAGCAGGCGCGGCCGGTGCCAGTAACCCAGGTGATCGATCTGCAGGCGGAACGGGTCGATGGCTATGCGATCGGCGTGTGCCTCGAGACAGCGGCTGACGGCGTCGTTCACGGACCCGACAAAGGCCAGTGTCAGATGCAGGTTGTCGGCCGGCACACGACGGACGCGCTTGCCGAGCAGACCGCTGCTATACCAGTCACAGCGCGTGCGCACTGCACTGTCCGGCCACAGCGCGAAAAACAGCCGGCGCGTGCGTTCAGCCATGTCCCAGCAGCACGAGCAGGCGCTTGAGCGCATGCACCACCGCATGACGGCGCACCGCGTCACGGTCGCCTTCAAACCGGCAGGTAGCCACCTCGTCAAAATCGCCGCGCGCCGCCCAGGCGAAACACACCGTGCCAACCGGCTTGTCCGCCGTGCCGCCGCCGGGGCCGGCAATACCGCTGATGGCCACGGCCACGTCAGCATGACTGTGGGCCAGTGTGCCCTGCACCATCTCCCGGACCACCGTCTCACTGACGGCACCGTGTGCGTCCAGCGTGGCGGCCGAGACGTCGAGCATTTCCTGCTTGGCGGCATTGCTGTAGGTCACGAAGCCCCGCTCGAACCACGCCGAGCTGCCGGCAATATCGGTCAGGCACTTGGCCAGCCAGCCACCGGTGCACGACTCGGCCACGGCCAGCATCCGGTTGTGGTGCACCAGCTCCTTTGCCAGCCGTTGTGCCAGTTCATTCAAGTCATGCATACGCGCCCTGCCTGTGAATCATTGTGCCAGCAGTCCTGCCCTGCCCGGACACACGGCTGTCGTCCAGCCGGCGGCGCATCCTACCTTACCTTTATGCCTATGCATCCGCCAGACCTTGTGTTGACAGGCAATCATGCAGCATGCCTCGCCGGGCTCGGGCTGACCATGCAAGTGCACTTCCCACCGTCGTTTTGACCAGGCCATACGGTAAAACGGATTTTCACCCTTGATATACATCAAGGACGGGGCATCAGCATCCTTCAGATAATCGGCCGCATAAACCTGCATGTACTTAACCCGGAGGAAGCACGATGAACATCGATCCAGGCAAGCTTCGTAACAAATTCGTCTACATGGGCGTGATGGTCGTGCTCACAGCATCAACCGGCATCCTGGCAAAGGACGAAGATCACATCACCGAACCGGAGGTGCGCTACGAAGGGGCGCCCTCGCCCATCCCAACCGGAGATACCCAGGATATGATGTCCTCGAAAGGTCCCACCATGTCCGTTGGGGAGTTCAATCACAGCAAGCAGATCTTTTTTGAACGCTGCGCCGGCTGTCATGGTGTGCTGCGCAAGGGCGCAACCGGCAAACCGTTAACCACGGATATTACCCGTGAACGCGGCGATGCCTACCTGAAGGCCTTCATCACCTACGGTTCGCCGGCCGGCATGCCCAACTGGGGCACCTCCGGCGAAATGACCGAGGCCGAAGTGGGTATGATGGCGCGCTACCTGCAGCATGAGCCACCCCTGCCGCCCGAGTGGGGCATGGACAAAATGATGGAATCCTGGAAGGTCCTGATTGCACCTGACAAGCGTCCAACCAGGCAGATGAACGATTACAACATCGATAATGTCTTTGGTGTGACCCTGCGTGACGCCGGCCAGGTAGCACTGATCGATGGTGACACCAAGGAGATCATCAATATCGTGGATACCGGCTACGCGGTCCACATCTCGCGTCCGTCGGCCTCCGGTCGCTACCTGTTTACCATCGGCCGCGATGCCAAGCTCAACCTGATCGACATGTGGATGAAGAAACCCGACACCGTCGCCACCATAAAGGTCGGTCTCGAGGCCCGTTCGGTGGAAACGTCCAAGTACAAGGGCTATGAGGACAAGTTCGCGATCGCGGGTGCTTACTGGCCACCGCAATACGTCATCATGAACGGTGACGACCTGAAACCCATCAAGATTGTATCCACCCGCGGCATGACCGTAGACACCCAGGAATATCACCCGGAACCGCGCGTGGCTGCCATCGTGGCCTCGCATGAACACCCGGAGTTTATCGTCAACGTCAAGGAAACCGGCAAGATCCTGCTGGTGAACTATGAAGATACCGACAGCCTCTCGGTGACCACCATCCCCGCCGCACGCTTCCTGCACGATGGCGGGTGGGACAGCACCCACCGCTATTTCCTGACGGCGGCCAACAAGTCCAACAAGATCGCGGTGGTCGACTCCAAGGATCGTAATCTGGAAGCCCTGATCGACGCCACCGAGATTCCGCACCCGGGACGCGGCGCCAACTTCAATCACCCGAAATTCGGTCCGGTCTGGGCCACCAGTGCGCTGGGTAACGAGAACATCACCCTGATCGCTACAGACCCGGAGAATCACAAGGACCATGCCTGGAAGGTGGTCCAGGTACTGAAGGGCCAGGGTGGCGGTTCGCTGTTCGTCAAGACCCATCCCAACTCTACCAACCTGTGGGTGGATACCCCGCTCAATCCGGATGCAAAGATCAGCCAGTCGATTGCAGTGTACGACATCAACAACCTGGACAAGGGCTTCGAGGTGCTGCCCATCGCCGAATGGGCCGGTCTGGGTGACGGACCGAAGCGCGTCGTGCAACCGGAGTACAACAAGGCCGGCGACGAGGTCTGGTTCTCGGTGTGGAGCGGCAAGGAACAGGAATCCGCCGTGGTCGTGATCGATGACAAGACGCGCACGCTGAAAAAGGTCATCAAGGGCAAGAACATGATCACGCCCACCGGCAAGTTCAACGTCTATAACACCGTCAAGGACATCTACTAGGTACGATCCGGATGGGGGTCATAACGGCCCCCATCCGTCCCCTGGTCCCGAGGAGCCTGACAACCATGCCACAACACGCCCGGATCTACCTCGTCGGTGCCGGGCCGGGTGATCCCGACCTGCTGACCGTCAAGGCCCTGCGTCTGCTGCAGCAGGCCGACACCGTGATTTACGATCGGCTGGTGTCTGCTGAAATTCTGCGACTGATCCCGGAACAGGCCGCCCGCATCTATGTCGGCAAGGCGACCTGTCACCACACGCTCGGCCAGGCGGAAATCAATACCCTGCTGGTCGAACAGGCCGACCGTCACCAGACCATTATCCGGCTGAAGGGTGGCGACCCGTATATCTTTGGCCGCGGTGGCGAAGAGGCCCTGGCACTGGTTCGTGCGGGGCTCGACTTCGACATCGTTCCCGGTATTACTGCCGGTCAGGCCTGTGCGGCCTATGCCGGTATACCGCTGACCCATCGCGGACTGGCAAGCGGCGTGCGCTTCATCACCGGGCACCGTCGTAACAACAACGAACTCACCATCGATACCCGGACCCTGGGCGATCCTGACCAGACCCTGGTGATTTACATGGGGCTGGCCAACCTCGGTCTCATCGTGGACAAACTGCTGGCCGCCGGGCGCAGCCCGGACACACCGGCCGCGATTATCGAACGTGGCACCACGCCGCGACAACGCAGCCTTATCACGACCATCGGTCAGCTGGATGCGACAGCCTCGGTAAACAAGGTTACCTCCCCCGCCCTGCTGATCATTGGCGAAGTCGTCTCCCTGGCCGGCGAACTGAACCCGGCGCTGGCAGACGAGCGGGAGTCCGAGCTGCGCTATGCCTAGGCCCCTCGCTCTGCTGTTCGGTGCCCTGCTCTGCGTTCCGGTCGGTGCCGATCCGCTGCCGCCAGATCGCCAGCAGGAACTGCAGCACCTGCTGGTCCAGGACTGCGGCTCCTGTCATGGCATGCGCCTGACCGGCGGACTCGGCCCCGCCCTGACCCCGGAGGCACTGGCCGGCAAACCGCGTGACCTGCTCCTCGCCACCATCCGCGAAGGACGCAGCGGCACACCCATGCCGCCCTGGAAGAACCTGCTGGGTGACGCGGACATCGCCTGGCTGGTGGACTACCTGCTGCAACCGGGGCAGACACCATGAGAGTGTGGATCCTTGCCGGCGTCCTGTTGCTCAGCCTGCCGCTGCGGGCGGAGCTGCGCGGTACCGGTGACCTCGGCGTGGTCGTCGAGCGGGCCACCGGTCAGCTGCTGATTGTGGAACACACGACCGACAGCCGCCTGGCGGAGATCGACGGCCTCGGCGATCTGTCGCACGCCTCTGTGGTCTTCTCCCGTGACGCCCGTTATGCCTACGTGTTCGGCCGGGACGGCGGTCTGACCCGGGTTGATCTGCTGACCGGCACGCTCAGCAAGCGCATCATGCAGGCCGGCAACAGCATCGGCGGCGCAATCTCGCAGGACGGCAGCCTGGTCGCCGTATCGAACTATGAGCCAGGGGGTGTGCGGATCTTCAGCGCCGCGACACTGGAGCCGGTCGCCGATATTCCGGCCGAGTATGCGCCGGGCAAATATTCCAAGGTTATTGGTCTGGTCGATGCCCCCGGCAACCGCTTTGTCTTCAGTCTGTACGACGCGGACCAGATCTGGATCGCCGACATGGCCAACCCGGCCAAACCGGCAATCACCCGCTTCGAGCATATCGGGCGCGCGCCCTATGACGCACTGATCACCCCGGATGGCCGCTACTACATTGCCGGCCTGTTCGGCGATGACAGCCTGGCACTGCTCGACCTGTGGCACCCGGAGCGCGGTGTACAGCAGATCCTTGAAGGTTATGCAGCGCATGACGAGAAACTGCCCGTCTACAAGATGCCGCACCTCGAGGGCTGGGCGATGGCCGGTCGCGAGGCCTTTATTCCCGCCGTCGGTCAACACACGGTCCTGGTGGTGGATACCGACACCTGGAAACAGCAGGCCGCGATCGCTGTCCACGGCCAGCCGGTCTTCGTGATGGCCCGCCCTGATGGCCGCCAGGTGTGGGTCAATTTCGCCCACCCGGACAATGACACCGTGCAGGTCATCGATGTCGAATCAAACACCGTGATCAAGACCCTGAAACCCGGCAAGGCGGTCCTGCACATGGAATTCACGGCCCGGGGTGAAAAGGTCTGGCTCTCGGTGCGCGACGAGGACCGCATCGATGTCTATGACACCCACAGTCTCGAGAAGACCGCCGAGCTCCCGGCCAGCAAACCCAGCGGCATCTTCTTTACCCATCGCGCCCACCGGATCGGACTCTAGCATGCAGCCCCTGACCCGACGTCTGCTGAATGACTACCAGAGGGAATTTCCGCTCAACCCGGAACCCTTTGACCGGCTTGCCCGGGAACTCGATACCAGTCCGGAGGATCTGCTTGCGCATCTGCGGGAATTGCAGATCAGTGGCGTGGTCAGCCGGATCGGTCCGGTATTCCGGCCCAACACCATCGGCGCCAGCACCCTGGCCGCGATGGCGGTGCCGCCCGCAGAACTCGAACGAATCGCGGCGCTGGTCAACCGCTTTCCCCAGGTCAACCACAACTACGAACGTGAACACCGTTACAACCTGTGGTTCGTCCTGACGGCAGAGCACACCCGGGCAATTACGACCACTCTGGATGAAATTCGCCGGCTCAGCGGTTATGACGTCATGTCGCTGCCACTGGTCAGGGACTACCACATCGACCTCGGCTTCCACATGCGACTCGATCATCCGGCAGGCCATAGCGCCGTTACTGGCGCCACGCAGACCACAGCGACGACGCCCGACAATCCGTCGCAGACCGGCAGCGCCGAGGACCTGATCGCGGCCATCCAGGACGGCCTGCCCCTCGTACCCCGTCCCTACCAGGCGATCGCCGAGCGCATCGGCTGTGCCGAGGCCGAGGTCATCGAACGCCTGCAGGACATGCTCGAGCGCGGTGTTATCAAACGCCTGGGTGTCGTCGTCCGTCACCACGAGCTGGGCTACCGCGCCAACGCCATGGTGGTCTGGGATATCCCGGACGACCGGGTCGAGACGGTCGGTCTGCAACTCGGTGACCAGGACTGTGTCACGCTCTGTTACCAGCGGCCGCGCCGCCTGCCTGACTGGCGTTACAACCTGTTTTGCATGGTCCACGGCCATGACCGTAACGAGGTGCTGGCATGCATCGATCGCGTGGCGGCGGCACTCGGCATCGAGGCCATCCCGCACGAGGTGCTGTTCAGTGGCCGGCGTTTCAAACAACGCGGCGCCTATTACCGGATGCCGCGCTGATGGATACCCTGGACCGCCGCATTATCAACGAGCTGCAGGGTGACTTCCCGGTGTGTGAGCATCCCTACCGTGCGGTTGCCGACCGGCTCGGCAGTACCGAGAGCGAAATCATCACGCGCATCGGCTGCATGCTGGATGACGGCCTGCTGACCCGCTTCGGGCCGATGTTTCATGCCGAGCACATGGGCGGAGCCCTCAGCCTGTGTGCCCTGCGCGTCCCGCAAGACCGGTTCGAGGCGGTCGCGGACATGGTGAACGCCTGCCCCGAAGTCGCGCATAACTACCAGCGCGACCACGCCATGAACATGTGGTTTGTGCTGGCCACGGAAACACCGGCGGCCCTGCAGGCCGCCATCGACCGGGTCGAGTCACAGACCGGGCTGAGGGTGTTCAATCTGCCCAAGCTGGAGGAGTTCTTTGTCGGTCTTCACTTCGAGGTATAATCCATGAGCGCAGTCAGCCAGGAAAGTCAGCCCGAGACCCTGCCGGACCTGGACCGGCGCATCGTCCTGGCCACCCAGTCCGGTCTGCCGCTGGATGCCCGGCCTTACCACTGGCTGGCGGCCGAACTCGGTGTTACGCCCGAGCGGATCATGGAACGGTTCAGGGCCATGCTGGCCGATGGCCGCATCCGCCGCATCGGTGTGGTACCAAACCACTATCGTCTCGGTTATGTGGCGAACGGCATGTCGGTCTGGGATGTCCCCGACGAGGACATCCGCGAGGTCGGCCGGGAAGTGGGTGAACTCGACTTCGTCAGCCACTGTTACCACCGCCCGCGGCTGCTACCGGACTGGCCTTACAACCTGTTCGCCATGGTGCACGGCCACAGCCGGGACGAGGTGACGACGCTGGTGAGGCGCATCGCCGACCTCCTCGGCGACCGGCAACGCGGGCATGACATCCTGTTCAGCAGCCGCATCCTGAAAAAAACCGGCCTGCGCCTGGGAGGCTGACATGTTTCGAATCTCACAGTACATGCACGCGCTGGGGCAACCCGCACCCGAGACACTCCCGCCGGCACGCAAACCGTCCGGCCCGGTGGTCATCTGGAACCTGATACGCCGCTGCAACCTGACCTGCAAACACTGCTACTCGATCTCCGCGGATATCGACTTCCCCGGCGAGTTGACAACCTCGCAGGTCTTTACGGTCATGGACGACCTGAAAGACTTCGGTGTCCCGGTCCTGATCCTGTCCGGTGGCGAACCCCTGCTGCGACCGGATATCTTCGAGATCTCCAGCCGTGCCAGGGACATGGGTTTCTACGTCGGTCTGTCCACCAACGGCACGCTGATCAACGCCGACACTATCGGGCGTATTGCCGCCGTCGGTTATGACTATGTGGGCATCAGTCTCGACGGCATGCGCGCAACACATGACCGCTTCCGGCAGAAGGCCGGGGCATTCGATGCCTCGCTGAATGCCATCCGCCTGTGCCGCGATGCCGGCATCAAGGTCGGCATGCGCTTCACCCCGACGCAGGACACGGCCCATGAACTACCGGACATCCTGCGGCTGATGGACGCAGAGCGGGTCGACAAACTGTATGTCTCGCATCTGAACTACGGGGGCCGCGGCAACCGGCATCGCGCATCCGATGTCGTCCACAGCACGACCCGCCAGGTAATGGACCTGCTGTTCGATGCCTGCTGGGCCGATGTGCAGGCCGGGCGCAGGCGAGAGTTCGTCACCGGCAACAACGACGCCGACGGTGTCTACCTGCTGAAGTGGGTCGAGCGCCACATGCCGGAACGCTATGCCGAGATGCATGCACGCCTGGTACGCTGGGGCGGCAATGCCTCCGGCGTCAATATCGCCAATATCGACAACCTCGGTAATGTGCACCCGGACACCTTCTGGTGGAACTACAACCTTGGCAACGTCAAGGAACGGCCCTTCCCGGACATCTGGCTTGACACCCGTGATCCGTTGATGGCCGGCCTGAAGGCCTCGCCGCGACCGCTGCGGGGACGCTGCGCCGCGTGCGGCTTCCAGGGCATCTGTGGTGGCAATACCCGCGTGCGCGCCTTCCAGATGACCGGTGATCCCTGGTGGGAAGACCCGGCCTGCTATCTTGACGACGCTGAACTGAACATGCGCCCGGAAGACTATGCCGGTGCTGAACCGGTGCCGCTGGCACTGAATGTACGCACCATCCGGCGCGCGAGTTAATCTGTAGCCGGCGGTGTGCACAGCACACCTCGCAGGAAAAGAGACAACGCAGGCTACGCAGCGCCAGGAAGATCAATCACTTCCCACATATTTCCAGAATCATGCACAAGCACAATCTACCCGTTTTGCTGTACTCACTGGTCACCGGCCTCATCGCCCTCATCAGCAGTGCTGCCTTCGCGGCACCGGATAGTACCGCGCTCTACCGCGAGCATTGTGCCGGCTGTCATGGGCCCGAGCGCCTCGGTGGCATGGGCCCTGCCCTGTTGCCGGAAAACCTGCGACGTCTGCGTAAAGACCAGGCCACCGCGGTCATCGGCAATGGCCTGCCGGCCACGCAAATGCCGGCCTTCGGGGCCAAGCTCAAGGCCGTGCAGATCGAGGCCCTGGTTGAATACATCTACGCCAGCCCGGCACAGCGGCCGGTGTGGGGCGAGACCGAGATCCGCGCCAGCCACGTGATTCACAAGCCGGACCTGTTGCAGCCGCAGGCTGCCACGCTCAAGCCCGTCTACGCTGCCGACCCGCTCAACCTGTTCCTGGTCGTCGAGGCCGGCGACCACCATGTCACGGTACTGGATGGTGACAAACTGGAGCCGATCCACCGCTTCAAGTCACGCTACGCCCTGCATGGCGGACCGAAATACTCTTCCACGGGTCGCTATGTCTACTTCGCCTCGCGCGATGGCTGGATCAGCAAGTTTGACATGTACCGGCTGGAGACCGTGGCCGAAATCCGCGCCGGCATCAACACGCGCAATGCAGCCATCTCGGCCGATGATCGCTATGTTATGGTCGGCAACTACCTGCCACACACGCTCGTCGTGCTGGATGCCGGTGACCTTAGCCTGGTGAAGCTCATCCCGGTCACGGATGATCACGGCACCGGTTCACGTGTCAGTGCCGTGTATACCGCGGCCCCGCGATCAAGCTTCATAGTGGCACTCAAGGACCTGCAGGAAATCTGGGAGATCAGCTATCTCGACGATCCGCCGCCGGTGTACCGCGGTCTGGTACATGACTACCGCATGCAGGAAGGATTGGTGGAAAAGGGCCGTTTTCCGGTTCGGCACATCCAGCTGGATGACTACGTCGATGATTTCTTTTTCGACCCGGACTACCGGCACCTGATCGGCGCCGCCCGTAACGGCAACAACGGCCAGGTGGTACATCTGGATATCGGTCGCAAGATCGCCGAGGTAGAACTGCCAGGTCTGCCCCACCTGGGTTCGGGCATTACCTGGCCATACCGGGACACGATTGTCCTCGCCACGCCCAACCTGAAGAACGGCGTGGTGAGTATTATTGACACCAAAGACTGGCAGACCCTGAAGAAGATCGACACCCTGGGTCCCGGCTTCTTCATGCGCAGTCACGAGAACTCGCGCTATGCCTGGGTCGATGTCTTCTCCGGTCCGGACCGGGACGCCGTGCACGTCATCGACAAAGCGACACTGGAGATCGTCAAGACCCTGCGTCCGTCACCCGGCAAGACCGCCGCGCATGTCGAGTTTACCCGTGACGGCCGTTTCGCCCTGCTCAGCATCTGGGAGATGGATGGCGCCATCGTCGTCTACGACGCCGCCAGCCTGATGGAGGTCAAGCGCATCCCGATGCGCAAGCCGGTCGGAAAATACAATGTCTACAACAAGATCACCCGCTCTTCAGGCACCAGCCACTGAGCGGTCCATGGTTGCCGCAATCATGCCCGGGAGGCTGCGTAAAAAGACGCTGCTGGCGTAATTCAGACCAGGGTACTGCACCTAATCCACGAACCAAGACCTGCTCTGAAAATAATTACAAAGCAACAGCTGATAAAAACCCGCAGCAACCCGGAGAAAAACACGTTGAGGGCAAACAAGCCATGGTAGCGGGTAAGATTCACCCGGGATTTGTGGACTCGACGAAAGCCCGATCATCAAGCAGGATGTTGTGCATGCGCTGCATACCGACTCCGTCCAGGACCTGATGCACAGGGTCAAGGACCTGGGGAAAGATTGTCCTGCTACGCGCCATCAGGCGTCACCTGCAATGCCAGCAGTTGGAAGTTCGCAACTCGACGCTTGCGTTTGGTTAACCTTGAGCAAGTTTTATTTATGACTACACCTTGATTATTGCCTGACTTGTCAGCTGCAGTCTTCAAATACCCCTGTTTTCTCAATCATTGCGTCAGGTTTATTTACAACTTCATCACGCGAGCGTGCGGGTGATTTTTGTAACTGACTCATTACCGGGGGTTTATGGCAGTAGGCACGTTTTATGCACTATTAAATATGCCATAGTGCCGTAAAGCCAATCACGAAAGAATGGCATAACAACATTTTATAGGTGCGACATCATGACCTGCCACGTCCAGGGATGCCTGGGGAATTATGATTTTGAGCATATCGTCGTATTTGCGATCCGGCGGTTTGTCGAAGGATTCAGCACCATTGCCCTGTTGGAACAGGCCAAAACCGAGCGCGAAAAAGAAGAAATTGCCCTGGTGTCATTGCTGGATTTGGAAGACAACAATATCCGGGATCTACATCTTTGCTGTGCGAATTCGGCCCAATGTAAAGTCATTGATTGCAGAGACCGGCTTAAGAGAATGATAGAAGATGAGATTGCCAGGCGATAACCGGCCCGGAATCTACATCAGTACGGCCACAAGGCGACATTTCTTTAGTTCCAGTTAACGGGAGGAGCACCACAGAAACAGGTTATATATCTGTATTTCGAGCGTACTTTGTCTACTGGTCAGGACACGACGTTGCGTGACCTGGAGTTGTTGTCTATGTTTTACAAAGTATCGGAAATAATGACCAGAAGTTCGAAGAATAACACTTATTGATTTCAGACAGATCAGCGGCATCAGCATGATTACACAGCGGCGGTGGTCATCATGGGCACAGATCCTCCTGTTCCTGGCAGTGGGGTTAATAACCATGGATACGGTGGACGCCGTGGAGAATGTTACAGGTACCCGGCACGAGGAGCGCGTTGGCCGGGATGAGGCAAGTGAATATGAACAGTACTGTGTCGCTGTGCTGCAGGGCGACAGCGAGGCGGCCTACCATCTGGGATGGATGCGCTTCAGTGGCCGGGAGGTGCCAGCGAACCAGGCCCTGGCGGTAGGGTGGTTTCGTCTGGCCGCGAAGCACGGCGATTCTCATTCGCAACGGATTCTTGACGACCTGCTGCCCAACGTGCAACCGGAGAAGGATGTCGACTGCCCCCTGAGAGAAGGGAAACCGAACCGCGCAACATTTGAGGCCTGGATCAACGTACTGGCTCCAAGCTATGGGCTTGATGCAAACCTGCTGCTGGCGCTCGTGGAGGTGGAATCCCGCTTCAACCCGCGTGCCCGCTCACCGAAGAATGCTCGCGGCCTGATGCAGCTAATGCCTGCAACTGCCAGACGCTTCGAGGTCGATAATATATGGGATCCTTTTGAAAACCTGCGGGGTGGCATAGCGTATCTGCGCTGGCTGATGGACCATTACAAAGATGATCTCGATCTGTCACTTGCCGCCTACAATGCAGGAGAGCATGTTGTGAACCGCTATGGCGGTATCCCGCCGTACCGGGAAACACGCAACTACGTAAAAACCATCAACCACATCTATAATCGGACTGTTCAGTAGAGTGCTGAAACCGCCGGGCGATGTGTCAAGGTTCATAATGAAAGAGTTGGCCCCTGCCCTTGATCGTCATCTAATGTAAAAAATGCCTGAAGTTCCGGCTTCGGCCAATACATGTATGACTGCATCGAATGCTGGTCTGGTGCAAGCACGGAAAGGCCTGCACTTTGTTAATATAACTCCATTAACTTACTCATCGAATCAGTCAACCTTGCCCGGCCCGGAGGCAGGCCCATGTCAGCACCAGCAAGTGTCACCCGCTACGAACCCGGAGTGGTCATCCCTGCCTTGCTGGGTGTCACGGCCCTGGCATTATTTATCAATCACGATGTTTCGAACCGCCAGGCACTGCTGCTGCTGATCGGCAGCGGTCTGGGTTTCAGCCTGTTCCACGCCGCCTTTGGATTTGCCGGCGGCTGGCGGCAATTTATACGTGAACGGCGCAGTGCAGCGATCCGTGCCCAGTTGCTGCTGGCAGCCCTGGTGTCGCTGGCCTTTTTTCCGCTGCTGACGGGCACGGTATCCGGGTTATCACTGCACGGCGCCTATGCCCCGGCGGGGATATCTGTGCTGGTCGGTGCTTTTCTGTTCGGTATCGGCATGCAGCTTGGTGGCGGCTGCGGTTCCGGCACCCTGTACACGGTTGGCGGGGGGCACATAAAGATGCTGGTTACACTGGTCTTCTTTGTTGCCGGCTCGGTGATCGGCTCGATCCATTTACCCTGGTGGACAACGCTGCCCTCCCTCGGCAAGGTTTCCTTGCTGAATACCTTCGGTTGGCCCCTGGCGCTCGGCCTGCAATTGCTGACACTGGCGACCCTCTATCTGTTGGTTACGGGCCTCGAACAGCAGCGCTTTGGCAACCATGAACCCCTGACCCGTTGCCGGGGGCAGCGCTCCCTGCTGCAACGGTTGGTGTCGGGGCCGTGGCCGGTCGTATGGGGTGCCATAGGTCTGGCACTGCTCAGCCTGGCCACGCTGCTGGTCGCTGGACATCCCTGGTCGATCACCTTCGCCTTTGGCCTCTGGGGCACCAAGCTGTGGGCCGCACTGGGCGGTGACATCAGCAGCTGGAGCTACTGGAACCACGGTTATGCCGCCGTCGCACTCGGGCGCAGTGTGCTCGCCGACGCCACGTCCATCATGGATATCGGCATCATACTGGGCGCCATCCTGGCCGCCGGCCTGGCGGGTCGTTTCGCACCTGCCGATCCGGTCAGGCGGCGCGACATCCTCACCGCCGTTGCCGGAGGCCTGTTACTGGGTTACGGCGCACGCCTGGCGTTCGGGTGCAATATCGGTGGTCTGCTGGCCGGCCTGGGATCCGGCAGCCTGCACGGCTGGCTATGGCTCGCCTGCGGTTTCATCGGCAGCATCATCGGGGTTTACCTCAGACAGGGCATTGGTCTCGATAAAGCGATAAGGTGAGGCACATGAAAGACGCTCGACGCAGAAATCGCTGGATCATGGGAGCCTTTATAGGCACCGCAGCGATCGCCGTGGCCATAGACCACACCCGCCACCGGCTGCCGACGCCGGCGCAGCCCGTTGAACAGTCCCAAAGCCAGACCACCGTTGTTGCTATCGATGAAGAAAACGAAGCCCCCTGCGGCCTGGACGACTCACCCTGCTCGATGGATGACAGCCCCTGTTCGCTGGACGAGATGGACGACACCGGGGACGATGCACCATGCAGCCTGTAGCGATGCAGTGCCGCGTCGAACGCCCGCCTGCGGCGCTGTTGTTTGACTGCATTCAGAACATGGGCGCACAGCGCAGCAACCCGGTACTCGAACTACTGCGGGACGTACCGGAGTTTATACTCGGTAAAAAGTACCCGCAGCCCGCACTGGCATTCGGGGAAGACGGCTGGCGAACCTATTATCACAGTCACTCTATGGCTGGTGCCGACGTCAGCGAACATGGTCATTTCCATCTGTTCACTCGCAATGAACACGGCTGGGCGCACCTGGCCGCACTGGCCATGGACCTGGAAGGACAGCCGTCGCGCTGGATTATGACCAATCGGTGGGTCACGGGCAGTGACTGGAGTGACCGTAACAGCCTCCTGCCAGCCATTAATGCGCTTATACCCTCGGGAGAACCGGATGTCCTGCGCCAGTGGCTGGTGAGTCTGTTAAAACTCTATCAGCCCGAGCTGGGCGACTTGCTCGATGCACGCGATGCGCGGATTGCCGGCCTGCGTGAGGGGCGCTCCAAAGACGAAGTTCTCGATGATCGCACCCTGTATGAACTGGCCTGCATGCCGATCGACCTGACAGCAAAACTGACTTCCCGGCTGACAGGAGAAAACTCATGAATATACTGCTCTCCCTGCTGACGACGCACGCAATAGTATCTCAATATTGGTAATCACCTTCGTTGCGCCACCGCAGCTGTAGCAGGTCTCGATGTCGATCCTGGATACCCGCCGCAAACGCAGCGTACAAATCATCACTGCCCGCGCTCCTGGTTCATTCCCGGTTCATCAGCCGGGCGAATACTTAAGTAATGACCGTTTTTTGCTGTTACCCGGACATTCAATTCAAAGCGCACATATTCAAAATTCTCTGCCGGAGAGTGTTGTTACCACGCCGCTAGAATACCAGGACCTTTTCAGACTCGACCGTCCACTGTGCCAACTGACTCATCGTACCAATCTCAGCGCCATTGAGCAGGGGCATGCCTTTGATGCCACGGGCCTCACAGCAGGCACCGCAAAGTCTGACCAGACCACTCTTGTTAATGACGGATTTAACCATGCGCTCGATGTTATAAAAGCCCGGCGGCGTGCTCTGGTCAGGCAAGGCTGCCGTGACAGCATCTGCCATGAGAAAAACATACAGCTCTATATCCGGCTGGTCTTTCTGCAATGACATTGCGAGGCGCAACGCGTTATAGGTTTTCTCCGAGCCGTAGGGCGCTTCATTAAGGATGAATAGAATTTTCATGTGATTTAGTACCTTCCTTATTCTCCAGCCTGACATCTTGCATAGGTGAGACTAAAAGGCTCTCACACCAAAGCGCTTAATGAGAATAATGAGCAGAATATCTCATTAGGGTCGATGCTTGCCGGTCCGTATGAGACCCCTGCAGGTCTGCTTGCATTACGTACAAGTCATCCAGCAACTTACGCCGGATGACCGGACAGGGCCGGAAGCCGACATTCGACACTGCGCGACAACGGTGCATCGAATAAGAACTCGGCGTGAATCTGCAAAACTGGCAGTTTAAAGGTCAGAGCGGACCAGCCAACCAACCGGGTTAATTACATGTAATAACCTGAGTCACTATCCCAGGTGTTTATGCAACCGCGCATCCCGGTTCTTGAAGTGGTCGGTGAACCATTTCTGCACAGATTCCGCGAAGGCGTCATCGCTGAAAAAGGCATTTTCCTCGTAATCGTCCATGAGGTCGCGCAATTCATCCAGCAGGTCTTCGTGATCGGCCTTGTGCTCGGCATACTGGTCATAGTTACGCTCACGCATGATTTTCTCTTCCAGGGCGAAGTGCGCAGATACATGCGCATAGATCTCGCCGAGAAAATCCATCACCGTGTAATCACCCTCGCCGGTAGACATGGCGGTATGCAGATCATTGATAAGTGCAATCAGTTCCTGGTGCTCATGGTCTACATCGGGCACACCGACGGAGAATTCATCTTTCCACTCGATCAGCACCATGGCATCCTCACAAAAACAGGAACCCGCCCAGTTCCGGGCGGAAGTCGATAACAAAGTTCTGCTGCGGCGTCAGCGTAATCTCGGCCGCCTGCTCGTAATCAAAACCGTCGTCCCGCCGCGTATCTCGCAGGCGTGCCACGAGATGGTGTACACCGGCAGACACGGGGAACTTACGGTAGGCGGTCGAGGCACCGTCACCGGAAAGGCCCGAGGGCGGCAGTTCATCACGGTAGAGGATCTCGCCGTCCAGCTCCAGTTCGATGAGCAACGACAAGCGCCCACGTTGACAATCCATAGGCCGGCGCATATTGGGCGGCAGCAGATTCAGTTCCTCCTGCGTCAGCCGCCGGCACTCCTGGCTGTGCTCGCCGGCATGGCTGAAACTCAGTTTGATCAGTGCCCTGTCCGGATCCAGGTGCGTATAGGCCGGCTGCGTCGCAAAATAACCAACCACCAGGGCAAACAGTGCATAGGCAATGAACTGGCCAATATATCGGGTCACTCTAGGCATGCTGTTCAGTGGCCTCCCCTGCCGGCTCTCCGGGCGACCTGCGTGGTGGCCGCTTGAACGACGGCAGCGCCCTGAGCCGGTCCTGGAATGCACCCAGTTGCTGTTGCAGGCGCTTGCTCCCGGTGATGCCTGCCCAGGCCATGTCGATACGTTCGCGTGGCACGCGCTTGCGTAAATACGGATCACGCTCCCCGGCAAGCCGCTGCCCGGTCCAGTCAATACCAAGCCGGTAGTGGCAGTTGCCAGCGGCACAGCCGGTCAGAAAAACACCGTCTACATGATTACGGGTAATCACGAAATCGATGAACGATGGCGGCAGCATGGCGACACAGGGCAGCTCGAGGACCGCCACATCCGGCCCGCGAAGTGGCTCCAGCGCCGCACCGTGCGCGCAGCCGTAAACGACAACGCGTTTGTTTCCGGACAGATTTTCCGTGGCGGCCAGGGTTTGCTCGCGCAGATCCCGAATACTCAGATCAGGCAGATCGATACCGGGAACCAGTTCCGAGGTACGCCGGAAGGGTGTGGCCGTTGGACAGGCGCCCACACAGATCCCGCAGCTGGTGCACAGATTGTCGCTGACGACCGCCTCGTGGGAAAACGCGGCCGCATCGGTGCGCGGCTCCAGTGACACCGCACTGAACGGGCAGTCATCCACGCAGCGGCCACACCCGTTGCAATTATCGAGATCCACACTGGCCGTGGCCCGGCGGCGCAATGGTGGCAGCCAGGGCAACAGCAGCAGCAGCAGGGTACCGGCCCCGGCGATCGCCCACATCGTGCGCCCGGGCAGGGTGTCGAGCAGCGGGTAGGCCACCAGGTAGAACCAGTCAAAGTTCATGACCGACGGCACCCTGTCCAGGTCCGCGGGCGCCTGACTCACCGCCGGCCAGACAAGGGACAGTACCAGCAGCATGCCCAGGGTGCCGACAGCAAGTCCGACCGGTGGGTTGACCCGCGCATTTCTTTGCCGCTGAATGTGGATCCACATCACCAGCAACATGAACAGCGGCACCGCGATGTGAATGAACACCATCAGCGTAAAGAAGCGGCCACTCAGTGTTTCATTGTTGAGGAAGTTGCGGGCGATCGACTGTCCGAAGATACCCAGGCTGTCGAGCCATTCGGTTGAGGCGATGGCGATGTACTGCGCCAGCACATCCCACACCATCCAGTAACCACTGATGCCGCAGGCGAACACCAGCCACAGCAGCGGCACCCCGGTAAACCAGGAGAACCAGCGCACTCCCCGGTAGCGGTCCATGACAAACTCGCGCAGCAGATGCAGCATCATGACAATGATCAGGGCGTCAGAGGCATAGCGGTGCAGGCTGCGCATGACGCCGCCGGCATACCATTGCACGTGGGTGATATATTCGAGCGACTCGTACGCCTGGTTGATGCCGGTGTCGAAAAAGATGTACAGGTAGATGCCGCTGACGATGACGATCCAGTAGAAGAACCAGCCCAGCGTGCCAAGATGATAGAGCGGATTCCACACCGGCGTGAAGGCCCGGTCGAATACCTTGTCTACGCGTTCAAAGGCCGCTTTGGTAGCGCCGCGCAAGCCGCTCACCTGGAGACGGACTCCCGGGCGGGTTCAGGTGTATTTGCGCCCTGCAGCTGTCGCCACGCGCCGTCGGCCATCATACCGCCGGCCCCGACGCCGAGGATGCACGCCAACTGCGCACAATCACCCACGCAATCCCGCCTAGCACCAGCACGCCAATACCGAATGCCATAAAAGGTGAATAGTCGAATCGATACTTGCCGGTCGTCGGGTCGTACAC
>JBATGJ010000209.1:0-1959 GCA_049665685.1 Gammaproteobacteria bacterium
AGTGCGTGACATTGGCATGGTGTAGCTTGGATTTGAGCAAGGTGATCTGCATAATCGCTGGCAGTTTCCTCAAGCTGTTGCTGACGCAGGGAATTATGCTTTCTCAAGCTCTGAACTGCAAGGTTCCGGTACTGGTTTTATGGGATAGAGTGTTGCTAAGGTATTGATATATCTATGTTGTCAATCAGGCGCGCCGCACCCAGCCGGGCCGCCGCCAGCACCCGCAACTCACGCTCACCGGGTTCCGGCACACCCAGGTCGGAAGCCCGCCGGATACTGACATAGTCCGGGACAAAGCCGGCCTGCTCCAGTTGCTGCCTGGCGGCTGTCTCCACGCCGGCGAAGTCGGCCTCGCCAGACTCGACGCGCGCTTTCACCTCGAGCAGTGTCCGGTGTAACTGTGCAGCAACTGCACGCTCGTCAACGCCGAGATAACTGTTGCGTGAACTCATGGCCAGGCCATCCGTCTCGCGTACGGTTGCCACGGCCTCGATCTGCACCGGCATGCTCAGGTCGGCGACCATTTTCCGGATGAGCAGCAGTTGCTGATAATCCTTCTCGCCAAACACCGCGATGTCCGGCTGCACCATGATAAACAGCTTGGCGACGACTGTGCTTACGCCATCGAAGTGGGTCGGGCGATGTTCACCTTCCAGGATAGCGTTGAGCCCCGGCACGACCACGGTGGTCGTGTGTTGCGCGCCGCCGGCATAGATGTCTTCGACACCGGGCAGGAACAGGACATCGGTACCCAGTTCATCGAGCAGCTCCCGGTCGGCATCGAGTGTCGACGGGTAACCGGCGTAATCCTCGCCGGCGCCGAACTGCAGCGGATTGACGAAGATACTCACCACCACGTGTGGCGCGATGGATCTGGCATGCCGGACCAGCTGCGCATGACCGGCATGCAGGTTACCCATGGTTGGCACGAACACAAGCTGGTTTACACCGCCACGTAATTCGTGCAAGCGCTGGCGTAGCGTATCTGTGTCGCTGATGACGTCCATCGGTATCAGTAGACATGTTCCGGCGCGGGATAGCTACCGTCCTTGACCGCCCCGACATAGGCCCTGATCGCAGCGGGTATGCTGCCGGTCTCTGCCAGGAAATCCTTGGCAAAGCGCGGCAGGCGACCCTGTGTAATCCCCAGCATGTCGTACAGGACCAGTACCTGGCCATCGCAGTCCGGCCCGGCACCGATACCGATAGTGGGAATATCCAGGTCCGCCGTGATCTCCGCACCCAGCGCGGCCGGGATGCATTCCATCACCAGCAGACCTGCACCGGCCGCCTGCAGTGCCTGCGCATCTGCGAGGATGGCCCTGGCGGCCTCCGCGCCGTGTCCCTGTACCTTGTAGCCGCCGAGTTCCTCGATGGACTGCGGTAACAGGCCGATATGGCCGCACACCGGGATACCGTGCCCGACCAGGTGGTCAACGATACCAGCCATGGACACGCCGCCTTCCAGCTTCACCATGTCCGCGCCACCCTCATCCATCAGGCGCCGCGCGTTGGCCAGCGCCTGTGCATTGTCCGTATAGCTGCGGTATGGCAGGTCTACCACCCGGCAGGCATATCGACCAACCCGCGCCACGTTCGCGGCATGCTGCAGCATGTCATCCATGGTCACCGGCACGGTGGTCTCGTAGCCCATCAGCACCATACCAAGCGAGTCGCCAATGATGAACACCTCAACGCCGGCGGCCTCCAGCAGCCGGGTGAAGCCGGCGTCGTATACCGTCAGGCAGGCGATTTTATCCCCACGGTGCTTCATGGCCTGCAGCGTATCAAGGGATATAGCGTTGGCAGGCTTTTCATTCATGCGGGTATTTCACCATTTTATGGCAACGGAAACACACGGAAAGTTTATGTAGTTTATTTTTTCAGGAAACCCTGATTTATTCGTCATAGCGAGGACCGCGAGGCCGCAGGACGTGGCGGGACGAAGCAATCTCCAGG
>JBATGJ010000210.1:0-9140 GCA_049665685.1 Gammaproteobacteria bacterium
CCAGTACACCTCGCGCGAACCTGGGCCGCATGAGGTGAACACCCGCTCCATCGAGTACCGCTCTTACCTGATCTATATCGCCATACCGCCGATGGCGCTGCTGCTTGCCCACGAGCCGGTGTGGCTGGTCATCATCTACGCGGTCGCAGGCGCCTTCTTCATGCCACTGCTCGCCATCGTACTGCTGTTCCTGAATAACCGTCGCCGGTGGCTGGGCGATCTGCGTAACGGTGTGCTCACCAACGTGCTGCTGCTGACCTCCGTACTGGTGTTTGCCCTGGTGATGTACGACAAGATCGCAAAACAGTTTGGCTGAACACCCAGACGGATACAGGGTGCACAGAGTGCACCCTGTCTTAGCATCGATTTCACTAAAATCATTGACTGCTTTACACTCACCAACCAATTAAATTAGTTTATTTTTAAGCCACGGAACCCACGGAAGGGCTCGGAAATGACCTAATGCGCAGGGTGCGCTATGCGCACCTTACAAAATCAGGATTTCTGCCTGCGCGGGAATGACAAAACCAACATCGCGCCTGCAAGGTGCTCCTACAACGCCTCTCCTGGTTTTTGGCAATGAATTTTCCGTGTCCTTCCGTGGCAATTGATATTTAAAAACCACGGCAAGCGCACCTTATTCGAGGTAGCGCGCCTGCCACTCCAGGTACTTGCTGTGCGCATACGCCGCATAGCTTTCCCGGTCGGTAAACTGCGTCGGGTCGAAGGCATCGTAGACATAGAAATTGACCCGGTTATTTGCAGTGACACTCATGTGCCAGATCTTGTGCAGCAGCGTCTGCGGTGCACGCCATTCGAAATCGTCCTGCGACTCGAAGTGCAGGAAGACCGGCAGGATCGGTATACCCGTGCGCAGTGAAATATCGAACGCCCCGTAGCGGAACGACTCGAAGATACGGCGACCCTTGCAACCGCCTTCCGGGTAGAGGGCAATGTTCTTGCCGGCACGCAGTTCCTGTTCGATCCGGTCTGCAGCGGCGCTGCGTGACTCCTTCGATTCGCGCTCTACATATAACGATCCCGAGGCCGTGCTGATGCGGCCGACAAGCCACCAGTCCGCCACCTCGATCTTGGCCAGCGAATGTACCGGGAACACCGCCGGGATGCCGATATCCTCGAACGCCGAGGGATGATTCGCAACCAGGATGTACTGTTGCGGCAGTCCCTTCGAGGTGTATTTCTGGTGCACGCGCAGATCGATCCCCAGCGCC
This sequence comes from Gammaproteobacteria bacterium, assembly GCA_049665685.1. Classification (GTDB taxonomy): domain Bacteria; phylum Pseudomonadota; class Gammaproteobacteria; order UBA9214; family UBA9214; genus UBA9214. The sequence continues at coordinate 1,233 of JBATGJ010000210.1, forward strand.
TGTACAAAACTGCGCGCCCACTGGCGAAACAGGGTGAAATAGAAGCGCTCGAGCAGGGTCTTCGGCAACCAGGACAGCAGGTACATGACCAGCGTGAAGATCGCCAGTTCCACCCAGCAGATAAGCCGCCAGGCAACGCGTAACAGCCAGGTGATCAATGCGCTGCCCCCTTTGCTTGCCTGATGCTGATTATCATGGCCATGATGTCGGCTGTACAGTCCATTATTTATTACTCAGCGGATTACAGAACGCGCGGGACGGCATGGCCTGTCCGCCAACAGGACGCCTGTCGTCCTGTCATGGACATTGCCACCGCCAGTCTGCCACATCCGGATAATATGGGCCGGTGGAGGCCTGATGACAGTCGCAGCTACAAGTCTTCGATGCTGCTTTCCAGCGTGTCTTCAAAATAGTCGAGCTTGTCGAGCGCCTCTTCGATATCGCGCGGCTGCTCCTCGAGTTCCGTTGCAATCTGCTCTACGCGCGCCACCTTGCCACCGTCCAGTCGTACCAGGTCATTATCGACGATATAGGGCGTGATCAGCACGACCAGCTCGGAGTTCACGCTACTGAGCGAACGGTTGGAGAACAGCAGGCCGAGCCCCGGTATATCACCGAGTATCGGCACACCCTCGCGACTCTGCTCGGAGGTGCGCTTGATGAGTCCGCCGATGAACACCGTCTGCCCGCTCTCCACCAGCATGGAGGTGGTCACCTCCGTGGTCGACTGGTTCGGCACACCGTCCTGCGAGACAGAGCCGGTACTGACCTCGGGATGGATCTCGAGGAAGATGCGGTTCTGTTCGTCGACCGAGGGCCTCACCTTCAGGATCACGCCGGACTCGAGAAACTCGGTGGAGGTGGTGGTCACGTTATCGATGGTGGTGGTGACGTTGTAGCCCAGGCGATCACCGATAATCGTCTCCGCCTCCTGGCCTTCCAGTGCCAGCAGTTTCGGTGTTGACAGGGTACGCAGCCGGTCGCGCGTGCGCAGGGCGTCGAGCACTACCTGCACGTCCGGCTTGAACAGGTCGAAAAACAGGCCGGGCGAGCCGGGCGTACTGAGTCCCTGGGTACCGATGCTCGCATCACCCGACTCGAATATCTTGACCCAGTCGAGACCGAAGGACTCGCTGTCCTTCAGCCCAACCTCGAGAATACGCGCCTCGATCAGAATCTGTTTCGGTTCACGATCGATCTTCGTCAACAGTATCTTGATCTTTGCATGAAAGTGCGGCGTATCATCGATGATGAGCAGCCGCCGTTCCGGCAACGCGGTCACCTGGCCGAAACTGGAGAGATGCTTCTCGATGATACCGGACACCAGCTCGGTATCGGAATACTGCACCTTGTAGGTACGCACCTCCGTTGGCCCCCCCGGCGCCGACTTGCCGGCGTCTTCGCGGTCGACGATAAAGTAACTGCTGTTGCGCTTCTCGACGGCATAGCCGGCCGAGGTCGCGATGGAGCGAATGGCCCGGTCGATGCTCATGTCATACAGATTGACGGAGATCTTGGCCTGCACGTCTTCGGGCAACAGGATGTTGACCCTGCCTGCGCGTGACAGCATTTCCATGACTTCCGCAATGCTGACCTCCCGCAGGGTGAGCGAAATTTTACCGTCCTGCAACACCGGTATATCGGTATCAGAGGCAGACCATGCCGGTACCGGGGACCACAGGCACAGAACGAGCATGGCCGTTATGGCTGTACGAAAATGTGTATTCATGTCAATCCCGGCTCCCCTCGCCAGCATTAGCTATCCAGACTTCCTTGCGCGCACCATCCCGATCGAGCACCACGTGACGCGGGTGGATCTCGTCCAGCCGGTAGCCGTTGACTTCCTCGCCCAGGCCGATCACCACGCCACCGATATTCGCCTGGGAACGCTCCCCGGCCACCATCGTGGCACGCAACTCCATCTCGGCGACGCGCTTGTCCTCTTCCTGCGTGCCGGCAGTCGGGCCGGGCTCCGGGCTGACCGGTTGCAGGAACGGATTGGTCTTGAGCACGATGTCCTGCGCACCCAGCGGGCTGGCGAGCAGCAGGCAGCAACCGGCGGTCAGCAGCATTCGGCACAGATCAGGCATCGCTCACCTCCCGGTAAGACACGATGGTGAAGTTCGCCTTGAGGCGTTCGCCCGATGCGTTGCCGTTGTCCGGTTGCAACTCAAAACGCTTGACCACGACAAAACCCAGTTCGTCATCCAGCGCCTGCAGCCAGTTGAAGATGTCAAAGTAGCCGCCCGAGACAATCACCTCGAACAGCACTTCCTCGAACACGCGCACGGTATTGCCATGCGCGGGTGTTACCCGTAACAGGTCGATGTTATTGCGCCACGAGATGGTCTGCAGCCGGCCGATAATGAACGATTCCATCTCGTTTTCCGGTGTATTGACCATGTCGCCATGCAATTCATGGTTGAGCCGGTCAACCGAAGTCCTGAGCACGGACATTTGCTGCTCGAGATCTTCACCCCGCGAGGTGACCTCGCGCAGCACGGACAGTGTGCCCATCGACTTGCGGAAATCCCGGTACTCGGGCCAGATGACATAGCTGCCCAGTGCGGCCATAACCAGTAACGCGGCCGACACCATCAGCAGCACGAGTATCCGCGGCTCCGTCTCCATGAGCAGCTTGTGCATCAGCTGCTCTCCCCCGTGCTGTTTACGGTCACGGCCAGCCTGAAATCGACCATATCGTTTTGCGTTTGCCGCGAGGTATCGAGTATGCGCACGTCCTGGATCGCCCCCTGGCGGTAGAGGCGGCGAACGAAGCCCGACAGGGCGGAGTGGTCACGCGCCTGGCCGCGCAGGGTCATGTGGGTGTCGATCTTCCAGGCCTCGGTACTCGCCTGCCCATCCTCGGCGGGGATCAGTATGAAATAACCATTGCTGGCTGTTTCGGGTTTGTGTTTCACCGTCGAGCCGGCCCGGCGGAATTCCCAGTCGAGGAACCAGACATCATCGCCCTGCATGGCACGATCGATGGTCACGAACATCTGCGCAGCCTCGGCACCGCCACGCAGCCCGGTCAGCAGTTCCAGTTTGCGCTGCAGGGCAGTCTTGTGGGTATCCAGCTGTGTCAAAGCCTCGCGCTGCTGGTTGGTTATTGCCTGCTTCGACTGCAGGACTGTAATCTGCGTATCGAGCCGCGCGGACAGGAAATGCAGGCCCGCCCAGGCGACCATGCTGACCAGCAGTGCCGTCAGCATCACCGTCACGGTCGTCCGTACCCTGCCCCGTAACCAGGACAGGCGCCGGTAGTCGCCGGGGACCAGGTCAATCTCGGTCATCACTCATCATCCCGTTCAGGGCCAGTCCGGTCGCCACGGCAATCTCGGGTGCCGGCTCGCCGGCATCACCTGCTTGCTTGCCGCTCGTGAAAAACGGCTTGAGCGGATTCGGTATGGTCTTGACGTCCAGTTTCACCAGGCTGCGTAACAGCGCATCGGTGCCCTGCCAGCGCGCCAGGCTGCCGAGGATGTAGATGCGCGAGATCTGCTTGCCATGCGTCTGCGACGCGGTATAGATCAGCGTGCGGTTGATCTCTTCCACCAGCCGTAGGAATTCCGGCTTGACGATCTGCACCAGTGTTTCGGCTATTTCCCGGTCACGCTCACTGACATGCCCGGCATCCGGTGACAGGCTGTGCTGCTGCACCAGTTGCGTCACGGCGGATTCCGACATCTCCAGTTCTGCGGCGATGCGTACCAGCAGTGCGGTTTCGCCGAATTGTATGGCCTGGTCGAACAGCAGGCGTGCGCCGGAAACCACGGTGATATAACTCGAATGCCGGCCGAAGTTGATGGCCATGACATTTTCATGCTGGCCGCGGTCGCACAGGGCACTGACCAGGCGCCGGATCGCGGTCGGCCCGACCTCCAGGTGCTCTGTATGCAGGCCGCACTTGCGCAGTGCCTCGAGGTAGTTGATCACCGTGTCGCGTTTGGCCACGGCCACGATGGCCAGCTGCTCGCCACCACGTCCTTCGGTCCGCACCGGCGTGTAATCGACCACGTAATCGGAAAACTCGCCATCCAGTCGTTCGGACATCACGCCCACCAGGGCCGCCTCGGGCAACTCGCCCTGAGCGACATGGTAGGTCACCGGCATGATCTGCAGGTCGGAGGAAGGCAGGGTGGTGACCACCTCCCGTCCGGAAAAGTTTTGCTCACGCAGCGCCTGCCTGATCAGCAGCTTCAGCCGGTCCGGCGCGGCCAGCAGTTCGTCCAGCGAACAGGGATAGGTCAATGAGATACGTGCACGCACCCCCACCCGGCCGTCACGCCCGGTTTCCAGCTGCACCATGTGCAGCGCATGCAGGGCGCACTCCAGCCCGATCGGGCCGATGCGCCGGCTGCCGGCGACCGGTGTGAAGCGATTTATGATGGTTGCGAGTGCGCTCATGTCAGTTGTCCGGGCTCATCGCCCGGGGCTGCCAGCTCCTTGTTCAAAATGATATTTATAAGGAAATAGTCGGCCGGTTTTGATACCGACTTGAGGTGACGAGTATTTGACGAAAGGGGCTGGAAACGGCCTGCAAACACCCGGTTAGGCTATCAGGCGCCGGTTTCCTGTCGTTCTGTTGCGGGCCTCACTTCGGTGGCGACGATGTTCACCGCGGAGCGGTAGTGCTCCTTGCGGTCCTTGGCCTGGTAGAGGACCTGGTCGGCCTCGCGACTCACGGCGATCAGCGACAGGCTGACACCGGGATACACCGTGACCAGCCCGATGCTGAGACCCACGGGCAGCACGGCACAGTCGCGCGAAGGTGGCATGGTGGAATTCAGCCCATGCCAGGCTTCATCCAGCAGTGCCTCTGGATCGGCATGACTGAACAGCACGGCAAACTCGTCACCGCCCATGCGCACCAGGTAGCCATGTTCACCAATCGACGCGGCGAAGACATTGGCCAGGGTACGCAGCACATCGTCGCCATAATCGTGGCCGCAGTTGTCATTCATCGGCTTGAAGTCGTCCACATCCACGAAGGCAAAATGCCAGGGTTCGCCTGACGCATGCCGTTCCTCACCGAAACGGTCGAAATGATGTTTCAGGAAGCGGCGGTTCCAGGCGCCCGTGAGCGGGTCCTTGTTTGACAGGTACATCATCTTGCGATTGGCCTGCTCGAGGTCAAAGCGCGTGCGGATATCCTCCTTGCGGATGACGGTATTGCGCACCACCAGCATCAGGCTGATCAGGCCGGCACTGATCATGATGAACTGCAGCGACCACAGCGTCTCATTGTCGAAGCGCTGCACCGCGGTCCAGGTGGAGAGGGTAAAGGTCACGTAGATAAGGCCGGTTACCAGCATGGCCTCGCGCAGGCCCCACGGCACCAGCGGTGCCACCATGAACAGCAGCGCCACACTGGCAAACAGGACCTGGTTGAAGTCACCGGCCCGATGCGCCAGCAGCACGAAGGCCGTGCCGCTGATCATGATCAGCGTGGTGCCCAGCAAGTAGAGTGCGCGGGCATCCCTGGCGGCCTGCGATGAGATCATCACGTGTGCCGCCAGTACGGCCAGCAGACCGGTGGTGTAAACGGTGTAATGCGAGAAGTTGAAATAGTAGAACAGCAGGGCACCGGAGGCGAAGATGGCCAGCAGCACGAGGCTCAGCGAAACCAGCCCGCGGCGGGTTTCGTTAAGCGTTGCGTTGCGCGCAAACAGTACCAGCTCCTCGCTGTGAAACGCCGAGGCCTGCCATGCATCCTTCAAATCACTGATCATGCCCGAGTGTGCCTTAACTAACTGTAATTAAACATAATCCCGCAATCTGGTATATCGGCACCACCCGCCGTTTCTTGATTCTGTCGGTGGGGTCGGACCTCTATATGAGAATGATCCTAAAGCAAAAAGCCTATGGATTTGGCTAACCTGGAGGCCTTAAACGCCGTTTTCAGGGCTAAAAACACCGCTTCAAGGAGGAAGCTTATGCCGCGTGCCAATCGCTATTTCCTGCCCGGCCATATCTGGCACATCACGCACCGCTGTCACAAGCAGCAATTCCTGCTCAAGTTCGCGAAGGATCGTCGCATGTGGAGGTACTGGCTATACCAGGCACGCAGGCGCTATGGCCTGTGTGTGCTGAACTACATCGTGACATCGAATCACATCCATCTCCTGGTCAGGGACAGGGGGCATGGAGAGATCGCCGACAGCATGCAGTTGATTGCCGGCCGGGTTGCCCAGCAGTTCAACCGCCGAAAATCGCGCAAGGGTGCCTACTGGGAGGACCGCTACCATGCAACGGCTGTGCAGGCGGATGGGCACCTGGCGCGTTGCATGGTCTACATCGACCTGAACATGGTCCGCGCCGGCGCGGTAGACCATCCTTCTGACTGGATTCATGCGGGCTATAACGAAATTCAGTTATTGCCGGACAGATATCGATGCATTGATGTACCGGCACTGAGGACATTACTGGGTTTTTCCGACACGAATGATCTACGCACCGGGCTGCGCGGGTGGGTGGATGCAGCGCTTGCACAAGGCGGCACCAAACGCCAGCCAGAATGGACCCGGAGTATCGCCGTAGGGCAGCGCGAATTCCTGGATGCACTGGGACGAAAACTGAAGGTCACTCACCCGGGGTGTGAGATCAAGGGTGAAGGAGAGCACCTCTACCTGCGCGAGACACCGGGCGTTTATCTGTACTAAACGGGGCCTGAAAAGGCCACTCTAAGCTGGAAAATAATGCTTATAGCAATGATAACTGCTGAATTATCTGTATGTTGAGGAGGTCCGACCCAAGCAATGAGGTACGTTGAGGAGGTCCGACCCCAAAAGAACAAAAGAATCAAACCCCGATCGCAAGCCGTGAACCGGCATGCACGGTCTTCGAGCCGGGGAAGATCAGGAACATGACATCATCGAGCTGGCTCTCGACCTCTTCCTGGATCGCCACGCATTGCGCACTCGTCAGGCCAATGGTCTGCCAGACAAACGGATGCACCAGTGACTCGAAGGAATCGTACGCTTCCATCTTGGCCTGGTCGATATCACTGAGCACACCAGCGAGATGTACAATCGAGGTCTCTAGCGAGTAGTCGGAAGGCAGCTCGGGTGTCGTATGCAACTGCACGGGTTCCCACAGGCTCGCGGGCAAGTCCCACTGATGCAGCAGGGCCCCGCCCAGCTGGGCATAATCAAAGCCGATCACTTCACGCTCCACCATGTACAGCGACCGGCGCTCCAGCTCGGCACCCATCAGCGCTTCTTTGGATTCCTGCGGGATTGACTGATACATGACCAGGTGCCCGATATCACGCAGCAGGCCAGTGACAAACAATCGCTCGCTCTCCAGTACGTTGCAGTTCACCGCCAGCAGGCGCGCAGCGGCGGCGCAGTAGACGCTGCGTGTCCAGAAGGCATGCATGTCTATCACCTCGATGGGAATGCCGGAAAAGGTCTGTGCCACCGAGGTCGCCAGCACCAGGTCGTGCACCTGCTGCGAACCAAGCATGCCGACCGCGCGTGAGACGGTGTCAATCTTCGCGGAAAAACCAAAATAGGGACTGTTGACCTGACGCAGCAGGCGTGCGGTGATGGCGGGATCCGAGCCAATGACTTCCTCGACCTCGGCAACACTGTAATCGGGATCGTCCAGCACCGCCCGCAGGCGCAGATAGACGGCTGGCAACGTCAGCAGTTGCGCGTCCGCAAGCACTTTTTCCCACAGGCTATTAATTGGCTGATCCATCAGACTGTCCCCCATGCCCTTGTGTCGGTCGCGCGCGCAGGTTCTTGACCGGTCCCGGGTCAGGTGTGTGCGCAACAAACCCCGATTTCTGTTATTCGCGCAAAAAGGGGTATGAAAAGTATGGTCTAAGCCCGAAAATCAGGCGCATTATCGTTTCAACTGATTACTAATCAGCATCTTGAAGAGGTCCGACCCCAACTA
>JBATGJ010000211.1:0-3375 GCA_049665685.1 Gammaproteobacteria bacterium
GCGGTGCACCTGCTGCCGGCCGACTGGTTCTACCTGGTGCTGACCGGCCACGGACTGGATGTGCTGCTGGTGTGGATCATCTTTTTTGAAATCGCGGTTTTGTATTTTGCCTCGGCGATCTTGCTGAATTCGCGACTTGCCGCACCGCGCTGGGCCTGGGCCGGATTTGGCCTGATGCTGGTCGGCGCCATCATGGTCAACGTCGCCGTGTTGCAGGGCAACTCCAGCGTCATGTTTACCTCCTACGTGCCGATGCAGGCCGCACCGCATTTCTACCTGGGACTGATCCTGTTTGCGGTCGGTGCACTGATCGGCTGTTTCGTGTTTTTCGGTACGCTGGTGATCGCCAAGGAGGAAAAGACCTACCAGGGCTCCGTGCCGCTGGTGACCTTCGGTGCAATCACGGCCGCGATCATCGCCGTATTTACCATTGCCTCGGGCGCCATCATCCTGGTCCCGACGTTTTTGTGGTCGGTGGGCTATATCAATAACATCGATACCCTGATGTACAAGACCATCTGGTGGGCCATGGGGCATTCTTCGCAGCAGATCAATGTCTCGGCGCATGTCGCGATCTGGTACCTGATTGCCGCCGTGGTGCTCGGGGCCAAGCCGCTGTCCGAGAAGGTCAGCCGCATGGCGTTCCTGATGTACATCCTGTTCCTGCAACTGGCCAGTGCGCATCACCTGCTGGTCGAGCCGGGCATCAGTTCCGAGTGGAAGGTCTTCAACACCAGTTACGCCCTGTACCTGGCGGTGCTCGGCAGCATGCTCCACGGCATGACCGTGCCCGGTTCGATCGAGGCGGCGCAGCGCGCCCGCGGTTACACCAATGGCCTGTTCGAATGGCTGCGCAAGGCGCCGTGGGGTAATCCGGCCTTCTCCGGCATGTTCATGTCGCTGGTCATGTTTGGTTTCCTCGGCGGTATCTCCGGTGTGGTCATGGGTACCGAGCAGATTAATATCATCATGCACAACACGCTGTATGTCCCCGGTCATTTCCACGCGACCGTGGTAGCCGGTACCACCCTGGCCTTCATGGCCGGCACCTACCTGCTGGTGCCGCTGATCTTCCAGCGCGAGCTGATCATGAAAGGTCTGGCGAGGTGGCAGCCCTACCTGTTCGGTCTCGGCGTGATGGGTATTTCGGTGTTCATGATGGGTGCGGGTACGCTGGGCGTACCCAGACGTGTCTGGGACATCACCGGCGCCGATGCGGCCCTCAAGTATGATTACTCCGGCGCGGCCTACCTGATGATGGGCCTGAACGGCATCAGCGGCATCATGGCAGCGCTTGGCGGGTTCCTCTTCGTCGTCATCATTGTCGGCTCGGTGCTGTTTGGCAAGCGTACCGGGGACAAGCCGCTGGAAGGTCTCACCATGACAACGGCCACCAAATACGGCAGTGCGGAGAGCATCAGGATCCCGGGAACCGTGGTACTGGTTGCCGTCTTCTTCACGTCCTTCGTCCTGTACTACTTCGTCAACTGGAAGTATCTGGCGGAAGTATGGCCACTGCGCTGATCAGTGATCGCAGCGGCATCCCGGTGAAGGAGACGCTGGCACTCGTCTACTCGGTATTCAAGCTGCGCATCGGGTTTGCCATCATGTTCACTGCCCTGGCAGGGGTGGCGGTGGCGCCCGGGGAGGCACCGGGTGCATTGCAGGTGGCGGTACTGGCACTGGCTGTGTTGCTTTCATCGGCGAGTGCCGGCGCCTTCAATATGTTCATAGAACGTGATCTCGATGCGCGCATGCACCGTACCCGCAACCGGCCCTTTGTGACCGGGCGCTTCAATGCCAATGGCTACTGGCTGAGCGGGATCGTGCTGTTGCTGGCGGTTGCCATCGCGGCAGCCACACTCGCGACCAATGCCGTTGCAGCGTTCTATGTCTTCATGGGCGCCTTTGTCTACGGCGTGGTCTATACCGTCTGGCTCAAGCGCCGCACCTGGCTGAATATCGTCATCGGCGGGCTTGCGGGCAGTTTTGCCATTCTTGCGGGGGCGGCCGCGGTTGACCCCGGTCTCGCGCCGGCACCGGTGATCCTGGCGATTGTCCTGTTCCTGTGGACGCCGCCGCATTTCTGGAGCCTGGCCTTCAAGTACAGGGACGACTATGCGGCCGCCGGTGTGCCCATGCTGCCGGTGGTGGTCCGGGACACGACGGCCGCGTGGATTATCCTGGTGCATACCCTGGTGCTGGTTGCACTCTCGCTGTTGCCGGTCATGTATGGCCTGGGCTGGATCTATCTGCTGGGCGCCGGCCTGGGTGGAGCCCGGTTTGTGTGGACCAGTATCGGTCTCGTCCGTAACCCGTCACCCGGGATGGCTATGACCAATTTTCATGCCTCCCTGGTGCAGCTGACCCTGCTGCTCACCGGTGCCATACTGGATGCGTGGCTGGTCTAGATGAGTACCTGATAGCAACACAAGGTGGATGATCTGGGATAGCAGGCAGAGCACATGGTTTGAAGCAAGCGCCCCGGTCAGTATCATCCTGGTTACCCTGAAATGATGTCCAGCTCTGCGTTCCCTGCCCCTTTGCGGTAATTTAAACATGAGTCATACAATCCCGCTGTACCTTGCACGCCTCTCGATGTTTATGCTGCCGCTGGTGTTGACAACGGCTGTGGCTGTACAGTCCCCGGAGCACGTGGCAGCCAGTCATGATTCAACCGCACATGATATGGCCGCAGGCGGACATATGGATGCCATCGCAGGACAAAACCACGATGCCGCCGCACATGCGCCGGGACCGGACTATGACGAGGCGGCCGCCCTAGCGCTAAGCCAGGCGGCCATTGGTCGCAGTGTCGGCGACTACACCCTGCTTGACGGCAAGGGCCGGGAAATTGCGTTGCGTTCATTACAGGGCAAACCGGTAGTTGTCAGCCTGATCTATACCAGTTGCTACCACGTCTGCCCGACCATCACGAGCAACCTGGAAAAAGTAGTCAGGATCGCACGGGATGCCCTGGGCAAGGACAGTTTCTCGGTCCTGACCATCGGCTTTGACACCCCGAACGACACGCCCGACCGGATGCGCGTGTTTGCCAGGCAACGCGGGATCGACATCAATGACTGGCATTTTGTCAGCGCCAGTGCCGAAACGATGCGCGGCCTGTCCGGTGATGTCGGCTTCAGCTATTTCAGCACGCCCAAGGGTTTTGATCACATGATCCAGGCCACGGTGCTGGACGGGGAGGGCAAGGTCTATCGCCAGATTTACGGCATGGCGCCTGAACCGCCGTTGCTGGTGGAACCGCTCAAGGAGGTCCTGTGGGGCAAGCAGGTCGCGGCTACGCCGGTTGCCGGATGGATTAACAATATCAAGTTATTCTGTACGGTGTACGACCCGACGACCGGCAAGTAT
>JBATGJ010000212.1:0-2336 GCA_049665685.1 Gammaproteobacteria bacterium
GCATTGCAGCGCCCTTTTTATTGTTTCAGCTCAATCATGGCAGGAGCGCAGGAATGCGCGAACAGCCATAATTGATTTATTCGCGGACTCCGTCCGCTTCTACAGGTGTACAGATTAACTAACCCGCGATACCGTGTGGTTGCAGCACCCCGGTGGCGTAACCAATCATCAGCAGGATAAACAGCAGGACGGACAGGCTGATGCGCACCGTGAGGGCGCGCACGGTGCGCTCGGAGGCGCCCTTGTCCCTGACAAGGTAGAACAGGCCACTGAATAGGCTGCCAATAATGATAAACAGGAACAGGACAATAATGATCTTGGTAAGCATGGTGAGGTACCGCTGGCATGGAGTGTCCTGCCATTATAGCAAAGCAGGGTGGACGCATGCGGATCGGCAGGTTTGACTTCAATCCGGGGCTGTGGCCGACGCTCGCGACGCTGGCAATTCTGTCGTTGCTGCTGGGTCTCGGCGACTGGCAGCTGGAGCGTGCAGCCTGGAAGCAGGCGCTGATCGACACCGAATTGAAGACGGCCCGCCAGTCGCCACAGCCGCTGCTCGATGTGATCGAGGCGGGGGGTGTGCTGGACTTCCAGCCGGTGCTTGCCAGGGGACGCTATGATCTGGGCCGGCAGCTGTTACTGGATAACCGTATCCACGAGGGCAGGCCCGGCTACCAGGTGCTTACGCCACTGCAGCTGGCAGGGCATGACAAGGTGGTACTGGTCAACCGTGGCTGGCTGCCGATGGGGCGCACGCGCGCCGATCTGCCGCCCTTGCCGGGACCTGACGGGGTGCTTCCGGTCAGCGGTACGATCGCACGACTGCCGGAAAAAATATTCCGGCTCGACGCGGCGGAGGAACGCGTCACCGGCTGGCCACAGGTAATACAGCACGTTGACTTTGCGGCCATCGAGCAGCGCCTTGGCTATGCCGTGTTGCCGGTGATCGTGCAGCTCGGCAAGGAGGATCCACACGGGTTTACCCGCGACTGGAAGCCGGTCTATGGTACGACACCGGACAAGCATCGTGCCTATGCCATGCAGTGGTTTACACTGGCGCTGGTGCTGGTGCTGATCTATGCGGGTGTCAATACCAGACGAATCGCAAACAAGGCGCAGGGCTGATATGCAGCGGTACAGATTTCATTCGATGCTAGATCCACGCCGTATACGACAACAGGGCTTTCTCACCTCGAGACAGGCCTTTGTCCTGCTGGCGCTGATCTTCCTCACACCAACCTTCGTTGCCTGGGTCATGCACAATGTCGGCGGTGGCTGGCAGCCGGAAGGCAGCATCAACCACGGGAAACTGGTGCATCCGGCCCGCCCACTGGAGCTGCCGCAGGACCTTGTCTACGGTGATCGCGCACTTGGCGAATACCTGCAGGGCAAGTGGACGCTGGTCTACATCGAAGCGACCGATTGCAGCGATGTCTGCAGGGATAGCCTGTACAAGATGCGGCAGGCCCGTATCGCGCAGAACGAGAATATGCAGCGTGTGCAGCGCCTGTTCGTTATCGGCAACGCCACGGTGACGCAGGAACTGGAGGGGTTCCTGGCAGGCGAGCACCCGCGAATGGACACCATGAAGCTGCTGCCGGAGCAGTTCGACCGGCTATCCGGCTTCTTCAGCATCGATGCGACACCGGTCGGGGAGGCCGGGCGCGTTTATATCGTCGACCCGCTCGGTAACCTCATGATGTACTACCCGCCGGACGCCGACGCGCGTGGTCTGCTGAAAGATCTGCAAAAGCTGTTGAAGTCTTCACGGATCGGTTGACCGCGGCGCAGGCATGACAGAGACAAGCCCAACCCGCGTGATCAGCAGTTACCTGGGCCTGTGCAAGCTCAAGGTCGTGGCCCTGATCGTGTTTACTGCCATGGTCGGTATGTTCCTGGCGACTTCGCCGCCGGGCATGGTGCCCTGGGATGTGCTGTTGTTCGGTAACCTGGGCATCGGTCTGGCCGCGTCGGCCGCCGCCGCGATCAACCACGTACTGGACGCGCGTGAGGATGCGAAGATGGCGCGCACCAGCAAGCGGCCGCTGCCGCAGGGCGAGCTCAATGAACGCAATGCGCTGATCTTTGCGGGCGTACTCGCCGCATTATCCATGTTCATCCTGGTGTACCGGATCAACCTGCTGACCGCAGTGCTGACGTTCATGTCGCTGGTTGGCTATGCCGTGGTCTACACCATGTATCTCAAGCGCGCTACGCCGCAGAACATCGTGATCGGCGGCGCGGCCGGTGCGGCACCGCCGATTCTGGGCTGGGCCGCATTGACCGATTCAGTCGATCCGCATGCGCTGTTGCTGTTCCTGATCATCTTTATCTGG
>JBATGJ010000213.1:0-8608 GCA_049665685.1 Gammaproteobacteria bacterium
ATAAAACTCTTCATCCATTCCTGGGAAAACAGGTCAGCCATTTTCAGTGTCTCCTCCTTGTGTGATTGTCGATGTTCGATATATTGTATTTGTAACCACAAACGTCACTAAATATAGAAAACTCTTCGTTACCTGCGATCAGTCAAATTCCCGTCAGATTCATCATCTTACACGAATTATTTTCTAATGGCACAAACTATCACAACAACAAGATTCATAATAGTTCGTTCGCGTCAAGATGGCAGCCCGGATGTTTACGTTAAGTTACATTTCGTTTGGAGGCGCATGGCGGCCTGCCTCAACGACTGCCGGGATCTGTCAGAAAACGTTACACAGCGGTGGCCGCCATTAATTCGGCTTTATAAGTCGGTATATACCTAAACTAAATCAGTCAGTCGGACACATATGAGTCGGAATTTTTTACAATGCAGCAGGTGTCAAAGATCGAGTAAGCCTATGAATTATCATATATTTCAATAACATGGAATTTTCGGCACACAACTTGCGACTAATTCACCTGTAACCTAATAAATCCTCGCTGGCCCGGATGTCAGATATGAATGAACCACAAACCGACATGGTCCTGACCGACCAACGCCTCACCGACCGGCGCAGCACATCCTGGACGACCATCCATGGCACGCTGTTTATGAACCGCCGTCGGGTTTCGCGGCGAGACGGTGACCACCTGGACAATTACATCGACTGGTACGGCCACCTGCCGCTGATCGCAACAGTTTCAATCATCGCACTGTGCTTTACCGACGCATTCCTGACGACGATACTGATTGGCAGGGGTGCCGTCGAATTGAACCTCCTGATGGACTGGCTCATCCAGCAGGATATCTATATGTTCACGGTTGTGAAAATGGCGGTCACCGGTGTCGCGCTGATCGTGCTGGTCATGCACTTCAACTTCCGCATCTACCGGTTCATCGCCGTGCGCTATGTGCTGTATGCCCTGGTGCCCGTTTATTCAGTCCTTATCTACCACGAACTGACCATGCTCGCGAGTATCTAGCCGGGATCATTTGCGGCCCCACCCCCGGCTGATTGCGGGATCCCGTCACAAGGATGATGGCGATGCGAGCCTGCCACACAATAAATCACTGCCTTGCGCCGGCCACCCTCCCGGGCATACCCGCAATAATTTTTCCAGTATGATACAGCCCGGGCAGTTATGATGCGTTACGCCTGGTAGCGCATTGATGACCAGTTACACGACACCGACGCGGAATCTTTGTGGAGATAAGCGTGGCAATTTAGAAAATATCAAGGATAATTTGTCTACAGTTTACCTACCGCCAAGCAGGCATAGACAGGAGCACACATGAGCGACATATCTACTGGCAGGACCCCGACTAGTATCCCGGCTGGCATCAGGAAACTGGCCATTGCCACACTGGCCTGCTCTCTCGGCCTGGCCGGCTGCACGACCAATCCCTATACCGGCGAACAGGAAGCGACCAAGACAGCAAAAGGGGCCGGGCTGGGTGCCCTGGCAGGCGCCGTAGGTGGCGCTATTGCCGGTGGCAGCCGCAAGAGTGCACTGATTGGTGCCGGCATCGGCGCACTTGGCGGCGGCGCAGTGGGTTACTACATGGACCAGCAGGAGAACAAACTGCGCGCCAAACTCCAGAATACCGGTGTCAGCGTGACCCGTAACGGAGATAACATCATCCTTAACATGCCGGGCAACGTAACGTTTGCCACCGACTCCAGTGACATTTCCGCAAATTTCTACGATGTCCTCAGCTCGGTTGCGCTGGTCATCAATGAATTCGAGAAGACCTATGTCGATATCACCGGTCACACCGACAGCACCGGTGCCGACAGTTATAACATGCAGCTATCGGTCGCACGTGCCAACAGTGTGTCGACTTACTTCAAGTCCCAGGGGGTACTGCCCCAGCGCATATTCACCCAGGGCATGGGTGAATCTCAGCCCATCGCCAGCAATGACACCGCTGCGGGACGGGAACAAAACCGTCGTGTTGAAATTGTGTTGACACCGGTTACCTGATACCCGGCAACGCGGTCACGAGGGCCCGCTTCGGCGGGCCTTTTTTACGGGTGATTCCGGCTGCGTGCGTCAGGCCACCGCTACTTGCAGTAAATGCAGGCCGAACAGCATGTCTGCATCAGTCCAGCAGTCGACCGGAATAAAACCGGCATCCGCAGCCAGCGCCCTGAACGACTCATTGGTGTACTTGTAGGAGTTTTCGGTGTGTATCGAATCGCCTGCCGAAAACTCGAAGGTATGCCCGTCCAGCCTGACGGTCTGCCGCCGCGTGCTGATCAGGTGCATCTCCACGCGGCCGGCAATACTGTTGTAGAACGCATGATGATCGAATGCATTGATATCGAAATTCGCATCCAGCTCACGGTTGATACGCTGTAACAGGTTCAGATTGAATTCCGCCGTCACGCCATTCGCATCGTTATAGGCCGCATTGAGTATTGCATGATCTTTTTCGAGATCGACACCAATCAGCAGTCTGCCATCGGCGCCCGCCGTCTCTGCCAGTCTGCCCAGAAAGCTGACCGCATCCTCCGGTTCAAAGTTGCCGATACTTGAGCCGGGATAAAAAACCAGGCGTGCCTCGTGCCCGGATATTTCGGGCAGCTCCAGATTGTCGGTAATGTCAGTACAGACCGCGTGCACATCCAGCCAGGCATATTCTTCTGCAATTTCCGAAGCAGCCGCCTGCAGCTGCCGGCATGATATATCCACGGGCACATAGGCAACCGGCCGTACATCATCCAGCAGGGCTCGAACTTTTTCACAACTGCCGCAACCTGGCTCGATCAGCACCTGTCCCGTACCGGTACGTTCTGCAATCGCACCGGAATGCTCTCTGAGAATCGCAAACTCGGTGGCGGTCGGGTAATACTCGGGTTGCTCGCAGATACTTTCAAACAGGGCCGCGCCCCGCTCGTCGTAGAAATATTTCGGCGCTATGCGGCGCGGAAACCGGCCGAGGCCATTGACGACTTCGTGGAAAAAGTCGTCGCTTGGCTTGTCTGCCGGGTAAAACCGGTAGTCGGTATTGGTGACGTTCATGAAACCGTCCCTCTGTGCATCCTGTGTTACCGGCAGTACAAACGCCGCCGCGATCGACGGGCAATGGCTGCTATGTGGCTGATTTCACCATGCACTGCCACCTGCCCTGGATGACCCCGCACTCACTCCAGCTCACCGTATTCCGGCTGCCAGAAGATCGAGCGGATGTTTTCGTCCAGTGTCGATGCCGGCACCTCATCCGCCAGACCCTCACGCTGAGCCTGCATGGCCACGGCACGTGCAATATACCGGCTGACCGGTTTGATTTCATCCAGTGGTGGCAACAGGGGTTCCACGTCAGGGCTTGCCGGGCGCGGATAATCACCCAATGCGACCGCTGCCGCCATGAACATACCATCCGAGATACGCCGCGCACCGGACGCCAGCACACCCAGTCCAAGTCCAGGGAATATATAGCTATTATTGCTTTGCGCAATCGGGTAACGGACCCCGTCGAGCTCAACCGGCGGAAACGGGCTGCCGGTAGCAACCAGCGCGCGCCCGTGCGTCCATTGCAGCAGCGCCTGCGGGGTCGCCTCGGCAAGCGCGGTCGGGTTGGACAACGGGAAAATGACCGGTCGTTCGCAGTAGCCCGCCACTGCGCTGATCAGCTCGCGGGTAAACAGACCGGGCTGACCCGAGGCGCCGATCAGCACGGTGGGACGTGCATTGCGGACCACACTCATGAGCGCAATCTCACCGCTCTCGCTGTCAGTCCAGTCGCGCACCCGCTCAAGTGGCTGGGCGTGCCTGCGCTGGAATGGCAACAGTCCCTCCATCCGGTCATGCAATAATCCCCTGCGCCCGACCATAAAGATTCGCTCGCGCGCCGCGTCTTCCCGCATGCCACCTTCCATCATCGTGGCAACCAGCAGTTCGGCGATACCGCAGCCTGCCGAACCGGCACCAACGAACAGGATGTTCTGCTCCCCGAGCTGCCCGCCTGTTTGCTTCAGGGCCGAGAACAGTGTGCCGGCCGCAACGGCTGCCGTACCCTGGATGTCGTCATTAAAGGTGCACAGCTGATCGCGGTAGCGCTCGAGCAGCGGACTGGCTGTCGCCTTGGCAAAATCCTCGAACTGCAACAGGACATCTGGCCAGCGGCGCCTGACCGCCTGGACGAAGAGATCAACAAACTCGTCATACGCGCGTCCCTCGATACGCTTGTTCCGCCATCCGATATACAGGGGATCCTGCAACACAGTCTCGTTATTGGTGCCGGCATCCAGCAGTATCGGCAAGGTGCAGGACGGATCAATGCCGCCGCAGGCCGTGTACAGCGAAAGCTTGCCGATCGCGATGCCCATGCCCCCGGCACCCTGGTCGCCGAGGCCGAGAATTCTCTCGCCGTCGGTCACCACGATGATGCGGACATCGTCCACCATGGCATTGCCCAGCATCTGGTCGATATGGTCCCGCTCCGGATAGGGAATAAACAGGCCGCGCGGACGCCGGTAGATTTCACTGAACTGCTCGCATGCCTCACCCACGACCGGCGTGTAGATGATCGGCATCATCTCGACCAGGTGTTCGTCGATCAGCCGGTAGAAGAGTGTCTCGTTCGTATCCTGCAGGCTGCGCAGGTAAATATGCCGCTCCAGGTCATCGTCCTTGCGCTGATAGGCCTCGTAGGCGCGCCGGACCTGTTGCTCCAGCGACTCCACATGGGGTGGCAGCAGGCCAAGCAGACCGTATCTCCTGCGCTCCTGCATGGTGAATGCCGTGCCCTTGTTGAGCAACGGATGTTCCAGAATATCCTTACCCAGACGGTTCGTTTTCACTCCGGACCCCGCGCGATAACATTATATATGGCCAGCACCGACCCGGTTGCGCCAGCAGGCAGGCTGCCCGCGGCGCATGAAGAGTAGAGGAATTTTATCCGCGGGAAAAGCATGGCCCGGGCGCGTGGATGCCGTTGCGCCCCACCCGGCCCGTGCAGTCATGGCGCTGCTGCGGGTAGTTTGACGCGCTTTCAACTGCAGCGTACACACCACATCATGAACGTGGCAAACGATTGCAGTGTACTGATTGCGGCGCCTCCCGATTGGCTGCTTCACGGCCAGTGGACAGAGCTGCGTTTGATGGCTACACCGCCACCACACCGGCCAGGCCATGGATATCGCACCCATCGGCGCTGATATGTATAATCTTTTTTAATATATACAATTATTTATTTAATATTCCTCGATATTATTTTAAGTTACTGCCGCGACCCCCTCATGGACCCTGCGTTCCACATAACGCCATTTCCGTCAAGGAATTAGCTGGATAGCCGACTATTCGTTGTGACGCAACACAGCCCGGCAGACACCGGCTGTCCACAGCACTGACACCCACGGGTGAACTGACAAAGCGGCAAGGGTATACACATGCAGGCCACACCAAACTCGCAGGCTTGGACCACCTCACTACTCGATGAGTGCCACAAACTCGTGCGGTCATATCTGAGCCCGCACCTGCAGAAGATGTTCGATAACAGCAACCTCGCCTTTCTCGAGTTTGCAGAAAAGGCACAGTCCTCCGCCTCACAGATCCAGTTCATGGAAGCACTGACCGTCATTCAGAAAAATCGCCTGCAGGTGGAGGAAGTATTTTACCGTGAAATCGGCAGCAGCTTTGCACACTTCGGTGATGCCTTGCCACAGCCATCGCATGACCAGCGGACCGAGGATGGTCCGCTGCAACTGCTCAGCAAGGAAGAAGCCGATATCGAGGTTGCCATCAAGAACATGACCTCCAGTGCCACGACGGGCGCATCATCGGAGTTGTACGCACTGCGTCATCGCCTGGCCGTGCTGAACCACGGCAGGAAGGTCGAATACGAGGAAATTCCCGGCGGTCCATTTTGTCTTGCCACTGCCTTCAACCTGGCGTCCAAAGAGCTGGTGCTGGAACACGAAACCAAGCTTATCGTTTATATGCTGTTCGACAAGTTCATCCTCAGCAAGCTCGCCCCGCTCTACCTGAAATACAATGAACGCCTGCTGAAGGCCGGCCTGTTGCCAAATCTGAAATACGAGGTGCGCAAAAATCCGGTAACCGGGAAAATGGAACACGTCGGCGCCAGTGAGGGACAGCCGGCACCCGGCCAGCCGCAGGCAGCGACTGGCATGCCTGCAGGTCAGGCCGGGGCCGCCCCCCAGAGCCTGGGCGACGAGCTGTTCGGCAATATCATGAACCTGCTGGCCCGACGTGACGGCAGCGCCGGTACCAGCCAGGGCGGTAGCAACGCCAACAGCCCGGCTATAAAGAACCCCCTGCCGCAGACAGAAATCGTCACGGCCCTCGACCAGATCCAGCACACGGCACCGGTCGAGGGCATCACGGCCGAACAGGTCGCAACCATTCAACCGGGTACGAACGAACACAGCAGCATCATCTCCACGATTACGGAGCGTCTGACGGCTGAGCGCCAGCAGTTTTTCAAGGGTATCGACCGACGGCGCATGCCTGCGGCAGACACGCAGGTGATCGACCTCGTGGGCATGATATTCGAGCACATGCTGAAGGACGAAGACCTGCCAAATGTCGCCAAGGCCGAGCTCAGCCGCTTACATACGCCTTATCTGAAAGTCGCCATCATCGACAAGCGGTTCTTTAGCGATAACACGCATCCGGCGCATGAGCTGCTCAACAGCCTGGCCAATGCAGCGGCCCGCTGGGTGTTCGAAGATGACCTGGAGCGCGGTATCTTCCCGTCACTGCGCCATACCGTCCAGCGGGTCATCGATGAGTTCGTCAACAATATCGAACTGTTTTCCGAACTGCTGGGATCCTTTAACAGAAGTCTGAACGAGCTGATTGACAGGGCATCCGCCATCGAGGAACGCACCCGGCAGGCGGCGGCCGGCAAGGAAAAACTCGGCATGGCCCGCAACCAGGCAGCCGAGGCGATCGAAGCCGCTGTCTCCGACCACAACGTCCCCTCACCCATCAGGAAACTGCTGGGCGATGTCTGGCTGGACAAGCTGATGTTCATCTTTCTCAGGGAGCCGGATGCAGAGAAAAGTGCCAGCTGGCAACTCGCCATTCAGACGGTCGAGGATATTATCTGGAGCGTGGAGCCACGCGTCACGGAAGAAGGCCAGGCGGAATTACTCGGTAAACTGCCGGCCCTGCGTGCCCGTATTGAACAGGCCTTCAGGGATCTCGAGACCTATGGCTCGGGTGACAACGAAGCGCATCTGCAAAAAATCTGCACACTGCAGGAAGAGGCATTACACCAGCCTGCTGACGAACAACCCGCCGCGCCTGCCGAAGAGCCAGTCGAACCCGAGGCAACCGCAACAGAGGCCGAGGCCGACACCCGGGTGGCCGAACCGCAGGAAGAGGCCCTCCCACCCGAGGTGCAGGCCTGCGTTGACCAGTTGAAGCAGGTCGCCTTCGGCACCTGGTTCTATATCCAGGAAAGCAGAAATACGCATCCGGTCAGGGTCAAGCTGTCCTGGTTCTCGAAAATGTCCCAAAATTACATGTTCGTTGACAGCATGGGCGTCAAGTCCACCGTCTGGCAACAGAACGAACTCGCCGCCCTGATGACTGACGGACGGGCAAGAATCATCGAAGACACGAAGTCACCATTCCTGAAGCGGGCATTGATGGCCATTCGCCACATACTCATGGGCGATCGGATGTTATCCGACGTGTAATTACCGCAGGAGCGCAAGCATGCAAGCGAACGACAAGGCCACCAGGGAAATGCGTAAAAAGGAACGCTTTGACGTTACCGATGTGGTTCGCGTTATTGATAAACCCACCGGTCGCGACATCGGTCAACTCGTGAATATCAGCGAGGACGGTATCATGATCATGGGTAGCGAACCCATTGCCGAAAACAGCATCATGCAGCTGTCACTGGTCTTCGACGGCAAGCCTGACATCAAACTCGGCGTGGAAAGTCTCTGGTCCAACTCCAGTGGCAAGGACGCGAGTTACTGGACCGGTTTCTACATCATCGATATTTCCGCACAGGACCAGGAGCGTATCAGCCATATGCTCACTGCATCGCCCGGGTAAGCGTACAGCCCCGCATCAAGACTGACCCGTCGAATCAGATCGCCTGACCGGCGTTTCCCGCAACCAGCGGCAGCCATTCAACCGGGCCCGCAGGGTTTGGCTGACCGGGCCAGGCACCCTCCAAACGGCCCCGTGGACACTGCTCAAGTATTGTAGTAAATATTCGCGCTAACTTTCTGTTAAAACGATTAAATCTAACCCATCTGCTCACAGCGGCACCAGCTCCGTGATCGGCGTGGCATTCTTTGCCTCGACCTTGCCATACAGGTCATAGAGCGCAGCCTGCAGCGCTTCCTCGATGACCGGGTGATAGAACGGCATCTGCAGCACCTCGCCAACTGTCATGTCCTGCTGGATACACCAGGCCAGCAGGTGCCCCAGGTTCTCGCCCTTCGGGCAGACCATCTCGGCGCCCAGCAGGCGGCCGCTGGCCTGCTCGCCATAGACACGGATGAGGCCGCGATTTTTGGCCATAATCATGGCCCGGCCGACCGGCCCCATCTGAATCTGGCCAATGGCCGTGGTGGC
>JBATGJ010000214.1:0-5880 GCA_049665685.1 Gammaproteobacteria bacterium
GGGTCAGGCCAGTCTCTCGATCGGTCCCGATCTCACCTTCTACTTGCCACCCGCGGCACCGCGAATGGCTTGATAATACTTATATTCGCGCACGCGGTGCGCTCCTGCCCCAGTAGACACCCCTGCAGGAGTGCCTTGCAGACGCGATTTATTCCGCCGCCTGTGTATTGTGCAGTCGCCAGTAGGCGCCGCCCTGGTCGAGCAATTCGCGGTGGGAACCACTTTCAATGATGTGCCCATCATGCATGACAACGATGCGATCGGCATGCTCGATGGTGGACAGGCGGTGCGCGATGATGATCGAGGTCCTGCCGGTCTTCAATGTTTCAATGGCCTTCTGCACATGTTGCTCGGACTCACTGTCAAGTGCCGAGGTTGCTTCGTCCAGAATCAGGATCGGCGCGTTCTTCAGCAGGGCACGTGCTATCGCCAGCCGCTGACGCTGGCCACCGGACAGGCGTGCACCGTTTTCGCCGATCAGCGTCTCCAGGCCATCCGGCATGTCACGGATAAATTCCATGGCATGCGCCGCATCTGCCGCAGCGACAATATCCTGCCTGGAAGCATCGTGCAGTGCGCCGTAGGCAATATTTGCGGCCACCGTGTCGTTGAACAGGACGATGTTCTGGCTGACGAGTGAAATATTCTCACGCAGGTCACGCAGGCAGATGTCGCCAAGCTCCATGCCGTCCAGCAGGATATGTCCGCTGGAAGGTTTGTAAAATCGCGGTAGCAGAGCCGCCAGGCTGGTCTTGCCGCTGCCGGACTTGCCGACCAGGGCAATGCTCTCGCCCGGTTGTATATCGAGGCTGATTCCCTTCAGGGCGGGTATGTTCCGGCTGGTGTAGTGCAGGGAGACATCGCGAAACTCGATATGCCCCTGTACCGATTCGAGGTTACATGTGCCACTGTCCACCTCGGGGGGCTCAGCCAGCAGTGCGAAGATGGATTCCGAGGCTGCCAGTCCGCGCTGCAGCTGTTCGTTGACCTTGGCGAGGCGCTTGATCGGCGAAAACAGCAGACCCATGGCGCCGAAATAGGACACGAAGGTGCTGACATCGAAGGATGCACCGAAGCGTTCCGAAGCGGCGGTGTAGATGATTATCGCCAGCGCCAGCACTGCAACCAGCTGCACGGCCGGCACGTTGGCGGCAGTGGTGGCGATGATCTTCAGGTCCATGCGCCTGACCTGGTTGGATGCCCGCACGAATCGCTGATTTTCGTATACCTGTCCACCGAACAGCTTGACCACACCGTTGCCCTTGATGGCCTCTTCCAGGGTATGCGTCATGTTCCCCATTGACTGCTGCAGGCCGGTGCTCAGTCTGCGCAGTCGCTTGCTGATCAGCTTCATGATCAGGCCGATTGCAGGCACCACGAACAGAAAAATAAGTGACAGTTTCCAGTTGATGTAGATCATCCAGCCCAGCAGACCGATGACCGCCAGGCTGTCCTTGACGACAATCAGTAGTACATTGCTCGCCGCGCAGGCCACCTGGTTTACGTTAAACGTGATCTTGCTGATGATGGCGCCGGCCGGATTGTCATGGAAATAGGTGGTCGGCAGGTGCAGTAGCCGCTCAAACATCGCGCTGCGGATGTCATGGACGACCTTGCCGGAGACCCAGTTCAGGCCAA
Source organism: Gammaproteobacteria bacterium (assembly GCA_049665685.1). Taxonomy (GTDB): domain Bacteria; phylum Pseudomonadota; class Gammaproteobacteria; order UBA9214; family UBA9214; genus UBA9214. The sequence continues at coordinate 1,639 of JBATGJ010000214.1, forward strand.
GGGTGCTGGCATAGCTCGATATGCCCCGCACCAGGAACAGCAGTACAAGCAGTACCGGCATGAGCCGGATGGCGACGGGATCTTTCTCGATGAAGCCGCCGTCCAGCAGAGGCTTCATCAGGGCTGGAATGGCCGGCTCGGTCATGGCCAGCACCAGCATGCTGAGCAGGGTCAGGACAAACGCCTTCCAGTAGGGGCGCGTGTAGCCGAGTAACCTGAAATACAGTTCTCGACTGGTTTTCGGTCTGCCCATCCGGTTATGTTGTTCCCATTGGGTCACTTTCAGTGGAGCTTCATCATACCCCTGCGCAGCGATTATTACAGCGTATTACTAATGTTTGACGCGGGGTTACGATCGCTGGCAATGGCCCTGTGTTTGGCTGCGGGACGCGTGACGGGTCTGCTGATTCTGTATAATGCTGATCCAGTCAGCACATAATCAGCAGGAGATACCGTTGCCAAATCCACATACCGCAGAAACCGCAGGCCAGGACAGTCTGATCGAGGCGAATGCCGAAAACCACTACAAAGTCACGCATGCGGACCTGCCGTTGCATTGTCCAATGGACGGTATGAGTCTGTGGAATTCACACCCGCGCGTCTATCTCGCCATCGAGGAAACCGGCAAGGCCAGGTGTCCCTACTGCAGTGCCGACTATACGCTGGTTAAATAATCGGTCTGTCTGATCCTCGCATGGCTGGGTTAATGGTCGTTTGGCGTTGCACAGACGGAAAGCCTGGCCATGAAAATCAAACGGCAGGTCTGCTGGCGGCACTGCGTGAACGTGTCGCCGTTATCGCGCATGACATACCGGCTGGCTCCTGCCGTGACTCACTACTTTCGTATTTCAGCAGGCGCGTGTCATGTGGGGCCAATCTGCCGGATCCCAACCTGATTGTCGGCGCCGGTCATGCCACACACTTGCCAATGCTGGCCGTACGCCGTGCGCGTGGCGGGCGCGTCATCGTGCTTATGAAGCCGAGTATGCCCTGTGCATGGTTCGATGCCTGCGTGATACCGGAGCATGATGGTCCGTCCCCGCGTGATAACGTGCTGGCTACCCGTGGTGTGCTGAACCACGTCCGTTTTGGCAAAGACAGGGATACAAGTGCCGGCCTGATCATGGTTGGCGGACCCTCGGTTCATGTGACCTGGTCCGGCGCGGCCGTGGCCGGTCAGGTCGAACGCCTTGTACGGGACATGCCCGGCATTCGCTGGACACTTGGTACCTCCCGCCGCACCCCGGTCGATTTTGTTGAACTGTTGGGAAGCCTGCCGTCCGACAACCTGTCCATTGTCCCGTTTGCGCATACTAAACCGGACTGGCTGCCGCGGCAGCTGGCAAGGGCTGGTCAGGTGTGGGTCAGTGAGGACAGTGTGTCCATGGTGTACGAGGCCCTGACAGCCGGTGCAGCTGTTGGCCTGCTCGCCGTGAAGTGGCGCAAGGCCAGCGACCGCCTGGCACGTGGTATCCGGGGCCTGCAACGGGATCGACTGGTGACAGGCTTCGATGACTGGCGGCAGGGTGCCATTCTGCAACCCACGACAGAACCCTTTGACGAGGCCGGTCGGTGCGCTGACTGGATACTTGAGCGATGGCTGCCAGACAACTGACAGTCATGCAGATCCTGCCCGCACTTGAGAGCGGCGGGGTGGAACGTGGCACGCTGGAGGTGGCGGAGGCGCTGGTGGAGGCAGGGCACCGTTCCATCGTCGTTTCATCCGGCGGTCGGCTTGTGGAACAGCTCGTTGAAGGTGGCTCTGAACATATCCGGATGCCGGTCGGCCGCAAATCACCCGCAATGCTGTTACAGGTCCTGCCATTGCGCGAGATATTGCTGAAAGAGCAGGTAGATATCGTGCATGCACGCTCCCGCATCCCTGCGTGGATCGCATGGATGGCATGGTTCAGCATGCACTCAAGCCAGCGGCCACGGTTCATCACCACAGTGCATGGTCTATATTCGGTCAAACGTTATAGCGCCATCATGATGCGGGGTGAACGCATCATTGCCGTGTCAGATACGGCGCGCAAGTACATTCTCAACAATTACCCTGCAGTTGATTCCCGGCGAGTCGTTACGATATATCGTGGTGTTGATTCGGGTGAATTCCCGTATAACTTTCGCCCGGATGAAGCATGGCGTGAATCCTGGTACCGCGAATATCCGTTCTTGCTGGACCGCAAGGTACTGACACTGCCGGGACGCCTGACGCGCTTGAAGGGACACGAGGACTTTATTCGTCTGATTGCCGTCCTGGTGGCCCGCGGCCTTGACGTGCATGGCTTGATTGTCGGACATCTCGATCCGAAGCGCAGGAAATACATCGACGAACTAAGAACAATGATAGCTGAGCGTTCCCTTGAAAACAGGATAACCTTCACCGGGCAGCGATCGGATATGAAAAATATCTATGCATGCTCGAATGTTGTATTGTCATTGTCATCGAAACCCGAGTCCTTCGGGCGTACCGTTGCCGAGGCAATATCTCTTGGTGTGCCGGTCGTGGGTTACGGGGATGGTGGAGTAGGGGAGATCCTGGACAGGTATTATCCTGCCGGTAGTGTGTCGGCCGGTGATGCTGACCAGCTTGCAGCAAAGATCATGGCCATTCTGGGCGGTCCTGAACGAATTACCAGGCAGGAAGTTTTTACCCGGCAGGCGATGCTGGAGCAGTTGCTGCAGCTTTATCAGGAACAGGCGCCATCACACCGGTAATGTGCTTTAGTACTGCCTGTCCCGGGATATATCTTGCCGAATACTCCGCTTGTGCCGGGCATCGCCAGACGGTGTTGGCCAACTCGTATCGTCCCTGTGACTAGCAGGCTGGTATTTTGCCAGCGGTATTGCACATGAGAATCTGCAAGGTACTGGCAAGTACGGGTAAAATAAAAGGTGGTCTCGAGCGTCATTTCATTGATGTAAGTAATGCACTGAGCGCCCGCCATGAGGTGCATGTGACTGTCCGCCACAGGAACCGACAGGATTTTTCTTCGTCAGTGACCGCCTACACGGTTGATTTTACCAGGAGCCGGCGATCGCCCGGTTTGCTCATTCATATGCTTGCGCTGATCAACCGTATCTCACCCGAGATTCTGCATGCACATGCTAACAAGGCTGCGCAGATTGTATCTGCAATCAGGCCGCTGCTGCGGAATAAAGGAATTCTTGTTGCGACATTGCACAGTACAAAACGACAGGCTCAGGCCTATAAATCTTTCGACCTGGTGATTGGTGTTTCAAGACGCAGCCTTGAAAGGCTGCCCGGTAAAAACACACAGCTTATCTATAACGGCTTACAGATAGATGTTAAACGCCGTCGTGGCCGACAGTGCCTGGCCGATAGTTTCGGGCTGGCTGATGAAAAGTGCAGGATATTGTTCATTGGGCAGCTCGCGCGGGTCAAGCGTGTGGACGTATTGCTGCGGGCTTTTCGCGGTGTTCCGCAGGCTTGTCTGCTGGTCGTCGGGGATGACGAATGCAGTGATGAGCTGAAAGCACTTGCGGCGGAACTGGGGCTTGAGAACTGTCTGTTTGCCGGACACCGAACGGACAATATTGAGATATTGTCGTCTGCTGACCTTGTTGTAATTACTTCGGAGAGGGAAGGCTTTCCCTGCACACTGGCGAAGGCCTTGTATTTGCACGCACCGGTTGTTTCGACCGACGTATCGGATGTTGCCATGATTCTGCCTGGTGAGTATGTCGTTCCCGTCAATGATCATGAGCAGCTCCATGCTGTCCTGACAGAGGTGGCCGTCGATTACAAAGCGGTAGCGCGTGATTTTAAGGATGCCTTCAGCTGGGCAGAAGACCATCTGGACTTTGATCATATGACCAGGCGGATAGAGGATGCCTATCGAAAAACCGGTGAGGTGGTAAAGGGGCGGGCAATCTCGTGAAAATTGCCTATTTTGTCAATTCGTTCAACGCAATTAACTGGGGCGGACAGGGTACCTCGGAAGGTATCAGGCATCTTGTTATGAACGAATACCCGGCGGCTGAATTTTGCCCGCTGGATCTGCCTGCGTTACCCCTGAAAAATTTCAGGTCACTCAGAAATATCTACGACAGGCGATTGATACGCGCCATTCTCCAGGGGCATCATGGCGCTGTTGAAGGTTTACTCGGGCGACTGGGTATCGATATGGGGCTTTTCGAGCCCTATTCACATATCTGTTTTAATGGTGAAGGCACGATACACTCACGATCAGGGCACCTGGCGAGATTGCTCGGCAT
>JBATGJ010000215.1:0-19468 GCA_049665685.1 Gammaproteobacteria bacterium
TACCTTATATATCGATTCTATTTGTCTATCGCAAAATTCGATAGCATTCCCTGCCTTCGGTATATGGCGCGTATATGGAAGACGCTGTATCGTAATCGTACTGTTTGCACCGGTTGGCTTCCGCACCTGCACAGCACGGCTTGAGGCAGGTTCGCGACCCCCTGGCACTACCTGCGCAGGCCTGAATAAACATATAGTATTCATAAAGTTATATACGCCTGGCGGCGTACAATGGAGGCTATCAATGTCGGATGTTATCGCAACCAACCAGACGATCCTGGTGGTGGGAGGCGGCATCAGCGGCGTCACCGCCGCCATCGAGGCCGCGGAATGCGGCAAGCAGGTAATCCTGGTCGAGAAGAACCCCTCCCTCGGCGGCCGCGTCAGCCAGCTGTACAAGTATTTCCCCAAGCTGTGCGTCCCGTCCTGCGGTATGGAGATCAACCTGCGCCGCGCCAAGGCGAACCGCAACCTGACCGTCCTGACCATGACCGAGGTTGCAAACGTCAGCGGTGAATCCGGCAACTACAGCGTCACGCTGAAGACCCAGCCCCGCTATGTCAACGAGAACTGCACCGCCTGCGGCGAGTGCGCAAAGGCAGTGGAAAGCGAATTCGACAGCGAATACGACTACGGCATGAAACAGCGCAAGGGCGCCTACCTGCCGTTCTACATGGCCTATCCCCAGCGCTACGTGCTCGACCCCAGGCTGATCGGCACCGATGACGCGCAGAAGGCAAAAGACGCCTGCAAGTACAGCGCCATCGACCTCGACATGCAGGAGTCCGGGGCCACGCTGACCGTCGGCGCCATCATCTGGGCCACCGGCTGGCAGCCATACGACGCCGACAAGATCCAGCCCTACGGCCACGACCGCTTCGACAACGTCGTCACCAGCGTCGAGTTCGAACGCATGCTGGACCCGTTCGGGCCGACCGGCGGCAAGATCGTGCGCCCGGGCGACGGCAAGGAAGCGAAGAACGTGGCGTTCATCCAGTGCGCCGGTTCGCGTGACGTCAACCACCTGCGGCACTGCTCGCGCATCTGCTGCATGGCAACGCTGAAACAAACAACTTATCTCCGCGAGAAGTTCGCAGACGACTTCAAGGCCAGCGTCTACTACATCGACATCCGCGCCATCGACCGCATCGACGACTTCTACCAGAAGGTGCAGGACGACGAGAATGTCAGCTTCATCAAATCCAAGGTCGCCAACATCACCGAGGACAAGGAGGGCAACCCGGTCCTGCACGGCGTGGACACCGAGGGCTACCACCGCTACAGCAATCCGCATGACCTGTGCGTGCTGGCGGTCGGCATGGAACCGAGCGTGCCGAAGGATGCCTTACCCGTAGACGTGGTCATCAACGAGAGCGGCTTCATCGAGGCCTCTGATACGAACGGCGGTATCTTCGCGGCCGGTTGTTCATCCGACGCACTGGATGTGAACCGCGCAGTACAGAGCGCCACGGCCAGTGCATTACGCGCAATCCAGGTGGTCAACCGGGTTGCAGGAACGGAGGGCTAAACAGTGTCAGAAGAAACCAAAACCGGCGCATACATCTGCAAGGGTTGCGGACTGGGCGAGCGCCTGGACTGCAGTCAGCTGACCACCGTCGCCGAGCGCGAAGGCAAGGCCAACCTGGTGCGCGAACACGAGTTCCTGTGCAACGCCGAAGGCGTCGCGATGATCCAGAATGACATCGACAACGAAGGCGTCAACAAGGTCGTGATCGCCGCCTGCTCGCGCCGCTCCAAGACCGAGGCCTTCAATTTCGACAACGTCGCCATCAGCCGGGCCAACCTGCGTGAAGGCGTCATCTGGGTCCGCCCGGACGATGAGGAGTCGCGCGAGACCACGCAGGAAATGGCGGCCGACTATGTGCGCATGGGCTGCGCCGAGACCAAACACATGAAGTTGCCGTCCACCAACGCAGAGGCAGCGAGTAACGACCACCTGCTGGTGGTGGGTGGCGGCATCGTCGGCATGACCGCAGCCATCGAGGCGGCGGCGGCCGGCTACCCGGTCACCCTCGTGGAAAAGAGCGGCCAGCTGGGCGGCGGCGCGGCCTTTGAATACAAGCGCGTCCCCGAGCATGCACCGTACCAGGAGCTCGAAGACAACGGCGTGGCCGAGATGGTGGCGAAGGTCGAGGGCGACAACCGGATCACCGTGCACCTCAATTCCACCATCACCAAGACCAGCGGCGCACCGGGCCGTTTCTCGGCGGACATCTCCACGGAAAGCGGCTCCACCACCACGGAAAACTTCGGCGCCATCATCATGGCCTCGGGTGCACGCAACTACGATGCAACACAGTTGCCGGAGCTCGGCTACGGCAAGAACCCGGACGTGGTCGACCAGACCGGGCTGGAAAAACTCGCCGTGGAGGCCAACGGCGGTCCGATCAAGCGTCCGTCAGATGGCAAGGAAGTTGAAAACGTGGTGTTCGTGCAGTGTGCCGGCCAGCGTTCGACGAAGAAAGGTCACCTGCCCTACTGTTCCGGTCACTGCTGCCTGACCTCTATCAAGCAGGCGATGTATTTCAAGGACCAGAATCCGCAGGTCGACACCAACATCATCTACACCGACATGCGCACCCCGGGCGCCGGCGGCGAAGACTTCTACCGCAGCGGCCAGCAGAAGGGCATCACCTTCACCAAGGGCACGGTCAGCGAGGTCACCGTCGGTCCAAACGGCCCGGAGGTCAAATTCAGCGACCTGATCCTGGACCAGGAAGTCAACGAGAAGGCCGACCTGGTGGTTCTGGCTACCGGTGAGATACCGAACTCAGGCGTGGATATCGACCTGCCAATCACGTCGGAAGGAGACGAAGTCGAGGACCTGGATAACCTGGTACCCGAAGTGAAGGTCGAGTCCATCCTCAATCTGAACTATCGCCAGGGTCCGGACCTGCCGCACCTGAAGTACGGCTTCAACGACTCGCACTTCATCTGCTTCCCTTACGAGACCCGCCGCACCGGCATCTATTCCGCCGGCCCGGTGCGCCGCCCGATGGACATGGCACAGGCCAAGGAAGACGCCACCGGCGCCGCGCTGAAGGCCATCCAGGCACTGGAGAATGCCAAGCTCGGCCGCGCCGCACACCCGCGTTCCGGTGATCTGTCATACCCGAGCTTCCGCAAGGAAGGCTGTACCCAGTGCAAGCGCTGCACGGTCGAATGCCCGTTTGGCGCCATCGACGAGGACGAGGCACGCTACCCGGTATTCAACGAGTCGCGCTGCCGCCGCTGCGGCACCTGCATGGGCGCCTGCCCGGTGCGCGTGATCTCCTTCGAGAACTATTCGGTGGACACCGTCGGCCAGCAACTGAAGAACGTCGACATGCCGGACGAGTTCGACGAGAAGCCGCGTATCCTGGTGCTGGCCTGCGAGAACGATGCCTACCCGGCACTCGACATGGCCGCACAGAACGGCAACCACTACACGCCGTTCGCCCGCGTTATCCCGATACGCTGCCTCGGCTCCGTCAACACCATCTGGATCACGGATGCACTGAACAGCGGCTATGATGGCATCGTGCTGATGGGCTGCCAGAAGGGCGATAACTACCAGTGTCACTTCGTGAAGGGTTCCGAGATTGCCCATGTCCGCATGAGCAAGATCGATGACACGCTGCAATCACTGAGCCTCGAGGAGGACCGCGTCGCAACCTACGAAGTCGCCATCACGGATATCGAACGTGCACCGCAACTCATTAACGACATGGCCGAGACCGTCGAGAGAGTCGGCATGAGCCCGTTCAAGTTCTAGGAGATAACGATGACTGATGCCAATATACAAATGGTCGAACAGTACCGCAACAGCTTTCTCCGCGAGGTCGAGGACAACGTCGAGGAAGGCGAATGGGTGAAGATGTGCATGCAGTGCGGCGTGTGTTCCGGCTCCTGCCCGCTGGGCCCGCACTGGGACCACCCGCCGCAGGAACTGTTCATGATGATTCGTGCAGGCAAGCGCGATGAGGTACTGCAGTCCAGCTCCATGTGGATGTGCACCTCCTGCTACAACTGTATCGTGCGCTGCCCGCGCGAGCTGCCGATCACGCATATCATGCACGGTCTCGCGCACTACGCGAAGCGCCTCGGCATCGCGCCGAAGAACCAGCCGACGCACAAGTTCTCGCAACTGTTCTGGAACAACCTGAGCAAGACCGGCCGCGTCAACGAGCTGAAGCTGGGCCTGGCGCTGTACTTCATGAATGGCATCGGCGAAGGCATCAAGACCTCGCTGAAGATGAAGAACATCGGCCTCGGTATGCTGATGACCAGGCGGCTCAGCCCGATGGAACTGATCGGCGGTCACAAGTGCAAGGGCGCGGGCGACCTGCAGAAGATTCTCAAGAAGGCAGAAGAACTCGAGGCCGCGCGTATACCCGTGGCCGGCAAGTGAGGACATAAACAATGGCCAAGAAATCCTATTCATTCTATCCCGGCTGCTCCTCGCAGAAGGCCGCCTCGGCCTCCAATTACATGGTGTCGGTAGACTCCATGTGCGAGACGCTGGATATCGAGCTGAACGAGATCCCCGACTGGAACTGCTGCTCCGCCTCCATCGGCTACGCCGGCGGCGGCGAACTGCCGCGACTGGCACTCAGTGCACGCAACATGGCCATCAGCGAGCAGGCCAACCCGGGGCAGGACATCGTCGCCACCTGTGCCGCCTGCTGGCTCGCTACCAGGGAGACGCAGGAGCGCCTGCACGACGACGACAGGCTGATGGCCGAGACCAACGAGGCGCTGGCCGAGGCCGGGCTCAAGGTAGAAGCCAACCAGAAAGTTCGCCACATGGTGGAAGTGCTGATCGAGGACTTCGGTTACGAGGAGATGGGCAAGCACGTCAAGAAACCACTGGACGGCCTGAAGATCGCCGGCTACGTCGGTTGCCAGACCAATCGCCCGTTCGGTATCGATGGCGAGTCCTACGAGAACCCTAAATACCTCGACAAGCTGGTCGAGACCCTGGGTGCCGAGCCGATCGAGAAGTACGACAAGAAGGTGTCCTGCTGCGGTGGTGCACTGGCCTTCAGTGAACCGGAAAAGAGTCAGGCGCTGATCAAGGACATCATCGAATCAGCCTATGACGGCGGTGCCGACATGATTGTCACGCCCTGCCCGGTCTGCCAGATGAACGTCGAGGTCTACCAGAACCACATCAACCAGAAGTACAAGACCAACTTCAAGATGCCGGTGGTGTACTACTCCACCCTGATGAGCGTGGCCTACGGCAAGAGCGGCAAGGAAGCCGGCCTCGACGGGCAGGTCATCAAGGCCAGGCAGCTGGAAGAGATCGCGTCGAAGTAAGTCATCGGGGACAGATTGGTCAATCTGTCCCCGCTCATTTGAAGGGGCAGACTTAAGTCTGTCCCCTTTTTAATTTGTCCTGAGGAAAACGGTCACGTGCGCTATCGCATCGGTGAAACGCCCAATGAGCTCGGTGAGCCGGTCGGTCATGGTGTGCTCGTCGGCGGGGCGATTCTCAGCTTCGTCATAGGGATCGGCTTCATTTTCGCCGGCCTGCGCAGCCGGCATTACTGGCTGACGATCTGGGGTAGCGGCCTGTCGCTCAGCAGTGCCGCTTACCTTCTATACGTCAGCCTGCTCCCCTGATCGTTGCCTGACCGCAAGCCACTGTTTCATATATATTTATTGCTCACCCTGCAGGCCGCATGGCTGATCAGCCCGTGGCACAGAGATAGTTAATTATCGGCCCTTTCTGCCGTTATTCTGTTGAATGCACATGGCCAGCGGCCACTGCGCACCGTCCAGGGAATGGAACCGTCTATCAGGGAGCCAGGCAATCACATGAGCACATCACAAGCCACCTTCGAATTTGTGAAGTCACTTGCAGAAGAATTAACCCACCAGGAATTCGATATACCGCCGTTCCCGGAGATCGCGATCCGGATACGCGATGCCATGAACGACCCGAATGTCTCCACCAGTGATATTGCACGGATAATCGTTGCCGACCCGGTACTGACAACCCGCCTGCTGCGGATGGCCAACTCGGCGCTGTTGCGTCGCGGCACGATCGAGATCACCGATATCAATACCGCGATCGGCCGACTGGGTTACGAGCTGGTCAGGAACACCGTGATATCTCTGGCCATGGATACGACCTTCCAGGCGAAAGACGCGGACGGCGTCATACGCGAATACATGCATGCTGTCAGCAAACACAGTACCCACGTGAGTGCGCTCGCCTATATTCTCGCCAAGCGGCAACCGGGTATCGATAAGCCGGAGGATGTCATGCTGGCCGGGCTGCTGCATGATATCGGCAAGTTCTACATCCTGAACCGTGCCAACGCTTTCCCGGAGCTGTTTGGTGAAAAGGAACAGCTGGAGGCGTTGCTTGCAACCTGGCATACCGGAATCGGTCGCGCCATTATCGAGTCGTGGGGCTTTTCGGAGGATATTGCGAAGGCCGTTGACGAACACGAGACACTGGACCGTAATCAGTATGAAGACCTCGACATCGCCGATATCGTCCTGGTCGCGAACCTGTTCGTGAACTTGCACGAGAAGCAGCCGGATGAGTTGCCGGACCTTGCGGAAATTCCGGCCTGCAAGAAAATGAATATCGACCACCCCCGCATGGCCGATATCATGACCGAGTCGGAAGAGGAGATCCTCTCAATCGAAGAGGCCCTTGGCGGCTGACCGGCCGGTTGCCACCCGCTTATAAAGGGAGCCGGTGTCCCGCCGGCCTGATTCCCTGCGCCTGGCAGTGAATTTGCCGCCGTTCATAAAGGCTACTCTGGTATTATTTCCCTCTTCCAGCCTGACCGCAGTGTGCCTGAAGCCCTGAACGACCATGACTGATCGACGCATTGAAGACCTCAATATTGCCGCCTGCGAGCCCCTGATCACGCCGCACGCCCTGAAACAGCGCCTGCCAATCACCCCCCGCGTAGCGGATACCGTCATCAGCAGCCGTGCCGTCGTGCGCGACATTCTGGATCGCAAGGACAAGCGCCAGATGATCGTGGTAGGCCCGTGTTCCATCCACGATCCGCAAGCCGCCGTTGATTACGGCACGCGCCTGCGCGAACTGGCAAGCAAGGTCGAGGACCGCCTGTACCTGGTCATGCGGGTTTATTTCGAGAAACCACGCAGCACCATCGGCTGGAAGGGCCTTATCAACGACCCGCACATGAACGGGTCATTCGAAATCGAGGAAGGCCTGCACATTGCGCGTCGTCTGCTGCTGGGCCTGGCCGAGCTGGGCCTGCCGCTGGCGACCGAGGCACTGGATCCGATCTCGCCACAGTACCTGCAGGACCTGATTTCCTGGTCGGCTATCGGTGCGCGCACAACCGAATCACAGACCCATCGGGTCATGTCCAGCGGTCTGTCCTGTGCGGTCGGCTTCAAGAACGGTACCGATGGCAGTTTCACGGTGGCCATCAATGCGCTGAAGTCCATCAGTCATCCGCACTATTTCCTCGGCATCGATGAATTCGGTCATGTGTCCACGGTCGAGACGACCGGTAACGATTACGGCCACATCGTGCTGCGCGGTGGTAACGGGCAGCCAAATTATGATGAAGAGAATATTGCCCGCTGCGAGCGGGCACTGCGTGATGCCGGTGTAAGCCCGTACATCATGGTCGATTGCAGCCATGACAATTCCTGCAAGAACCCGGACCTGCAACCCGGTGTCGCCGAGGACGTTACCCGCCAGATACTTGCGGGCAACCGCTCGATCATCGGCCTGATGATCGAGAGTAATATCAATGCCGGTAACCAGCCCATACCGGACGACATCGCCCGACTGAAGTATGGTGTATCGGTCACGGATGGCTGCATAGACTGGCAGACGACCGAGGCCTGCATCCTGCAGATGCATGACCGCCTGGCGGGAATTTAGTACGCCACACCGTTCGCCATTACCAATGATAGAAGTGCCTGCAGGCACGATCGTCTTGCTTGTCATTCCCGCGCACGACTGCAGGGAGAAGGTGAGACTGTTAATACGGGCATAGCCCGGGCCGAGAGGCTGGCCTGGGCCATGCAGGAGGTACGAGTCCAGGGATGGACGAGGTAGAGCGAAGCACGACTGCATGGATGCAGGAGGTAGAGCAATGCATGGAGCGATTGCCGAGGAGCCAGAGCCGGGAGCACCAAAAGTAGGCGCTCTAGGCGATGCATGGAGCAATTGCCGGGGCGGGAATGACGTTTTATTTCCTTATCTGCATGCAATCCTGTCTATACACATGGGATCAACAGGGTCAGACACGATTGATTAAATGGCCTGGAATTTCTCTGTGAACTCTGTGGCGATTTTCTCTGCGTGCTCTGTGGTAAAAGAGTAATCAACACTCGATCACATTGACTGCCAGGCCGCCGCGCGACGTTTCCTTGTACTTGGTCTGCATATCGGCGCCGGTCTCGCGCATGGTCTTGATCACCTTGTCGAGCGAGACAAAGTGCTTGCCGTCACCGCGCAGCGCCATACGCGAGGCGTTGATCGCCTTGACCGCACCCATGGCATTGCGCTCGATACAGGGTACCTGTACCAGCCCGCCGACCGGATCACAGGTGAGCCCGAGATTATGTTCCATGGCAATCTCGGCAGCATTCTCAACCTGCTCAGGGGTACCGCCATTGACCTCGGTCAGGGCGCCCGCCGCCATGGAACAGGCGGAGCCTACTTCGCCCTGGCAGCCGACCTCGGCGCCCGAGATCGAGGCATTCTCCTTGTAGAGGATGCCGATGGCACCTGCCGTAAGCAGAAAGCGCACGATACCGTCATCATCGGCACCCGGACAGAAACGCGAGTAGTAGTGCATGACAGCCGGGATTATGCCGGCCGCGCCGTTGGTCGGCGCGGTCACCACGCGTCCACCAGCCGCATTCTCCTCATTGACGGCCAGCGCATACAGGTTGACCCAGTCCATGGTGCCCAGCGGGACCCTGTGCAACTCCTGCTCATGACAGAGCTGGCGATGCATGCGTGCAGCACGCCGCTTCACCTTGAGGCCGCCCGGCAGCACACCTTCGGTATGGCAACCGCGCTCCACACAGGCCTGCATGACTGCCCAGATACGCAACAGCCCGGCGTTGATGTCGGCTTCGGAACGCCAGACCTGCTCGTTTTTCAGCATCACCTGGCTCATCGAGAGGCCTTCGTCGGCACAGCGTTCAAGCAGCTGTGCGCCGGTCGTGAACGGCAGCGGCTGGGGTGTCGTGTCCTCGACGATGCGGTCTTCACCGGCCGCCGCCTCGTTGAGCACGAAGCCGCCGCCGACGGAATAATAGGTACGCTCGATAAGCTGTTCACCGTTCGCAGCATAGGCGTTAAAGGTCATGCCGTTCGGATGGAATGGCAAAACCTCGCTACGATGGAACGTCAGGTCTTCGCCGGCATTGAACGACAGCTCACGCTCGCCATCGAGCCTGAGGCAGCCATGGGTGATCACCTGTTCGAGGCGATACGGAATGGTATCGGTATTCACCGTTTCCGGATCTTCCCCCTCCAGACCCAGGATGATCGCCTTGTCGGTACCGTGGCCCTTGCCGGTGGCGCCCAGCGAGCCGTACAGCGCGATATGCAGTCGCGTCAGCCGGTCGAAATGGCCCGCCTTGCGCAGTGAGTTGACGAACATACCGGCTGCACGCATGGGCCCCACCGTGTGGGAACTGGACGGACCGATACCGATCTTGAAAAGGTCAAAGACACTGATTGCCATGATAAACCTGCACGGGTTCTGCCCCGATTGCTGTTACCGTCGAAGATACATGAAAACCGCACTGACTGCCCGCACCCCGAACGGGACATGACGGCTTCGTCTGGTCTACAATCATGCAGCAACTGGCCCATGGGGCCAACACTGGAGGCTGGGCATGGATGGTTTTTCCACTTTCACACTGGTAGTCGTCGCACTGGCCGTGGTCACGGTCATCATGGGGGTCAAAACCGTACCCCAGGGCTACGAATGGACCGTTGAACGCTTCGGCCGCTACCGCAAGACGCTGCGTCCCGGCCTGAACCTGATCGTGCCCTATGTCGATCGCATCGGGCACAAGCTGAACATGATGGAAACCGTGTTCGACATCAGCAGTCAGGAAGTCATTACCCGCGACAACGCCATGGTCAGGGCCGACGGCGTGGTGTTCTTCCAGATTCTCGATGCCGCCAAGGCCGCCTACGAGGTGAACGACCTGGATCGTGCCATCATGAACCTGACCATGACCAATATCCGTACCGTGATGGGCAGCATGGATCTCGATGAGCTGCTGTCACAGCGTGACAACATCAATGCCCGGCTGCTGACAGTCGTGGATGCCGCCTCGACACCGTGGGGCATCAAGGTCACGCGCATCGAGATCAAGGACATCCAGCCGCCGCAGGACCTGATCGATTCCATGGCGCGGCAGATGAAGGCCGAGCGTGAAAAGCGTGCCGTGATCCTGGACGCCGAGGGCCTGCGGCAGTCGGAGATCCTGCGCGCGGAAGGTGAGAAGATGGCCGTCATGCTGGATGCCGAAGGCCGCAAGGAGGCCGCCTTCCGTGATGCCGAGGCACGCGAACGCTCTGCGGAAGCAGAGGCCAGGGCCACCACTATGGTATCCGAGGCCATTGCCAAGGGTGATGTCAACGCCATCAATTACTTCATTGCACAAAAGTATGTTGAGGCCCTGAAAGAAATCGGCGCGGCGCCCAACCAGAAACTGGTGCTGATGCCGCTGGAGGCATCCAGCATCATCGGCTCACTGGCCGGAATTGCGGAAGTCGCCAAAGAGGTCGTGCAGAAGCAGGGGCAGGCGTAATGGAGGCACTGCTTGCGCAGGTCGATTACTGGCACTGGTGGATACTGGCCGGGATTTTACTGTTAATCGAGGTACTGGCACCGAGCTTTATCTTCCTGTGGCTGGCGGTCGCAGCAGGTGTGGTGGGCCTGGTCATGCTGGTCATACCGGACCTGGGGTGGCAATACCAGCTGATGATTTTCTCCGGCCTGTCAGTCATCAGCATCGCAGTGTTTCGCCGCTACCAGCGCACGAACCCGGCCCCCACCGACCAACCGAACCTCAACCGCCGTGGCGAGCAATACATTGGCCGCACCTTCACGCTTGAACAGCCCATCGTCGACCATGTCGGCACCCTGCGGGTTGACGACTCCACCTGGCGCATCAGCGGGGACGACCTGCCGGCCGGCACGCACGTCACGGTCACCGGTGTCGACGGCGTCGTGCTCAAGATCACGCGCACACCCCTCTGACGAACACATCCCACTGTTTTAATTATAATTTCTGATTCCAGGCCTGATAAGCCCGGACTCCCTTGCGGGCTCCAAATTCCGCGCCGCATGCCGATATATGCCATACGGCCATTGCGCCGCAGCGTCTCCATCGGCACAGCAGGCAAGGATATGAAACCTAAACAGCACGCGGGCAAGAAATTCAATGGCCAGGAGATCCTCCGCGACCTGATCCCGCTGAATGCATTGAGTATTGACCGCTACCGCGAGGTCACGACCAGCCTGACCATCAAGGACATCAGCGCGGGCAGTTACCTGTTCGGCGAGGGCGACCGCGACAATCACTCGATCTACCTGCTCGACGGCGTGGTCAATTTCATCGATGCCCACGGCAAGGTCACCGGTGTCGTCAGCGCGGGCACCGATCCGGCCCGCTACCCCCTGGCCAACCAGCAACCCCGTATCACGACCGCGCGTGCCGCGACCAAGTCGGTAATCGCCACGATCGATTCCACCCTGCTGGATGTCATGTTGACGCTCGACCAGACAGCAGAGACCGGCACCGTCGATATCTATGCCAACTCAGAGGAGGACTGGATGACACGCATGCTGCAGTCCGAGGCCTTCTCGAGAATGCCACCGGCCGACATCCAGCGCCTCATCCAGTCACTGCAGCCAGTCAATGTCTATGCCGGTGACACCGTCGTCTGCCAGGGCGATGAAGGCGACTATTTCTACATTATCCGCGAAGGCAAATGCTCGGTGACACGCCTGGCTTCCGGCAAGGGCTGGGATGTCCCGCTGGCGGAACTAGGGCCAGGCGACTGTTTCGGCGAGGACGCACTGGTATCCGATGCAAGGCGCAACGCCACCATCACCATGCTCACCGATGGTTCGCTGATGCGTCTGTCCAAGCACCAGTTCGTCGAGATTCTGAAAAAGCCGCTGGTGCATTACCTCAATTACGAGCTGGCTGATGCGGCTGTCCAGTCCGGCGCCGTCTGGGTCGATGTGCGCACTGCGGATGAACACATGAAAGATGCGCTCGAAGGCAGTATCAACATGCCACTGTTCATGATTCGGGAAACCATGAAGAAGCTCGACGCAACGAAGACCTATATTCTCTATTGCGATACCGGTCGTCGCAGCGCGGCCGCCGCCTTCCTGCTCGGCCAGCGCGGTTTTGATATATCCGTGCTGGAAGGGGGGCTCAACCAGGGCGCGCCGCAAGGCACTGTCAGTACAGCCGGCACGACCGGTGAACTGACGCTCACGTCGATGGAAACGGACACCACACCTGCACCGTCGGCCACGGTCATTAACGCACCAGCCATAACTGCAGGCAGCAATTCAGCTGACAACCTGCGCCAGGAGCTCAAACAGGCCAGGGCCAGTGAACAGACAGCCCGTGCACAATTCGAGCAATTGCAGGATGAAGTCGCGACGCTCAGGTCGGATCTTGAGCGCTATATCGACAAGGTCCTGCAGGTCGAGATCGCACACGAGGCAGAGCGCATCGCCCGCGAGAACCTGACTGCCCGGCTCGAACGACTGCTTTCCTCGATCGAAACAAAATAGGCCCGACCCGACCACCCGACCGCCCGCTCCCGGTATAATGTCCTGCCTGTTGCAGAGACAATTATGTCGGTGTCCCTATGAAATCATTCTTCGCGGCTTTACTCCTTGCCCTGCTTGTCACGGGCTGTGCCACACTGACTGAAAAAAAGAAAGAGCGGACACTCGAACAGGCCACGATGTTCTACGAACGGGCAATCCGCTGGGGCGACTTCGAGTCCGCCGCCCAGCTCCAGCGAAGCGAGGGAACAGCAGCCGGGTCGGCAATGATGCCCGACAGTGTCCGGGTGACCTCCTATCGCCAGGTCAACAGCCTCGTGCTTGCGGATGAAAACGAAGTCAGGATTACCGTGCAGGTCGACTACTACAACAGCGACACCCTCAAGGTGGTCACGCTGATAGACGAGCAGACCTGGGTATATGATGCGGATGAATCGGCGTGGTTCATCACCACGCCCCTGCCCGCCTTCCGGTAACCCCCATTTCAATGACAGCGTTCCGTACCACACCACGCCGCCAGGACACCCCGCTGGCGCGGGCCTGGTCAGCCATTCGACCGCACGACTGATGGCCTGGTGGGGGACACTGCTGGGCGGCGCGCTCGGTTACATGTTCGGTGGCCCGCTCGGGGGACTGCTTGGTGCAGCCCTGGGGCGCAACTTCGACCGGGGCATAACCCTTACCGATCAGCAGGCCGCTTATGGCATCGGCCAGCAGGAGCGCGTCCAGGCCGCCTTTTTCGCAGCCACCTTTTCTGTCATGGGGCATGTCGCCAAGGCAGACGGCAAGGTGACCCGGGATGAAATCGCCTCGAGCGAGTCCATCATGGCACAGATGCAGCTGGACCCGCTGCAGCGCAAGGCAGCGATCCAGCTGTTCAAAGCAGGCAAGCAGGCGGGTTTCCCGCTGCATGATGTTCTCGACCAGTTCAGGCGCGAGTGCCATCGTCGCCGTAGTCTTGCGCAGGTGTTCCTGGAGATCCAGATTGCCACGGCCATGGCCGACGGCACGTTGCACCCGGCGGAACAGCGCATCATCTTCACGATCGGTGCCGAACTGGGTTTCAGTCGTGCCGACGTTGAGCACCTGTTCAGCCTGGGCGGACCGCAACCGGCTCCGCGCAACCACGAGCAGGAGCTGACCCAGGCCTACGAGCTACTCGGTGTCGCGCGCGATGCCCCGGATGCCGAGGTCAAGAAGGCCTATCGGCGCCTGATGAGCCAGCATCACCCGGACAAACTGATCGCGAAGGGGCTGCCGGAAGAAATGATCCGCCTGGCGACTGATAAGACACAGCGTATCAAGGCCGCCTACGAGACGGTCCGGGACAGCCGGCGGTGACCGCATGAACAA
Source organism: Gammaproteobacteria bacterium (assembly GCA_049665685.1). Taxonomy (GTDB): domain Bacteria; phylum Pseudomonadota; class Gammaproteobacteria; order UBA9214; family UBA9214; genus UBA9214. The sequence continues at coordinate 14,157 of JBATGJ010000215.1, forward strand.
CACAGCGCAGCCTGCTGACGCGTCGGCCACGGATTACGCGGGCCTCACGCCGGATGTCCTGCTGGATGCCGTTGAGAGCTGCGGTTACCTGACCGATGGCCGCCTGCTGGCACTGAACAGTTACGAGAACCGTGTCTACCAGGTCGGTGTGGAAGATGCGCTGCCGCTGATCGCCAAGTTCTACCGACCGGGACGCTGGTCGAACGAGGCCATCCTGGAAGAACATGCATTTGCGCTCGAACTCGCCACGGAGGAGATTCCCGTGGTCGCGCCACTGGTCATCAACGACAGCACTCTGCACGTCGCGCATGGCTACCGGTTTGCGCTCTTCCCGCGCCAGGGCGGGCACTGGCCGGAACTGAATACACGCGAGGAACGCGAGTGGATGGGCCGCTTTATCGCACGCCTGCATGCCGTGGGTGCCACCCGGTCATTCAGGCATCGGCCGGTCCTGGATATCGACAGTTTCGGTGTACGCGCCAGCCAGTTCCTGCTGGATAACCACTTCATACCGGCACATATCGAGACGGCCTATGAAACACTGGTCGCCGACCTGCTCGACCAGGTCGCCGCGATCTTCAACACCGCCGGTAACGTCAGGCAGATCCGGCTGCACGGCGATTGCCACCCTGGCAATATCCTGTGGACCGGTGATGGCCCGCATTTCGTCGACCTGGATGACTGCCGTACGGGCCCGCCCATACAGGACCTGTGGATGCTGCTCTCGGGAGACCGTCATGAGATGCAGTCCCAGCTGATCGATATCATGGAAGGCTACCTGCAATTCTTCGAGTTCGATCACCGTGAACTGCTGTTGATCGAGCCCTTGCGCACCCTGCGCATGATCCATTACGCCGCCTGGCTGGCGCGGCGCTGGCAGGACCCGGCCTTTCCGGCAGCCTTTACCTGGTTCAATACCGACCGCTACTGGGAGGACCATGTGCTGGCCTTGCGCGAACAGGCCGCCCTGCTGGGGGAGCCACCGCTGGTAATCTAGAGGGATCACTGCTCCCTGCAACGCCAACCTCATGGCAAGGCTGTTTATGCGAGACGGCGCGCACCGATTTCGAACTCTGCCAGCGGCTGCGGTCTGGCGATCGCGTAGCCCTGTGCATAGTCCACGCCGAGCTCGGCCAGCATTTCCACGATGCTGTCGCTCTCGACGAATTCCGCGATGGTCTTGATACCGATGATCTTGCCCAGTTGCTGGATAGCGCTGACCATGGCGTGGTTGACGTCATCGGTATCCATGTCGCGCACGAACGTGCCGTCGATCTTGAGATAATCGACCGGCAGGTTCTTGAGGTAACCGAAAGAACTCAGGCCGCTGCCGAAATCATCAAGCGCAAACCGGCAACCCAGTTTCCTGAGCTCGCGGATGAAGTCCGAGGCAGCCGACAGGTTGGATATTGCGGCTGTCTCCGTTATTTCGAAGCAGACCGATTGCGGCGGCACACCGTACTTTTGCATGGCGGTCTTGATATGCTGCTGGATGCCGGGGTCACAGACCGAGGCACCCGACAGATTGATAGACATCATGTCCAGACACTGGCCATTCTCAGACCCGCAGTGTTCAGCGTACCACGCAAAACTGTGGCTGATGACCCAGCGGTCGATGCCGGTTATCAGATTGTAACGCTCCGCCGCCGGCAGGAACCTGCCCGGCATCACCAGTTCGCCCTGGTCGTCCTTCATGCGCACCAGTACCTCGAAATGCAGGCCGCCGCCTTCTGCCGGTGCAACCGGTGCGATCAGCTGGCCATACAGGACCAGGCGATCTTCCAGAATGGCTTCGGATATCCGCGACACCCACTGCATTTCGTCCTGGCGCCGCATGAGTTCCTCATCACTGGAGGTGTAGATGTGGTAGCGATTGCCACCCATATCCTTGGCAGCCTGGCAGGCCAGGTCGGCCTCGCTCATGGCATGCGTCGCACGTCGGCTGTGTTCATTGATCAGCGTCATGCCGATACTGCTGCTGATCTCGAACACACGCTCGTCATTGGAAAAACGCAAACCATTAACCGATTCCAGTATCTTGTCGGCCAGCAGGCGGGCACTTTCGATGGAACAGTTCTTCAGCAGCGCGCCGAACTCATCACCGCCGAGGCGCGCGATGTCATCCGATTCGCGCAGGCATTGCTTCAGCATTGCCGAGAACTGCCGCAGGAGTTCGTCCCCCACCTCGTGCGAGCCGGTGTCGTTGACGATCTTCAACTGGTCGATATCTATATGCATCAAAACATGCTCGTCACCGGACTTGCCTGCATAGCCAATGGCATGATTGAGCTGTAGCTCGAACTCCGACCTGTTGAGCAGGCCGGTCAGCGCGTCATGGGTAGCAACGTATGACAGCTCGCGCTCCATGTTGCGGGTATCGGTCAGGTCATGGAAGACCAGGATAACGCCAAGCGCTGTGTTGGCGTTCGACATAATGGGAGACGCCGAATAGCGAATCGTGTATTGCTGCCCGTCATTTCTGCTCAGCAGGATGTCACTGTTCGGCGTCATCGTCTCATCGGCCTGCAGACACTGGCTGACGGCCTCCTGGATAAATGACTGGCTGTCATCGTCGAACAGCGAAAACACGCGCGCTACCGGCAGGCCCCGTGCCATCTCGCGGTCCCAGCCGGTCAACTCTTCCGCCCGCGGACTCAGATACTCGATTTGCCCGTTAACATCGGTGGTAATCACAGCCTCTGCGATCGAATGCAACGTCAGCTCCGCCCGCTCTTTCTCCTGCTGCAGTTCGTATTCAGAGGACTTTCTCTCGGTAATATCCAGAATGTATCCCGAGTAGTGGGTAATGTCGCCGCGGTCATTTCTGATCGGTACGGAGTAGTCGTAGACCCAGCGGACACGCCCGTCGTTACACCTGATCCGGTAATCGATCCCCATCGACCGTGTGCCGGACGCGCCGGTGAGTGACCAGGCCTGTTCCACGCGTTGCAGGTCGTCCGGATAGATGAGGTCACTGTATGACTTGTGTTCGCCGACCAGCTGTTCGGCACTGTAGCCAAACTGCGAGACGGTGCCGGAAATATAGTCAAGCGGCCAGCCCGTGTCGGCTACCACCCGAAAAACGGTGACCGGCCCGTTGGTAAACAGCTGCTGCTCGGAGATGAGGCTCTTCTGCATGGTCTCACGCACCGTGATTTCGTCCTGCAGCTCCCGGTTTGCGGAGCGCATACTGGACACCAGCGTCTTATTTTCGAGGCGCAACTGCAATGACCTGATGACGCTCTTGTTGAAATTCCGTGCGATGACGATAAGAACGCCGGCAAACAGCATCAGCATAAGCCCCAGGTTCGTCTGCAAGCTGCTGCTGTAGGCCAGCATGGACTGCGCGGGGATCAGAATACATGGCACCATGAAGGCGATGTACACCGACATCATGACGGCATAGGAAGATATGGCACCGGACACGATGCCCGCCAGGCTGAGCAGGGTGAAGGTCTGGTGCTCGACCGGCCAGGAGAAACTGAATATCAGGCCGATGCTGCCCCAGGTTATGCCCGCGACCAGGGCCCCGCTGAAGAACAGCACCATCCACATGGATGACTGCTTGTCCTGTTCCGATGCGTTACGGTAACGCAACACCAGTCCCAGCCGCAGCAGTGTCTGTATCGTCTGGGCAACCAACCACATTGTCAGGTAACTCTGGTCAGCGACGCCCCATAGGCCGCCAGCTACCAGGCAGGCAAGAATGAAGGCGGCGCTGATTGCGGCTGCAGCCTGTGTATAGATCAGCTCGATCTGCTGACCCTCGACATCCGGATCGAAAACGGTGACCTCGGTCACCATGTCCGGTTCCTGCAGTTCGTCCGGGATCCAAGGCTTGCGGGACTGGATTTCAGGCATGCGCACGCCCACCGTGGCGTCGGCCAGACACCGGCGCCCGGCCTTCGCGTGACGGGAACCGCAAGGCCCGGAATCCAGGAAGTTTTTTCATACCCTCTGTATCGGTTTCCGGGCATGAATATTAAGCCAGGCACCGGTGCGCGGCAGTCCCCGGTCCGATAGCCAGAATTTATATTAAGCTATTGTTTTAAATATATTTATTGTTTATTTCTGCAGGCAGTAGGGTTCGACCCGGAGGGTGAAGCCTCCACCCGCCGCACCGGTGCCGGTCAGCGGCTGCCGGCGTATCCGCAGGCCCGACTGGCCGCGGCAAACACAAACGCCGTGCCAATCGTTCATGGCGCCGTACATGCGATTGCCGGCGTGCAGACATATTCTCCGGCATTTCATGCAGGGTGTTCCGCCCAACAAAGAAAAGGCGGCATGCGCCGCCTTTCCCAAACTGCCGTCTGGCAGGTAACTACTTTACCGTCGGGTCCAGCTCGCCGGACTCGTAGCGTCGGTACATCTCTTCAAGGTTAATCGGCTTGATCTTGGAGGCGTTACCGGCCGTGCCGAAGGCCTCGTAGCGCGCCTTGCAGATCTCCTTCATGCCCTCGGTGGCCGCCTTGAGATATTTGCGCGGATCAAAGTTGGCCGGATTGTCATGCAGGTGCTTGCGGATGGCACCGGTTGAGGCCATGCGCAGGTCGGTGTCGATGTTGACCTTGCGCACACCATGCTTGATACCTTCCTGGATCTCCTCGACCGGCACACCGTAGGTCTCGCCCATGTCACCGCCATGCTCGTTGATGATCTTCAGCCAGTCCTGCGGGACTGAAGAGGAACCGTGCATGACAAGATGGGTGTCCGGAACACGCGCATGAATTTCCTTGATACGCTCTATGGCAAGAATGTCGCCGGTCGGCGGGCGGGTGAACTTGTAGGCACCGTGGCTGGTACCGATGGCAATTGCCAGCGCGTCCACCTTGGTATCCTCTACGAACTTGGCAGCCTCTTCCGGATCAGTCAGCAGCTGATCATGCGACAGCACGCCCTCAGCGCCGGAGCCGTCTTCCTCGCCGGCCATACCGGTCTCGAGAGAGCCCAGGCAACCCAGTTCGCCCTCGACGGACACACCACAGGCATGGGCCATGGCGACGGTACGCGCGGTAACGTCGGCATTGTATTCGTAGCTCATCGGCGTCTTCATATCCTCGCCCAGAGAACCGTCCATCATGACGGAGCTGAAGCCAAGCTGGATGGAGCGCTGACACACGGATGGCGACGCACCATGGTCCTGATGCACGACCAATGGAATGTGCGGCCACTGCTCGACGGCGGCCTGGATCAGGTGACGCAGGAACGGTGCACCGGCGTACGAGCGGGCACCTGCGGATGCCTGGGCGATGACCGGGCTATCGGTTTCATGAGCAGCCTCCATGATGGCGTGCATCTGCTCCATGTTGTTA
>JBATGJ010000216.1:0-6342 GCA_049665685.1 Gammaproteobacteria bacterium
GCCCCGGCCCCCGACCTTGCGGGTCAGGTACTCGATGCCGGCCGCCGTGGCATCGACGCCATTCATACCCTGCATGTAAATGAAGTCGGCAATGGTCTTGGCGAAAACACAGCGCATGAAGTCTTCACCAAAACCCGTGGCGGACACGGCGCAGGTTTCGTTATCAGCATAGACACCGGCCCCGACAATGGGCGAGTCACCGACGCGGCCGACGCGCTTGTTGACCACACCGCCGGTGGAGGTCGCCGCCGCCAGGTTGCCCTGTGGATCGCGTGCGATGGCCCCGATGGTGCCATATTTCTGGTCCTCGCTGTCCGCCTCAGTGTCATCGTGATCGAGCATGACCTTGTGGTGCAGCCGCGCCTGTTTCAGTTGTTCGACCCGGTCAGGCGTTTGGAAGTAGTGCTCCGGCACATGCGCCATGCCGCAGTGGCTGGCAAAGTGCATGGCGCCTTCGGCGATCAGCAGGACATGCTCACTCTCGGACATGACAAGGCGTGCCAGCTGCACGGGATTGGCGATATTGCTCACTCCCGCGACGGCACCGGCCGACAGGTCGCGACCGTCCATGATGGCGGCATCCATTTCCACCTTGCCGTCCTCATTCAGCACCGACCCGCAGCCGGCGTTGAACACCGGGTCATCTTCCAGCAGCGAGGCACAGGCCTCCACCGCCTGCAGCGCCGAGCCACCCAGTTCGAGGATCTCGCGTCCATGCTCCAGGGTGCGGCGCATGCTCTCCAGATAACGCACCGCGGTCTTGTCATCAGTGACGTTGTCGAGCGCCCCGGCACCACCATGCACCATGAGCGAATAGGATCCAGAATCCGGCATAAATAATGGTCTTGAATCAGTAATGACAGTGCCGGTGCGCGGGCAACCGGAGATCGAGCCACCCTAGCAGAGGCGTGCCTTGAGTTCTACTGCCAGGGCCTCCTGGAAGTCCGGAGAGCCCGCCAGCAGAATCATCAGCTTGCCTGTGAGCACCGTGCCCCAGTTGACGATGATGGCACCCTCGCCGGTGCGGCTGTCAAATTCAATCTCGCCGAGATCGATATCACTCAGCGTCCTGTAGCGGGTTGGCATGTACACGGCAGACCATTCGGGTATGTCGAGTTTCTGCGCGATCATGGTCGGATAGGTGGCCCCGTTGTAACGCGGATTGCATTCGATGACCGGAAAGCGCAGCCCTGCATCGGTGTGGGCGACGGCCACATCGAAGGCAAAGATACCCTTCATGCCATGCTCCACCAGCCACTCGGCCATCCTGTCGACAGCCGCCCAGGGTTCGTGGTCGACCGGCAAACGGTTGCCCTGGTGAACGGGGCCGTCCAGTATCTGTTGACTGGCGGCAAGCCGTATGACGGTATTGTCGATCACGCGGTACTGCAGGTTCAGGAAACTGTCGGTCAACACCTCCTCCTGCAGCTGCACCGGAACGTCTTCGGCAAAGCAACCGATGGCATCGGACAGGGCGGCCTCGTTCTCACAACGGTAGATACCTACACCTGAAACCGATACGGCCGCCTTCAGGTAACACGGGAAGGCCATTTCACGCAGGGCACTGGCGTCGATATCGGTCACCGAATCGAAGCACAGCGTGTTCGGCACATCGACCCCGAGTTGTGCCGCCAGTGCCATGAAATTGTTCTTGGAATTGATGTATTCAACGGTCTCGAGCCAGGCATGGTCACCCCAGAAGGTGCATTCCCTCGGACCGAAATAAAACACCGAGGGTTGATAACCGATGTGTGCACCCAGCTCGTTCAGCGCGAGGTGCCAGATCACGTTTTGCGTATGGGTCAGCCCGATACGGCGGTAATGGTCATTGATAGCCGGCCACTGGGACTGCAGGTCGGGATGCAGCTGGATGATGTCCCAGGGTTCGGACATGCCCAGTGCGCGCCCGGAATACAGGTGATTGCCGACCACACCGTCCGCGGTCGCACTCATGATGTCGTGATTGAGGATGTATTTACCGGCCGGCAGGTAATTGTGGGCTAAGGCGGCTGACATGACTCTGTTCTCCCCCGATGGCTGAATGGCACATGGCGATACAAAGCAACACTGCAAAAAACAGGCCAGCGGAAAAGGCGTAATTTGTCGGTATTTCATCCCCATTGCGCACAATTTTCTTGCATACAGGCCGCTATTTGCACAACATTGGTGCGCAGTCTGGGCCGCAGATCAACCGGCCAACCGGAGCAGGACCAGCAATAGTGAACCTCTTACATGCACCTGTGACCTGTCTGAGCGACCGCGTGCCTGCGGCACGTATCCTGCATCGACCATCCCGATATTCCGCCTGATCGGTCCTGCCAATGCGGGATGCTGCCGCGCGGCAGGTGAACATGGCAGACTAGCGGCATGGCAGATACCTGCAGGCAAGGCTATCGGAGGATCCACTCATGAATGCACGGCCGGAAACTATCAGCTCGGCACTGGAGGATGACAGCATACGCACCGGCCTGGATACGACGTCGATCAGGCGCGCGTTCCTCGATCACCTGTTTTTCCTGCAGGGTAAATTTCCTTCCATCGCCACCATCAATGACTACTACCTGGCACTGGCCTACCTGGTCAGGGACCGCCTGTTGTATCGCTGGGTCAGCAGTGCAGCGACCTACACGCGCGAGGGTTCGCGCACGGTGGCTTACCTCTCCGCGGAGTTCCTCATGGGGCCGCATCTCGGCAACAACCTGGTGAACCTGGATATGCTCGATAACGCGCGTGCCGCCATGCAGGAACTCGGCCTGGACCTGGACACGGTACTGGCTCAGGAAGTGGAACCCGGACTGGGCAACGGCGGCCTCGGCCGGCTCGCGGCCTGCTATCTCGATTCCCTGGCAACCCTGGAGATCCCCGCCCTGGGCTACGGTATCCGCTACGAGTACGGCATTTTTCACCAGGGTCTGCAAAATGGCTGGCAGGTAGAGCTGTCTGACATGTGGCTGCGCAACGGTAACCCGTGGGAAATCGCGCGACCGGAATGGAAGGTAGAGGTCAGGTTCGGCGGCCACACCGAGCGCTACACCGATGAGCTGGGCCGGGGACGGGTACGCTGGAACCCGGAACGAATCGTGATGGGTGTGCCTTACGATACGCCCGTACCGGGTTACCGCTGCAATACGGCAAACACACTCAGGCTATGGAGTGCCGCAGCGCCGGAGTCCTTTGATTTTGCCGCCTTCAACGAGGGTGATTACTACGGTGCCGTGGACAGCAAGATACTTTCCGAGAACCTGACCAAGGTGCTCTATCCCAACGATGAGCCGGAACATGGCAAAGAGTTGCGGCTCGGACAGCAGTTTTTCTTTGTCTCCTGCGCCCTGCAGGACATGATCCGTATCCTGTTCCGGCAGCGTTTGCCGCTGGATCAATTTCACAGGAAATTTGCGATCCAGCTGAATGACACCCACCCGGCCATCGCGGTACCGGAACTGATGCGCCTGCTGGTCGATGAACACGGCATGGAATGGGAGGTCGCCTGGGGGATCACCAAGGCTACCTTCGCCTATACCAATCACACCCTGCTGCCCGAGGCACTGGAGTGCTGGTCGCTACCCCTGTTCAGGAAGCTGTTACCGCGCCACCTGGAAATCATCTACGCGATCAATGAACACTTCCTCGACAAGGTACGCATACGCTACCTCGGCGATATCGCCAAGGTTGCGCGCATGTCGATTATCGATGAGAGGGGTGAACGCGCGGTACGCATGGCACACCTGGCCTGTATTGGCAGTCATGCCATCAACGGTGTCGCCAATCTGCACACGGAACTGCTGAAATCAAATGTGCTGAAAGATTTCCATGCCCTGTCACCCGAAAAATTCAGCAACAAGACCAATGGTGTGACACCGCGGCGCTGGATCGTGCTCAGCAACCCGCGCCTGGCGGCGCTGCTCGACGAGACACTCGGCAAGCGCTGGGCGAAACACCTGGATATGCTGCACGAACTGGAGCCACTGGCAGAAGATGCGGATTTCCGCGCCCGCTGGCGGGACATCAAGCATCACAACAAACTCAAGCTGGCCCACCACCTCAGACAGGTAACGGACACCGCGGCCGACCCCGATTCGCTGTTCGATGTGCAGGTCAAGCGTATCCATGAATACAAGCGCCAGCACCTCAATGTGCTGCACATCATCGCACTGTATAACCGGCTCCGGCAGGACCCTGCGGCCGATATTCCTCCACGCACCTTCCTGTTCGCCGGCAAGTCGGCACCGGGTTACCGGATGGCGAAGCTGATCATCCGACTGATCAACGGTGTGTCCGATATCATCAATCGTGATCCCGTGGTGCGCAACCACCTGAAGGTGATCTTCCTGCCTAACTTCAATGTCACCAACGGGCAACGCATCTACCCGGCCGCGGATCTGTCGGAGCAGATATCCACGGCCGGCAAGGAGGCCTCCGGAACCGGCAACATGAAATTCTCGATGAATGGCGCCCTGACCATCGGTACCCTTGATGGTGCCAATATCGAGATCAGGGAGGCCGTGGGCACGGAGAACTTCTTTCTGTTCGGCCATACGGCGAGCGAGATTCAGGCCCTGGAGCAGGAACACCGCAGCCCGGCCAGCTTCGTCGATGACAATCCCGAATTGCAGGAAGTGATCCATTTGATCAATAGCGGGCTGTTCTCACGCGGGGACCACGAGTTGTTCCGGCCGCTGGTGGATTCGCTGCTGTACCACGATCCGTTCCACGTGTTTGCGGATTTTTCCGCCTATCTCGAATGCCAGCAACAGGTATCGAAGGCATACCTGGATGCAGAGAACTGGTCACGGATGTCAATTCTGAATGCCGCACGCATGGGCTGGTTCTCGTCGGACCGGGCGATCCGCGAGTATTGTGAGAATATCTGGAAGGCTTCACCCGTCAGCGTAAAACTTAACGGCAGCGACGGTCTCGGCTTTCTGCCGAGCCTGCAGTAACGCGGGCTCGCGTTACTCGCCGGCGACCGCCTTCTCGATCAACGGGATCAGCGGCTCGGGCAGCGTGATATTGCCCGCCAGGGCAAACTGTTGCGCCTCTGCAGACATCTTCTTCCAGGTCTTGCGGATAATGTCCAGCCACTTCTCTTCCGAGTACTCGGGATGCTTGCCGGCAAACTCCAGCATGTAGTGCTCGAGGAACACCAGGTCAGTGACATCTTCCAGTAACTGTGTGTCCGGATTTTCCTTGATACGCTTCTTGGCTACCGACTCACTTACCCGCTCGACCACGTCGCCGCCATAGCCCGCCTGTTTCACCAGCCCGGCAGCTGTCTCCGCCTGGATCTTGTACAGGTCCTTGCGCCACTGCAGGTAACCGATGCGGTCCATGGGGTAATCTTCGCGCGGTGATTTCCAGCGCTGGATGTGCTGCGCACGAATAGCGAGTTTTGCAGCGTCGTCGGCAGCGGGCGCGAAGCGTGACAGCATGTCGGACATACGGTGGGAATACAGCAGCTCCTTTGGCCACTCTTTACCGTCCACTGCAACCTTATTCGGATCTTCACTGTTGGCGGCGTCGATCAGCGCCATCGCCTTTTCAAAAATATCTTGCTGGTCTGTCATTGGTCATACCCTGCTCTGAACAGGTCGATAGTCTATAAAAGTGAAGCAGGCCTCGCCAGGCCCATCCTGAGCCCACCGGGTTGAGGGTCGGATGTTAATTCGCCGCCATACTGCCGGGCACCGCCCTAGCTGGCCGCACCGATCACCGCGACAAAGGCAGCGGAGAGTTCGCCACGGCCTGCCTTGTCGAGTATTTCCTGCGCTGTCTGCACAATCTCCGCCAGCGGACCGGTGAGAAAGACCATACCCAGCTGCAGCGTCACGGGGATGTCTGCAATCGGATTGCTGACATTTGCATGCGGCGGTTTGAGAAAGACCACATTGATCTCGCCTACCTCGGAGGGAATCTGTTCACACCCACCGCCGGGGCCAACAAAGGCGAACAGCTCCTCGGGATTGTGGATGGCCACGCTCTCCTCTTTGAATTCACCATCGGCGGCCTTGACCGTAAATTCTACTGACATGACTGGATTCATGGCTGCTTGCTCCTGTTATTTATTCTATTGTGGTTCCGAAACCGCATCATAACTAAGGAAGCTCTGATTTATTGAATCATTCCCGTCATTGCGAGCGAAGCGTGACAATCTCACACGGTGGAATCAGTTACCTGGAGATTGCTTCGTCACTTTGTTCCTCGGTAACTGCTCCATGCGTTACTCTACCTCCTACATGGCCCAGGCCAGCCTCTCGACAGGTTCCCTGTCTCACCTTCTCCATGTAGTCCTCGTAATGACGACACATCAAAGGTTCCCTGAATCTTTTAGTTCAGGTGCTGCAT
>JBATGJ010000217.1:0-13598 GCA_049665685.1 Gammaproteobacteria bacterium
GGAGATAGCGGTTATGGATTACTCGCTGATGCTGTCGATCTGGACCGTCGTGGTGCTGATACTGTTTGTCGGTATCGTCATCTGGGCCTGGAGCGGCAAGCGCAAGGCACGTTTCGACGAGGCGGCAAACATACCTTTTACGGAAGATGACATGACGTCAGTTGATAAAACGACTGAGGAGAAAAACCATGGCTGATTTCACCAGCGGCTTTTGGAACTGGTTCATCATCATCCCCACCATCGCCGGGATTATTGGCTGTTTTGTACTGATCCGCTGGCTGTCGACCGACATCAGCCCGGAAGAGGAGGGCAAGGCGATGGACCACGTCTGGGATGAAGACCTGGTCGAGCTGAACAACCCGCTGCCGCGCTGGTGGCTGAACATGTTCTACATCACGCTGTTCTTCGGCATCGGTTACCTGGTGCTGTATCCGGGCCTGGGCACCTTTGCCGGTGTGCTGGGCTGGACCTCGACCGGTCAGTACGAGCGGGAAGTGGATCTGGCGGATGGCAAGTATGGCCCGCTGTTCGAAAAATACCGTGATATGGATATCGTTGCCGTGGCGGCCGACGAGCAGGCGCGCCGCATGGGCGAGCGCCTGTTTGTCAACTACTGTGCCACCTGCCACGGTTCGGATGCGCGCGGTGCGCGTGGCTTCCCGGACCTGCGTGACAATGACTGGCTGTATGGCGGCGAGCCGGCTGTGATCCAGCAGACGATTCTCGACGGGCGTAACGGCGTCATGCCCGCCTGGGAACAGGCCCTGGGCGGTACCGTGGGTGTTGCCGACATGACAGAGTATGTGTTCAGCCTGAGCGGGCGCAAGGTCGATAATGCGGCGGCCCAGCGCGGCCAGGAAAAATACGTGCAGATGTGTGCGGCCTGCCATGGTGCGGACGGCACCGGCAATCATGCACTGGGTGCGCCGAACCTGACGGACAATATCTGGCTGTACGGTGGAACGCGCACACGTGTCATGGACTCCATCGCCAGGGGCCGCAACGGCCAGATGCCGCCGCACCGCGAGTTCCTCGGCGAAGACAAGAGTCACCTGCTGGCGGCCTACATCTACAGTCTGCAAACCGGGCAGACCGAAGCAGAGTAGTTGCAGGATAGCTGACAGGTCAGTTTGCCGTGACAGGGGAACAGATATCCAGGCTGCAAAAATGCATTGCGGTGCTGTGGCCTTCTTTCCTGGTCGCCATTGTCGCGACCGGTCTGTTCTTTTCGGCGTTTGACCCGGACGATCTCTACCCGTTCGGTAACGAGACCGGCATCAGCCGGCTGGGGGCTTACACAATTGGTTTTCTCGCATTCTGGCTCGTGTCGGCCGTTTCCGGCGTCGGCACGCTCTATTTTGCGGTGACCAACTGTATGCGGCAAAAGCCTTAGGGGGTTATATGGCGACTCCCGATGCGGCCCGCAAGACCGACGAACAAGTCGAAAAGTCCCTTTATGCCAAGGCGGAGAAGATCTTCCCGCGCGAGGTACATGGCGTGTATGCCCGCCTGCGCGTGCTCGGCGTGCTTGGCCTGCTCGGTATCTATTACCTCCTGCCCTGGATACGGTGGGACGGTCACCAGGCGTTGCTGTTCGACCTGCCGGCCCGCAAGTTCCATGTCTTCTTCATCACCCTGTGGCCACAGGACTTCATCTACCTCGCGGCACTGTTGATCATTGCCGGTCTGACGCTGTTCTTCGTGACGGCGCTATGGGGGCGTATATGGTGCGGTTATGCGTGTCCGCAAACGGTCTGGACCGAGGCCTTTCTGTGGATCGAGCGCAAGGTCGAGGGCACCCGCATGCAGCAGCAGAAGCTGGATGCGCAGCCGATGAATGCCCGCAAGTTCCGCCTCAAGGCCACCAAGCAGTTCCTGTGGCTTGCGTTCGCCGGCTGGACCGGTTTAACGTTCGTTGGTTATTTCACGCCCATTATGGAGCTGGGGCAGCGGCTGCTGGCGTTCGAGCTCGGCCCCTGGGAAACCTTCTGGGTGATTTTCTACGGCTTTGCGACCTATGGTAACGCCGGCTTCATGCGCGAGCAGGTCTGCAAATACATGTGCCCCTACGCGCGTTTCCAGAGCGCGATGTTCGACAATGATACGCTGATCATCTCCTACCTGCCCCAACGGGGCGAACCGCGTGGCGCACGCAAGCGCAGTGCCGACCCGAAGGCGCTGGGGCTGGGTGACTGTATCGACTGCACACTGTGCGTGCAGGTCTGTCCCACGGGTATCGATATCCGGGACGGACTGCAGTACGAATGTATCGCCTGTTCTGCCTGTATCGATGCCTGCGACGACGTCATGGAAAAGATGGGCTATGACAGCGGGCTGGTCACGTACACCACCGAGAATGCCATGCAGGGCGGCAAGACCCATATCTTTCGGCCGCGCATCATTATCTATGCTGCGTTTCTGCTGGTGATCATGGCCCTGTTTGCCTGGTCTCTGTCGAACCGTTCACCGCTCGGGCTCGATGTCATACGTGACCGCAACCAGCTCTACCGCGAGACAAATGAAGGTCAGATCGAAAACGTCTATATTCTCAAGATCCTTAACATGGATGAGGTTGCGCATACCTACGAGCTGACTGTTTCCGGCATTGACGGTATTCGTCTGCGCATGGATACGCCGGAGATACGGGTTGACAGTGGCGGTGTGCTGGAACTCCCGGTAAGCCTGCGGGTGGAAGAGGGTAAACTGGAGGCGCGCAGTACCGGTATCGCGTTCGAAATCGCAGCAACAGATGATCCCGCCCTAACGGCCACCGAAGAAGCCCGCTTCCTGGGGCCGATGTGAGTATGACAATGACAAAAGACCGCCGCACAGTTCGCTGGTATCGTGAACCCTGGGTGTGGCTGATGATCCTGTTTCCGTCCGCCGCAGTCATTGGTGGCATGGTCACGATTTACCTGGCAGTGACCACCAGCGATGGCCTGGTCGTTGATGACTACTACAAGCGCGGCAAGGCCATCAATCTTGATCTGGCGCGCGACGACGCGGCCTTGCGGTACGGTCTGACGGCCACACTGGCGCTGGACCTGCAGGAAAACCGCGTACAACTTGTGCTCGAATCAAACAGCAATATCCAGCCGGCGGAACTTCGCCTGTCGGTCCTGCACCCGACACAGCCCGGGCACGACCAGGTGATCCGGCTGACGCCGATCGCAGCTGCCGTTTATCGCGGTGGAGTGGCAACACTTGCGGCCGGTCACTGGTATCTGCAGCTGGAGGCCGATGACTGGCGCTTGTCCGGGAGCATGATAGTACCTGTCGAGGGACCGGTGGTGCTTGCTCCTGTCAAGTAGGAGCGGATTGCATCCGCGAAAAACTCGCGCAAAGCCGCCAAGGCGCAAAGTAGAACTGCCACAGACAACAGAGACGGTGAGAAGCCTGGGGCGACCAGCCGAGCATCCGGGTGAGACTGGCGATCGCGCAACTCGCGGTCTCGCTAAGCCTGGTGACGCTCGAACAGGGCGCGAGCCTTCCCCGGCTTTTCGTGGATACGATCTGCTCCTACAGTACGATTGGCCTAGAGTACAAGTATGGACTCAATCGCAATAAACATTGAACCCCTCATTGCCGCCTTTATGGTCGGCCTGCTTGGCGGGACGCATTGTGCCGGCATGTGCGGTGGCATCGTCGGCGCACTGTCCAGCGGACTCGCTGACGACCTGCGCAAAACACGCTGGCGCTTCGTGCTGGTGCAATTCGCTTATAACCTTGGCCGCATCAGCAGCTACACCCTCGCCGGTGTTATTGCGGGCGCCTTTGCCTGGCACCTCGGCAAGACGGGCGTGATACAGGATTTCCCGCTGGGCAAACTCGTGGCTGGCACCATCATGATCCTGTTCGGCATCTACCTTACCGGCTGGTGGCATTCGCTGTTGTGGCTGGAGCGTGCAGGTGCCTGCCTCTGGCGTTACATCGAGCCGCTTGGCCGACGCTTCATGCCGGTACGCTCGGCCCGCCAGGCGCTGTTTCTCGGCATGGTCTGGGGCTGGCTGCCCTGCGGCATGGTATACGCCGTGCTGGCCCTGGCGATGACCAGTGCCGATGCCCTCAGTGGCGGCACGATTATGCTGTCATTCGGGATCGGTACCCTGCCCGCTATGATGGTCATGGGGCTGACATTCACGCGCTATGGACGGTTATTGCAGAAGCCCGGGATTCGTATTGTCGCCGGTCTGAGTGTGATGCTGCTGGGGGTTGTGATGCTGCTTGCCAAACCAGGCGAACACGGGCATCATGCGCAGCCCCCCGCTCAAACTGATGGCGGGCACCAGGGCATGCACCACCACCCCATGAACTAGACTAACGTATAGATTTATGGGTATTTTTCCCCTAAACAGGGGAGAATTCCTAATATAAGAAACACAATATATAGTGGTTATCTGTTATGCGATATATACGCACAGAAGCCATGATTCGCACCTGTAATATTTACGTAATATATTGAATAATAAGAAGATACATATGATTGCAAAATCTTCTTGACAGACTACATCAGACTGCATAGTCTTTGCCTTCTGAACACAATATGTTGTGTTCTCACCGATTCAAAGCCGATTTCCTGGATTTTCCATCGAGACTGGCTGAAATCAATGTAATTCCTGTCAAAAGAAGCCATATAAACAAGGAGGTAAACAGGACGCATGACCACCACCGCGCATCTCGAAGCAGTTCCAACCAGTGCCGCTGAAATTCCACTGCAGCCGGCATCGCAGGATATCTGGGACAAGAAGTATCGCCTGAAGGCAAAGAATGGCACCCCGGTTGACGAAACGATCGATTCGACCTACCAGCGCGTCGCCCGCGCACTGGCCGACGTCGAGACGACCCCGGAGGCGCGCGAGACCTGGTACCGGGAGTTCCTCTGGGCGCTGCGGCACGGGGCGATACCGGCCGGCCGCATCACCTCGAATGCCGGTGCCATGGCGCACAAGCCCGCCACCTCGACCATTAACTGCACGGTCTCGGGTATCGTGCAGGATTCCATGAACGATATCCTGGAGAAGGTGCACGAGGCCGGTCTGACGCTGAAGGCCGGTTGCGGCATCGGCTACGAGTTTTCCACCTTGCGTCCGAGGGGTGCCTACGTGTCCGGCGCGGGTGCGTACACGTCCGGCCCGCTGTCATTCATGGATATCTACGACAAGATGTGCTTCACGGTATCTTCAGCTGGCGGTCGTCGCGGCGCCCAGATGGCGACCTTCGACGTGGGCCACCCGGACGTCATGGATTTCATTCGTGCCAAGCGCGAGGACGGCCGGCTGCGCCAGTTCAACCTGTCACTGCTGATTACGACGGAGTTTATGGATGCCGTCAGGGAAGACGCGGACTGGCAGCTGGCGTTTCCCATCAGCCGCCAGGAGCAGGAAGAGGGCATCGACCTGTACGATACCCGGCAGGTGATCTGGCGTGAGTGGCCTTACAAGGGCGACTACGTCAACAACAACGCCGGACTGGTTGCCTGCAAGGTCTACAAGACCATTCCGGCGCGGCGCCTGTGGGACGTGATCATGAGCTCCACCTACGACTTTGCCGAGCCGGGCTTCATCCTGATCGACAAGGTCAACGAGATGAACAATAACTGGTTCTGCGAAAACATCCGTGCGACCAACCCGTGCGGCGAACAGCCGCTGCCGCCCTACGGTTCCTGCCTGCTGGGTTCGATCAACCTGACCAAATTCGTGCGTGATCCGTTTACCGGTCGTGCCAGGTTCGACTGGGACGAGTTCAACAAAGTCGTGGCGATCTTTACCCGCATGCTGGATAACGTGGTCGAGATCAACGGCCTGCCGCTCGAAGGCCAGCGGGATGAGATCAAGCGCAAGCGGCGTCACGGGATGGGTTTCCTCGGGCTGGGTTCCACCGTCACCATGCTGCGCATGAAATACGGCGAGGAAGAGTCTGTAGAATTTACCGAACGTGTCAGTCGTGAGCTGGCCCTGACCGGCTGGGAGGTGGCACTTGAGCTGGCGAAGGAAAAAGGGCCGGCACCGGTGATGGAAGAGGATTTCGAGGTCACCGAAGAGATACTGCGCAAGCGTCCCGACATGCGTCGTGACGGTTATGTGCCGGGTGACTGGGTCAAGGGCAAGGAGCTGCATGCGCGCTACAGCCGTTACATGCAGCGGGTTGCCGAGGTGGCCCCCGCGCTGGTCGATGAACTGGCCGAGGTGGGTGCACGTTTTACCCATCACAGTTCGATCGCGCCGACCGGTACCATTTCACTGTCGCTGGCGAATAATGCCAGTAACGGCATCGAGCCGAGTTTCGCCCATCATTATTTCCGCAACGTGATACGCGAGGGCCGCAAGACCAAGGAAAAGGTGGATGTGTTTTCGTTCGAGTTGCTGGCCTATCGCAAGCTTGTCAATCCGGATGCCAGCGCAACCATGGACGACGCAGACCAGGCGCTGCCGGATTATTTTATCTCCGCAGATCACGTGTCGCCCAGGCAGCATGTAGATATCCAGGCCGCTGCCCAGAAATGGGTGGACTCCTCTATTTCCAAGACGGCCAACGTACCGACGGATTACCCGTACGAGGACTTCAAGGATATCTACCGCTATGCCTATGAGCAGGGGCTCAAGGGTTGCACCACGTTCCGCTTCAATCCGGAGGCCTTTCAGGGCGTGCTGGTCAAGGGCCAGGATCTGGAGAACACCACGTACGAGTTCACGCTCGAGGATGGGACGCAGGTCAGCCTGAAAGGCAACGAAGAGGTCGAGTACGACGGCGAAACACATAGCGCGGCTAACCTCTACGATGCGTTAAAGGAAGGCTATTACGGAAAGTTTTAGCAATTATTCGGCTATTGTCATGGCGGGAAGCAATCCGCCACTGGCGTGCTGGCCATGCCAGGGGGTCGCGGGAAATTGCCAGGGTCTCCCGAGGGGGTCTCGCGACATGGATTGTTCTGCTTTGCCCGCAATGTCGGTGCTTTGTTAAAGAATATGCAGGAGTGAAAGATGACTGTACGTATTGAGAAGAAGATTGTGAGTTACAAGGTCGCCGGGAAAGAAGAGTCTCCGGAAGGCGTGCAGACGCCTGCTGGCGAGCCAACGCCGGCAGCGGAACAGCAGGACAAGGTTGTGCAGCTGCACGAGAAGCTGGAGCGTCCCGAGATGCTGATCGGCTCGACCTACAAGGTCAAGACGCCGCTCTCGGAGCATGCCCTGTATGTCACCATCAATGATATCGTGCTCAATCATGGCACCAAGAACGAGTTGCGTCGCCCGTTCGAGATCTTTATCAACTCCAAGAACATGGACCACTTCCAGTGGATCGTTGCACTGACGCGGATTGTTTCTGCTGTATTCAGGAAGGGTGGTGACGTGACCTTCCTGGTGGAAGAGTTGCGCTCCGTGTTTGATCCGCGCGGTGGGTATTTCAAGAAGGGCGGCAAGTACATGCCGTCACTCGTAGCCGAGATCGGTGACGCCATCGAGTGTCACATGCGTATGATCGGGCTGCTCAAGGACGATGGCCTCGACGAGCACCAGAAGAAACTGGTGGCGGAGAAGCGCGCCCAGTTCGAGGCCGCCGGCAGTAATGTCGAGGGTGCCGACAACGGCGACTTTCCGGCAGGCGCGCAACTTTGCACCAAGTGCCACACCAAGGCCGCCATTCAGATGGACGGCTGCCTGACCTGCCTCAATTGTGGCGAATCCAAGTGCGGCTAAGTGATTGAAAGCAGGGTAGTACCTTCGAACAATTGCCACCCCGGTCGCAATTGGTTATAAATGTGGGCAGAGAACGCGGTTGCAATAAAAAATAACAGCCCGCAAAGAATAATAGATTCGGGCGAAGGAGGCAGGATGTTTCTGCAACAAAAGCCAATTCCTGGTTACTGGTACAGCAATCAGTCCGGACAGCTTCTCCAGGTCAGGGCGATTGTGTTCTCCGGCGGGAGAGGCAACCGTATCGTCATCGAGGACATCAGCGGCAAACGCCAGTCACTTGATATCGCAAGCTGGCGTGACATGGACCTGGTGCTGCATTCACCGGTATCGGATCGCGAGAGTCGTAACCGTCGCCGGAATTTAACCGACGAGTCCTAGCCGTTGCTGTAGCAGGCAAGCCCCTGGTGGAGGCGTGTCCGTTAGCGTTCATTGATTCCATGCGTCTTGCTGTTGCACCACCGCCCCTGTCAGGGGCCGGAATTACATCATTCATTTCTCAAGCCACATGCTGCCCATGCAGATCCGCCTCGCTTGGCGGGGATTCCTTGCGAACAGCATGACACCGGCAATAGCTTCAAGCTCCAGTGAACGCCCGGTGGGGCCTTCCCTGATTTCTGCAAGCGGTATCGTATAGCGGTTCGGGCCGGGGTTGACTGGCAGTGTGCGGTTGTAGCGGTCGGTGTAGGACTGGTCATGCAGCCGGTCATGGACACGAATCGTCAGCTCGAACGGTGCAGAATTCAGGGAATCCAGGGTAATGACCAGCCGCCGGAAGGATGACCAGTCCGGAACCGGTTCGGCAACTGATACGCCCGGGTAGGGCGCTGGCAGCAGGTCCAGGCCGGTCATGCCCAGCCCGCAGGCGCCCGGGGTCAGAACCGCATCGCCATGTTTGATAAACGAACCTGCCCAGTTCGCACGCAGGTCCAGGATAACGGGGAATGCCTGATTGCGCGCGCTGTAATGCCGTGCAAGCGCGCCCAGCGGGTAGCTGGATACCAGCAGCAGGCCGACCAGGAGTGTCGCCAGCAGGCCGCGGATGGCAGGTCGGCTGACAAGCCGGGAGCCCGCGGCGGTGCGATCAAGCAGGGCATACAGGAGGGCAGCCATGGCAATGCCGGCCAGATCGCGCAACACATCGCCCTCGCCAAAACCACGCCCGCTCATCCATTGCGCAGTTTCGGTCGCGATACCGATCAGCAGACAGCTGCCGGCAGCGATCAGGTAGGTGCTGAACAGCGATTGTGCAAGCGGGGTATGATGGCGTAAATGACGCAGCAACAGGAGCGTCAGGGCGAAGAACACCAGCGTATGCAGCGTGTTCTGCAATTCCTGCCAGAACAGGCTATGGCCGGGTAACTGGCCGAAGGCGACGACAGCAAAGGCAGCTGTGCAGGCAAGCAGCAGGCCGCCGGATGTGTAACTCGGTCTCAACACCCGCTCCTCCAGGCCATGCTTAAGCGCACGCCGGTGTCACGCAATCGTGTTGGATCAGCACCCTCCGCTCACTACCCTCACTACCCTGACCATATCGCGTAGCCGCTGGCAGGCACCGGGCAGGACAGGAAAAATACAGTCGCATCAGGCAGTAAAGAAAGGCTATCATTCGGAAACATGGCACATCGGCAACGGTCTGGCGGGAGCGGGATTGTGGTCACTGGCCTCGAGTATAACAGTCCATTTCCGGTAGTTTATGTACCTGGATTATTTCAATCTGACGGAACAACCGTTCTCGATCACGCCTGATCCGCGCTTTCTCTACATGAGCGCGCGCCACCGTGAGGCTCTGGCACATCTCCTGTACGGCCTGGGCGAGGGTGGTGGATTTGTGCAGCTTACCGGCGAGGTCGGCACCGGCAAGACCACGGTCTGCCGCTGCCTGCTGGAACAGGTGCCGGATAACGTGGATGTCGCCCTCGTGCTGAATCCGAAAGTGACCGCCCAGGAACTGCTTGCGACCGTGTGCGACGAGCTGGGTATCAGCCACCCGGGCGATGATGCCAGCATCAAGACGCTGATCGATCTGCTGAACCGTTACCTGCTGGACGCACATGCCCGCGGTCGTCGCACTGTCCTGATCATCGATGAGGCGCAGAACCTGTCAAGGGATGTGCTCGAGCAGGTTCGCCTGCTGACCAATCTCGAAACAGCCACGCAGAAACTGCTGCAGATTATCCTGATTGGACAGCCTGAACTGCGCGAGCAACTGTCGCGTGAGGACATGCGCCAGCTTTCCCAGCGCATCACCGCACGCTATCACCTCGAACCCATCAGTCGCGAGGAGGCCGATGCCTATATCAGGCACCGGTTGCAGATATGCGGCAGTTCACAGAACCTGTTCACGCCACGGGCCGTGGAGCGCATTCACAAATTGTCCGAGGGCATACCCCGCCTGATCAACGTACTGTGTGACCGGGCACTCCTCGGGACCTATGTCGAAGGCAAGGGTATCGTCGACCGGAAGATCGTCAACAAGGCATCCAGCGAAGTACTGGCTGTGGACGAGCAGGATACACTGACACGACGGCCATGGATGCCGTTACTGTCCGGCGCCCTGGTGGTCCTGCTGCTGGCGGGCGCAGCCTATTACTACCGGCCCTGGCAGCACCTGGTAACGCCAGTCATCTTGCCCGCCGGGGTTGATACCACGCAAACCATTGACAGCGAGGTGCCCGGGCTTGAGGCCGAGGTACCTGGTACCGGTGCAACAATCGGGCTGACGGATCCCGAGGTAAGTGTGGAGGTGGCCCCCCGGGCTGATGCCGCTGTGCCCGTTTCGCTGGGTGATCTGCTGCAGCAGGCGGACAGCACCTGGTACCGCCTGGCATGGGAGGAACTATTTGCACGCTGGCAGGTGACGCTGCCTCCTTCCGCCAGGCCGGATTTCTGTGATTATGCGCGTGAATACGGCCTGTACTGCCTGATCGGGCAGGGTGACTGGAATACACTGCGCAGTTTCGACAGGCCGGCAGTCCTTACCCTGGTTCGGGAGGACGGAGAGCGAGTGCCGGTTTTTCTGCCGTACATGGAGGATTCGAATCTGGAGCTGGTTGTGGGGGGCGAACCCTATCGCCTGCAGCCAGGGCAGGTCGGGAACTACTGGTACGGCGAATATGTTGTGCTCATTCTGGCGCCCCCGGGAGGCCGACTGCTCCTCAAGACGGGTGACCGGGACCCGGACGTGGCCTGGCTGCGCGAACAGTTCGGAATTGCGCAGAATGTAAAGATTCCGGCCAGGGATGCGCTGCTGTTCGACTTCCCGTTGCAGAAACAGGTGCTGGCCTTTCAGCGGGCGCATGGTCTGTTGACGGACGGTATCGTCGGCAAGAAAACGATGATTCACCTCAATAGCGCGGTTGAGCGTGAGAACATACCACGGTTGACCGGCAAGTGATTAACACGGACTCTCGAAACAATGTGTTCTGAATGTGCAATTTCACCGGACCGTATCCGCACACCGGGTGTCCGGATACACTCTGCGGATTGAACAATGTCTTACATACTGGATGCACTGAAAAAGGCAGACCGGGAACGTGATCTCGGCGAGGTGCCGGATCTCGAGACCGCGCACTGGGGTGTGCGCAGACACGCGCGGCCACAACCCTGGATGTGGATCGCTGGCGCACTGCTGGCATTGAACGGTCTGTGGATTGCCATTGTACTGCTGGACAGGGACGGCAATGATGTACCGTCGGGAACGGAAATTACCCGGACTGAAACCGTAGCGCCTGCACCCGGATCGGTGGTGCCGGTACCGCGTACGGCGCGGGAGGCCGTGCTCCCGGCGACGACGCGCCCGCGTGTGCCGGTGCGTCCACCTGTTCAGCAAGCCGCGAAAGCGCCGTCGTCGGTACCTTCCCCGGTACAGACACCCGTTACCACGCGGACCAGTCAGTCGCCGCAGACACCAACCGGTGAATTTGATTTTCCTGAGTGGCGTGAGCTTTCCCTTGAGCTCCGCAGCGGATTCAAACTACCACGGATCGATGTGCATGTTTATGCGGAAGACCCGGCCAGGCGCTTTATCATGGCCGACCTGAAGAAATACCGCGAGGGAGAGACGCTGGCGAATGGTGCAGTCCTGGAAAAGATTCATCCCGGTAGCATACAGTTAAATTACCAGGGTACACGCTTCCGGGTCGATCGCTAGGAATGGCCGTTAGCCGTTCTGCGGATCGGCCGCTTTACCGGTACGCAACTCCTCATCTGTTGCCTCGCGAATGGCCTGGATTTCCACTTCAAAGATCAGTGTCTGTCCGGCCAGTGGATGATTTCCGTCAAGGCTGGCAACACCGTCATTGATCGCGGTGATGACGAATGTGATTTCGTTTCCGTCCTGGTCAGAACCCACGATATGTCCACCGACCTCAACCTGTTCCGACTCGGGAATCAAACTCAGTGGGACCTCGCATACAAGCTCCGTATCACGCTTGCCGAATGCGTCATCCGGTAGCAGGCGCGCCCTGACAATGTCGCCGACCTTGTGTGAACCGAGTTCCTGCTCGAGCCGGGGCGGTATAGCTCCAGCACCGTGCAGGTAGTTCACCGGTTTGCTGGAGGCGTCACGCAGCACGACGCCATTCGCGTTGGTCAGTGAATACTGCATGGTTATGATCTTATTTGCCTCTATAGTCAAAGGGATATTCATCAGAATGCCATGCTGTTGGTCGGGGCATACATTATACGGATCGGTGAAAAACAATCGAACTTGTGTCTGGACTGAGGGTCGTAATTTTTACGGTCGATACTGATGGCACAGGACAGGCGCTTATGAAACAGGCAAAATTCACGATTGGTCAGTGCGTGCTCCACCGATTATTCGACTACCGGGGAGTTATCGTCGATATTGACCCTGAATTTCTCGGCGACGAAGAATGGTACGAGGCAAACGCCAAAAGCAAGCCACCGAAAAACAAACCCTGGTATCATGTTCTTGTGCATGACGCCAACCGCGAAACCTATGTTGCCGAGCAGAATCTGCTGGTGGACGATACCCGCGAGCCTGTGAATCATCCCTTGCTGGACAGGTTCTTTGTTGAATATGATGGTGACAGCTACCATACTGGCAAGCATATTAATTGACTGTTAAAGGTTTGCAGGTGACTTGCCCTCACAGCAACACCAATGATTGATAGTGATCAACACGCTCTATAAATTTCTCTACAGCCGCGAGACTGCACCAAATGCTAAAGGTGAGGATAATGAGCGGGCACTGCAGCTGGCAACCGCTGCGTTACTTATGGAAGTAGCCAGCGCCGATCACCATATCAGCGATGACGAGCGAAACACCATCAGGTCGATTGTCGAGGAAAAGTATTCAATAAGCGCTGATGAGGCGATGGCTATAGCCCATCGCGCGGAGCAGGATACCAAACACAATACATCGCTGTATCCCTTCACCCGGATGATAAACGCCGAACTCAGTCTGGAGGAACGGGTCGAGATCGTGAGTATGCTGTGGCGGGTGACCGCGGCGGACGGTCATATCGATGCCCACGAGCAACACCTGGTCAGGAAAATTGCCGACCTGCTGTATGTGCCGCACAGCCAGTTTATTCGTACCCGCTTGCAACATGATGGCCGCTGACTGACAAGCCATCCCCCTGGAGCGGTTCCGTGTCGCTCCGCGGAACCTCTTGTCAGCTGGCTATATTCAATTAACATGCAATAAAAACAGCGATTAAATGTCCGTGTTCATGCGTCTACGCGGCTATTTTTTCGCAGAGGAAAAAAAAGGGCCGCAATGCGGCCCTTTTTTTATGTAGCACGGAACGCTTACACCATTTCCTTAAGTCCCTTCAATGGCAGCACCTTGACGACATTGCGGGCAGGTTTAGCCTTGAACATCATTTCTTCGCCGGTGAACGGATTAACGCCCTTGCGTGCCCTGGTAGCCGGCTTGCG
>JBATGJ010000218.1:0-9591 GCA_049665685.1 Gammaproteobacteria bacterium
ACGAGAGACGCTTCGATGAAGCCGCGCTCACTCAGCAAGACGGACACCGCGGCGCCTTTCGTTACGAAGAGGCCATGCTGCGTGCCTCCGATGCACGCTTCACACTGCACTGGCTCACCGCCCACGCACCGCCTGCCGGCTGTGCACTGAACTACTGTGAAGTAACGCCTGGCGACTATGACCGCCAGCAACAGCTGTGGCGGCTTGACCTGCATGATCGCCTGGGCGGGGCAAGCACAACGGCGCGGGCACGGCTGATCGTCAATTGCACCGGCGTATGGGCCGACCAGCTGAATGCGCAATGCGGCATCGAGTCACCGTACCGGCATGCACTCAGCAAGGGCGTATATCTCGGACTGCAACGGGCTGCGGGCCACCATAGTCCGCTGATCTTCGACATGGGCAGCAACAGCGACGTCATGACCTATGTACCGTGGGGGCCGGTGGCGCTGTGGGGGCCGACCGAAACCGCCATCGACAACATCGAAGCTGGACTGGCACCGGATGTAGCCGACCTGCGCTTACTGCTTGAGACGGCAAACCAGCACCTGCGCCGCGAGGTACAGGTCGAGGATATCGTCTCGCTGCGCTGTGGCATACGCGCCCTGGCAGTCAAGCGCGATTATGTCGCGGACCGCTATCCGCTGGAACTGTCGCGGCGCAGTATCGTACATGCGGATCGCGAGCGCCCCTGGATCTCCGTATACGGCGGCAAGCTGACCGGGTGTCGTGAACTCGCGGCACATATCCGCCACACCATTGCGGCGCGCATCACCCCCGCGCCGCATGGTACCGATGCCGGCGAGGTCGACGGCCCCGACGTGGAACTCAGCCGTTTTCCCGGTATCGACCCGCCACTGCCGTCGCCGGCATGGTGTCGAGCAAACGAATTTTGCTGTACCTTGGAAGACTACCTGCGCCGGCGCACCAACATCAGCCAGTGGCTGCCGCGGCAGGGACTCGGGCATGATAATGCCAACCGCGAAGCTATCCTGGCCGTGGCACAGGTGTTTCATGGCGAGCAGGCCGGGGCCGCGCTCGCCCGCTACGAACAACAGGTCGAGACGCAGCATGACCGGTTGCTGGCGGAGTTGCTCAAGGATCGTTGAGGCACGGGCCGGGCGGCTGCGCCACCGGGCAGAACAGTAGAGAAACCATGCAATCACAGCGAGAGATGAACCATGGACGGACCTGACCCTTCCCTTCCCGCCCTGCTCGGCGGTCGCGCAACCGTCACGGCGGACCATGCCGAGGCGAACCGCTGGCCCATCCTTACCGAAGAAGACGAACAGGCCGTGTTGCGCGTTTTGCGTGACGGCAACCTCAGCTTTCATCCCGAGGTACAGGCACTGGAAGCGGACTACGCCGGCCTGACCGGCCGGCGCCATGCGCTGGCGCACAACAACGGCACCGCCGGACTGCTCGCCGCCTTTTTCGCCCTCGACCTGCAACCGGGTGACGAGGTGCTGGTGCCCAGTGCAACCTGGTGGGCCTCGGTATTGCCCCTGCTATGGGTCGGTCTGGTGCCGGTGTTCTGCGACAGCGAGGAAGAACGCCTCGGCATCGATCCCGACGACATGCAACGCAAGCTCACGGAGCGCACCCGCGCCGTGGTCGTGGTGCATCTGTGGGGTATGCCGTCGAAGATGACGCGCATCTTCGAGCTGGCAAAACAGCATGACCTGAAGATCATCGAGGATGCCTCGCATACGCACGGCGCAACCTGGCGTGGCCGTTCCTGCGGCGCACTGGGCGATATCTCGGTGTTCAGCCTGCAGAATGACAAGCTGGCGCCGGCCGGTGAAGGCGGTATCCTGCTCACCGACAATACCGATTATTACGAACGCGCGGTGTGCCTGGGTGACATTGCGCGTATCTATGCACTGGAATCACCAAACCGCCGCTTTGCCGCGACCAGCTTCGGCATCAAGACCCGCATGGCGCCGCTCAGTGCGGCCGTGGCGCGCGTGCAGTTCCGTCATCTCGCCGAACACAACCGGGTGCGCCATGCCAACCTCAGCTACCTGTCCGAGGGACTGGAAGCGCTGGGCTGTTTCCAGACCTACCGCGAACCGGCGCACATCAAGCGCACCTACTTCGAATTCATTATTCACTACGATGCGCAGACCGGCGGGTTGCCGATCGATACCCTGGTTGCGGCCCTGCAGGCCGAGGGCTGCGAGGTGACGGCGCCCCGCTACCCGCTGGTGCATGAGCAACCGTTCTTTACCGAGGGACACTGGCAACGCATCCTGCGCACCGTGCCGGGGCAGGCGGATCTCGCCTATGACCCGGCCACTCTCAGCCGGACCCGCGCGTACAGCCAAACCCTGCTGCGACTGCCGAGCTTTCCGACCGGCGGGCGCGACATCCTTGACCAGTATCTGACGGCCTTCCGCAAGGTGCTGGCGCATCGCGATGCCCTCCTGGTTGCAGACGCTGCTTCACATGGCTGATGCACCACAGCACCCTGCAGTCCTGCGGTTGCTGGATGTCCTGTTTCATATCGCGCACCTCGCCATCATCCTGTTCAGCGCCTGCGGCTGGCTGGTGGCGTCGCTGCGGCCACTGCACCTTGGCCTGCAGGGGCTGATACTGTTTTCCTGGTTCGGCCTCGGCAGCTTCAAGGGCTGGACCTATTGTTTCCTGACCGACCTGCACTGGCGCATCAGGCAGGCCCTGGGAAAACCGGCGCACAGCGGCTCCTACATGAAAATGCTGGCCGACCGGCTATCGGGAAGAGACACCAATGCGACACGGGTGAACCAGGTGACGGTGACAATATTTTTCGTTACCACCCTGCTCAGCCTGCTGCTGTTCCTGCGCGAGCGCTGGTGAGCAGAATCAAAAGGGCGGACCTGCGCTAGACAGCGTTTTTCACCCATGGAACGGGCACTTAAGGGCCTCGATAACGCCTTAAATGCCTACAAAATATATGTTATTCAACAAATTGTGCAGGTCCGACCCCGCAACTTCCGGACGTTAGCAAAAAATCATTGTCATATATCATTCCGAGACGCAGATGGCACATCAAATGACAAAACTGTTAACCGGCATCCTGTTGCTTGCCGCCCTCATCGGAGGTGGCTGGTATCTGCTGCGCGATCCCGATACCGATGAGGCGCCGACCTACAGCGAGGCCCAGGTCCGCCGCGGTGACATCAGTGATGTGGTATCGGCCACCGGCACCCTGAATCCCATCAACACCGTGCTGGTGGGTAGCCAGGTATCGGGCACCATCCAGCACCTGCACGCCGACTACAATGACCAGGTAAAACAGGGTCAGGTGATAGCGCAGATCGATCCGGCCATCTTCACGGCCAGGCGGGCCGAGGCCGAGGCCGAGCTTAAAAATGCCGAGGCCGCGCGTGACAAGGCCCGGATCGACGTGCTGGACAAGCAACGCGAATTTGAGCGTCAGACCGACCTGCAAAAGAAGAAGCTGGTCGCCGAGAGCCTGGTGGACGCGGCCCGTTTTGCCTCGCAGGGTGCCCGCGCGGAGCACCAGGTGAAAACTGCCAGCGTAGCCCAGGCCCGCGCAGTACTGGAACGCGAGCAGGTCAACCTGGACTACACCACTATCTATGCACCCATCGACGGTGTCGTCATCTCCCGCGATGTGGACGTGGGCCAGACGGTGGCCGCCAGCCTGCAGGCCCCGACCCTGTTCACCATCGCCAATGACCTGACCCGCATGCAGGTGGAGGCCGATGTGGACGAGGCCTTCATTGGCCAGGTCGAGAAGGGCCAGTCGGTCAGCTTCACCGTGTTCGCCTACCCGCGCCGCGAGTTCAGCGGCAGTGTCGCCCAGGTGCGCCTGCTACCCAAGGTCGAGGAGGGTGTGGTCAAATACAACTGCATCATCCAGGTAGACAATACCGACCTGGCACTCAAGCCCGGCATGACGGCCAACGTCAGTATCGAGGTGGCGCACCGGGAGAACATCCTCACCGTCCCCAACGCCGCGCTGCGCTACGTACCGGCCTGGCCGGATGAGAAACTGGACAAGGTGCGCGAGGGGCTGAAGTCCGGCGAGGCCATTCTCTGGCGGCTGGACGGCGACACGCTCACGCCACTCACCGTCGCTACCGGCATCACGGGCGAGAAAGTCACCGAGGTCAGCAACCCGGACCTCGACGAGGGCATGGCCATCGCCGTGCCGCTCAAGCGCAAGGATGCCAAACGCAAGCGACGCTTCGGCCTGAGTTTGTTCTAGGGCCTGTCGATGACCGCCCCTCTGCTGCAGATCCGCGACCTGCACAAGGCCTATGTCCTGGACGGGGTGACCATCCAGGCACTACGCCGTATCGATCTCAACGTCGAGCCCGGCGAGTTCGTGGCCATCATGGGACCCTCCGGCTCGGGCAAGTCCACCCTGATGCATATCCTCGGCTGCCTGGATGTGCCGGATAGCGGCAGCTACCGGCTCAACGGCAATGACATCACACACATGGATGGCAACCAGCTGGCCGCGCTGCGCAACCACGAGATCGGTTTCGTGTTCCAGAACTTCAACCTCCTGCCGCGCACCAGCGCACTGGAAAACGTCGAGACACCGTTGATCTACGCGGGCACCAGCAAAAGCGCGCGCCGGCAACAAGCGCGTGCGGCCCTGGAACGTATGGGCCTGGGGGATCGCCTCTACCACCTGCCCAACCAGCTGTCCGGTGGCCAGGCACAACGCGTCGCCATCGCCCGCGCCCTGGTAACACGCCCGTCGCTGTTGCTGGCCGACGAACCCACCGGCAACGTCGACACGGCCACCAGCATCGAGATCATGGCCCTGCTGGATGAGCTGAACCAGCAGGAAAACCTGACCATCGTCCTTATCACCCACGAACCGGTTGTGGCCGAACATGCCCAGCGCCGGCTGTTTCTGCGCGACGGCCAACTGGAGGCACGGGTATGAACTGGACCACCGCACTGCAGCTGGCGCTGCGCGCCCTGTTGCGCAACAAGACCCGTGCCATGCTGACGACCCTGGGGGTCGTCATCGGGGTGGGCTCGGTGATCGCCATGCTGGGCATCGGCAGCGGCGCCCAGCAGCGCATCAACGAGCAGCTGGCCAGCATGGGTACCAACAACCTGGTGGTGCGTCCCGGCTCGGTGACCCGCGGCGGGGTGCGAACCGGTGCCGGCAGTACTACGAAGCTGACGCGTGCCGACGCCGACGCTATCGCGGAGCTGGTGGACGTGGTAGCGGTCGCACCCAGGGTGAACACCAGGGCCCAGGTACGGTATCGCGGCACCAACTGGGGCACCGACATCGTGGGCGTCACCCCCGGCTATTTCACGGTGCGCAGCTGGCCGCTGGCCGAGGGCGAGTCGATCACCCGGCGTCACGTGCTGGGTGCCAGCCATGTATGCGTGCTGGGGCAGACGGTGGCACACGAACTGTTCGGTCTGCGCAGCCCGCTCGATGACTCAATTATTATCAAGGGCCTGGCCTGCCAGGTCATCGGCGTACTCACCGAAAAGGGCGCCAATGCCTGGGGCAATGATCAGGACGATGTCATCCTGATGCCCATCACGACAGTACAGCGCAAGCTCATGGGCATCACACACATACATCGCATCGCGCTGTCTGCCGGCGACCGCGCCGCCTCTTTCCGATTGTACAAGGAGATCAAACAACTGCTGCGTCAGCGCCACCGCCTGCAAGCGGACCAGCCCGACGACTTCCGCATACACAACCGCGCCGAACTGGCCGAGACATCGGAGGAAAGCGCACGGGTATTCACCTGGCTGCTGGGCAGTATCGCGTCCGTGTCGCTGCTGGTGGGCGGTATCGGCATCATGAACATCATGCTGGTCTCGGTCACCGAACGCACCCGCGAGATCGGCATTCGTATGGCGCTGGGCGCACGCCAGCGCGACATCCTGTGGCAGTTCCTGCTGGAAGCGCTGCTGCTCAGTATCGGTGGCGGCCTGCTGGGCATTGTCCTTGGCCTGGGTGGCGCACTGGCGGTGGCGCGCTTTTCCGCACTGCCGGTCACCGTGACCCCCGTCTCGGTGCTGGTCGCCTTCATGTTCGCGGCCCTGGTGGGCGTGTTCTTCGGGCTGCACCCGGCACGCAAGGCATCACAGCTGCGCCCGATCGACGCATTGCGCTATGAATAGGACGCGATAACGGGAGCGGAACTTTGCTGTCGGCTGTTTCAACGCTGTCTTGCAGCAACTCCAACCCCGGCCTATCCACGCTGTGTTGGTCATTTGTCATGGTTGCAGGCCTTGACAGGCAATGGGTACTCCCACATTCCTTCGGCAGGCTTATTAAGCCTGACACGCCATTTCTAATCGGCATATAATTGCCGTCCACTTTATCCACGTTAATGTAAAACATGCCATCCCTTAGGCATGAAATAAGGCCGCGCAAATGAAAATTTCTCCCTTCCCTTTGCTTGTATTGACACTGATTTTCGCCCTGGGTGTCTCCCCGCTCGTCTCCGCAGAAGAAACCCCGCCTGCTACACAGGCACCCGCAGACACGTCGCAAACAGCACAGGCAGACCCGGAAAAAGTCCGGAAGATACTTGAAAAAACAGCGGCCCATATCGAGACGCTGGGTTCCTTGCAGGACGAGATAGCCAGGGTGGGCGCCGATCTGGAGAAGGCGAAAGACGAGGATCTGGTGGTACTGCGCGAGCAGCGCCGTCGCAAATACACCGAGCTGCGCGATGTACTCGAGGGACTGGTCAAAAACATTATCGAGCTGGAAGCAGCGGGCAGCGAGACACGCGAGGCCAGAAAGGCGGCTGCAGCATCTGCCGCACAGGTTTCAAGCTGGCTCAAGGCAGAGATCAACAGTTCCCTGAAACTGCTGGCAAGCCTGGATGAAAAGATCAAGACGGCATCCGATGCCGACGCCCCCGAACTGAGACAGCAAGTCACCAACGAGAGGATGGCGGTCGACAAAGCGCTCATTGCGCTGCTGGAAAACAGTGATCTTCTGGAGCAGGTGGGCCTGGACAGCAAGCCCGACCTGAATTATCTCGATAAGACCCTGCTGCAGCGAGCGGAAAGCCTGGCGGCCAGGCTGCAGTATCTTATTGAACAACGCGATGGCCTGCGCAAGCAGACCATAGGTGCCAGCGAGGACGATAAAAAGCTGCTGAAGGAAAAAGTATCGGCATTGGACGGGCGTATCAAGGCGGCCGCGGATAATCTTAAAATCACCATTGACCTGATGGGTGAGCGCAAGCTCGATGCGGCCGAATACAAACAGATCGTTATCTCGGCGACCGGTGAAATTACAAAAGAGATCTTCGAGACCGGGGTGGCCCTGGGTTTGCTGCAACAATGGCTGGACAGCGGCAAGGAATGGCTCATCGAAAAAGGACCGCAATGGGGATTCAAGCTGGTTGTGTTTGTACTCATCCTGCTGGTTTTCGCCTTGCTCGCAAACATTGTAAAACGGGTTGTCAGCCGTGCGCTTGCTTCATCCAGGGTGCATGCATCCAGACTGCTGAAGAACCTGCTCATATCATTTGCGGGAAAGGCGATATTTCTGGTCGGCATCCTCATTGCGCTGGCGCAGCTTGGGATAAAAATAGGCCCGGTGCTTGCCGGGCTCGGTATCGTCGGCTTTATCCTCGGCTTCGCCCTGCAGGAAACCCTGTCCAATTTTGCATCCGGCATGATGATCCTGATCTACCGGCCTTTCGACGTGGGGGACGCCATTGAGGCTGGTGGTGTAAGCGGGAAAGTGAAGCAGATGAATCTGGTCTCGACCACGATCACCACCTTCGACAACCAGCGGGTCATCGTACCCAATAAGAAGATCTGGGGAGATGTCATCCGCAATATCAATGCAGAAAAAATTCGCCGGATCGACATGGTGTTCGGAATCGGCTACGACGATGACCCCGATCTCGCCGAGCGCATCCTGCATGAAATCGTGGATCATCACGAACTGGCGCTGGATGATCCACCGCCCGTTATCCGGCTACATACCCTGGGCGAGTCATCCGTTGATTTTATTGTCAGACCATGGGTGAAATCCGAGGACTACTGGGAGGCCTACTGGCATATCACCAGGGCGGTGAAGAAGCGCTTCGACGAAGAAGGCATCTCGATTCCGTTCCCCCAGCAGGATATGCATATCTACACGCATGATTCCGCCTCAGCCGAAAAAGGCACGAACAGCCTGGCACCGTCACCGCGTTGATCCGGATGGCGAATCCATGGATCAGACTCGAATGCCCGGATCACTATTTTGGCGACTCAATGGCGGCCGGCCCCGTTAATTCGACGTGAAAATCGCTGATCAAACGCGCCACGTGTTCTGTTTGGGTGTAATGTAATGCGTGCCCTACGCCTGCCAGGCGGACCACTTCAACGTCAGGCAGGATCCTGACCAGCCGGTCGGTATGGTTCCAGGCGAGCACGCGGTGGTGTGGTGACAGGCGCGGATCCAGGACACAGCCCTTTGGTGCTCAACCTCCGGCCCCGGTTTTCATGTCAAACAGCCCGAACAGCGCTCGATAATAGGCTTCCGGGTTTTCTTCCCACGGAAAATGGGCACATCCCGTCAGTACATGATGCCTGGTCGAGTCCAGAAACCGTTTGTATTCGATCAGACTCTCGGGCTGCAGTACATCATCCTGGCAATAAATCGCACCGCTGATTTTGTCTGCCAGTTGTCGCATGTCGTCGTCCGTGAGCGGCGCCTGCCGGTATTCATCCCAGATCCTGATATTCAAACCATTATTCGCGTCCTGTTGCGTAAATCCCGCTGCATAGTCCCAGCCCTGTCGCGCATCGGCAAAATAACTCGCAATCTTGCTGCGCAGGTTATGTTGTGCTTCCAGTTGCGTACCCATATCTTCGAGCTTGAGACGACTACCGTTCTCTGCGTGATTAAAGCGCTTCTGCTCGATGTGTTCCAGGCTGCGCAAGGCAGGATCCACCGGATTACTCAGAATCAATGCAGCCACACGTTCCGGGTACTGCCTGGCAAACAGCAACACCTGCAAGGCGCCCCATGAGTGGCCCCACAGCACCACCGGCGCTTGCGGCAGTACAGTGTGCATGTCCTGTATCCACTGGGACAGCGCCGTTATCTCCGGCTTTACCGGCAGGCCTGCCTGCTCGCCGACACCGCGCATATCCCAGCGACAGACCCTGTAATCGGTACTTAACGTTTGCTGGACGGGCTGCAGATTCCATGTTGTGAAGGCCGGTCCTCCGCCAATCAGGTAAACCAGCGGCCCCTGTCCCAGACAATGGGTCTTGATGTCGGCGGCCGCCGCTGGAAGACAGCCATGAATCGAGATTACCAGGATGATTAAGCACAGGTGTTTCATGAGCATGGCCCTGTTACATTTCATACGGGGCGAAAGAGTATAAGCCAGTCTCCCCGTTCCCTTGCCCTGAATTTGTGTGGTTAACGCCCTGCATTTCCAGGGACCGCATGATGCAGGCTGAGAGGTCACCAGCTTACCCGTGAAGCATGGCCTTCATAGCCGTGAATCCTGCGCTATTGATTAGGGAAGCTCTGATTTACTGAAAATTTTTCTTCATTGCGAGCGAAGCGTGGCAATGACGATTAAATCAGAGCTTCCTTAGTTACTTTCTGACTTTTCAGTAGCC
>JBATGJ010000219.1:0-4242 GCA_049665685.1 Gammaproteobacteria bacterium
GAATGTGCCCTGTCCTGTTTGATTTCCAAATAGTCTCATGATCCGGGTGGGCGATATCGAGGTACAGGTTGTCCGCAAGGACATCAAGAACCTGTATTTGCGTGTGTATCCGCCACATGGCCGTATACGGGTTTCTGTGCCCTTGCATGTCACCGATGAGCATGTGCGCCTGGCGGTCGCCGCCAGGCTGAAGTGGATCAGAAAACAGCAGTCACGTTTTCTCCTGCAGCCCGGGCAATCCCGGCGGAAAATGTTGTCGGGAGAGAGCCATTACGTTTTCGGCAGGCCTTATCTGCTGGATGTGGTCGAGCGCCGGGGGCGGCACGAGGTTTTGGTGAAAGATAATGCGATCCTGTCCCTGTATGTGAGCCCTGACACTACGCTCGGTAATCGGAAGCGCGTACTCGATGAGTGGTACCGTGATTTGATGAAGGAGCGTATCCATGCGCTATTAGCGAAATGGCAACCGATAACCGGAAAAGAGGTGGCCGAATGGGGCGTGAAGCGGATGAAGACGCGATGGGGTAGCTGCAATATTACCCGGCGACGCATCTGGCTCAATCTGGAACTGGCAAAGCAACCCGTGGAGTGCCTTGAGTATGTGCTAGTCCACGAAATGGTGCACTTGTATGAGCGATATCACAATGACAACTTCAAGAGGTACATGGATAAATTCATGCCTCAGTGGCGCCTGCATCGCGAGACTTTAAATCAGGCGCCTTGAAAAGGTGTCAGAGCACATTTACTTCTAATATTAGAGTTAAATGTGCTCTGACACCGTTTATTCAGGCAATTCGGTGCTGCAGCTCTTCGTATTCGAATTCGATGAATCCGCCAGGGTTGTTTTCCAGCCAGTAGAGCAGTTCGGCCCAGGTCACACGGTCTTTATGCGCGTCCCGCTCATTCAGTTCATGGATACCGAGCCCCTGTCCGGCAGCACTGACGTAGTGCGTAGTATCGCGAATACGCGCAATGACGGGGATATTCACTTTATTGAGAAAGCGCTCCAGTTTTTCGACGGCCTTGGTGCGGATGCGTGTGCGGTTTGTGACAATGGCGAGGCGGGTGTTGTGCGTGCGCGCCTTGCCGATCAGTAGCAAATCCCTGATGAAGTCAGCCGTTGAATAAATATCGATTGCAGAGGGTAATACCGGAATGAGTATCACGTCAGCTTCGGCAACACGATCCTCGATATCCACCAGGCCGCAACCGGCAGGCGTGTCGCAAATGATATAACGGGTATCTTGCGGAACCCTCAGCTGCCAGGCACGCGTGATGCCTGCGCGTGGCGGTTCGAATGCGTCGACGCCATGAATCGGTGGTCGGTTGGACGGGCGTTCTTTCAGCCAGCGCCGGCTGGAGGCTTGTTTATCATAGTCGAACAGGGCTGTACCGTAACCGAGGGAGGCGCAATAGCTGGCCAGGTTGGTGGCAATTGTCGTTTTACCGCAACCACCCTTGGTGTTCATGATTGTGATTTTCAGCACGTTCGAATGAACCTTCTTACTTCGAGTAAGTTTTTGGAATTAGTCCTGCAAATTTTAGCAGGATTGTCCGCGACTTGCAGCTAACGGACTGGCACGCATCCTGCTTGGGCCTGGGAAGTGTGTCCGTGGCTCTCTTTGCCGGGGTAGGGGCAGGGGTGGGGCCTGACTATTGTATTGATTAAGATGAAATAAATCGGTTCAGAGCCATGTTCAGGGATGGATGACCTGTGCTGTGGATAAACCGATTGCCTGAAGGAGAAGCCAATCAGTAAGGGGCTGGAAACATTTTTCGGTAAATGACACCGACCTTTGCTACCGGCGAGTGCGCGGCCTGGCTGATCGCGTCACTCAGTCCCGGTTTTCTGTTCCGGCCCGCAGACGGGTCTGCAGTTGCTCCAGCCCGGCCTCGAGCCTGGTCAACTCGTCCCTGTGCGCCGCGATCTTTGCCTTGGTGGCGTCGAGTGCCTCTATTGCCTGTTGTGCCACCTGCAGTTCAGACTGCAGTGCGGCCAGTTGTTCGTCCCGGCTGGCGAGTTCGCTGTGTAGCTGGTCGCGTTCCGCAGAAAGTTGCTGGATTTGTGCCTGATGGTTATTGATCAGCTGGTGCTGCTGTTCCAGTGTGGTCCTTGAGGTGTTCACTGTATCGATCAGTTCTGTCACGCGCACCCGTAAGGCCTGTTGTTCGCGGGTACTGTAGGCGATTTTGTCGGACAGTTTTGCTTCAGTGGCAAGACTGTCCTGCAGCTTGGCGCGTAACTCTTCAAGCGTGCTGCGGGCCTCGTCCAGTTCGCTGTTTTTCGCGGCCAATTCTTCCCGGGTCTGTTTCAGTTTGGTGCCAAGTGGGTTTTCCCGTACTGCCGGGGCTGTCGCAGGCGCCGCGGGATAGGCCTGGTATTGTCCGCCTGCCGGATAGCGGGGAGGGAATTGACCATAACCCTGCTGGGGCGCAGGCCAGCGGGGCGGTTGTTGCCAGGTTTGCGCGTACCCGCTCTGATTGGGGGGCGGATACCAGCCCGGTATAACACTGGCTGCGGGCGCAGGCGGTTGTTCGGCAGGTGCGGCCGTTTCGTTTGCTGTTGTTTCATCGTACCAGGCACTCTCTGCCACGCCGCCAAACAGCGCGGCAGCCACCAGTGCGGCATAAGACGTCAATTTGTTCATGACATACTCCGTGTTTGAATTATTAGTATCGGTAGCTGTTGATTTTACTCAAATCAATAGAGCTAGGCCTTGGTGAGCGGTAATGGTGCGTGGAACGCACTTTGCACTAGACTGTCAGTTTAGCAGTTGGCGGTTACGTCGGGGGTGCGGTCATCCGTATGAAAATCCCACTGGTTCAGGAAGATCGGGAGGATATCCTCAGGTTAAGTAATGGTGCGTTGAACGCACCCTGCCGCATTGTTCCGGGCGAGAGATGATTGCGACGGGTGATGAGGATACTGTCTACTTTGTAGTGGAATCAAGGGGTTCAGACTCAACTGACAGAGTCAATAACCGAAGACTTTTGGAAAAGGGATTTGTTTTCAATTTTTGTCGCTTGATCAGTATATACTGGCAGCCGCCTTGTCCAGTGCCGAGCCACATAAATTCACTAATACCAACTTGCGTTGTAGACATGCGCGCCTATCATTGAGGCATTCTGCGAAACCACGCCACCTGATATACAGCCACGACACTGTGCAGGACGTTCGGGCTGACAACAGAACCAGGTAAACCTGAAAATTTTATCGTGAACATAATGAGCAGCAGTTGAGAGGAAATACCATGCGACAAATCATAAGATCGAATACCATCATGGCCGCTTGCGGTTGTACACTGATCGCACTAGTCCCCGTTAGTGGATGGGCTGCATCGCCCTACAGCCAGCCCGAACAGGCAGCACCGCAGAACTACGGCGCACAGCCCGCCAATCCACAGGCGTCAGAACAGCCGGGCTACCCGCGATCGCAAAACGATTATCCACCTCCCGGCTGGCAGGCCTCTCCCGGCTATGGTCGCCCGATGTATGGACAGCCTTACTACCCACCACATGGCTACCCACCCGCTTATGGCAATCCTGCTGCACCACAAGCTGCGGGTGACATGACTCGTCAACCGAATTACCACGCACCTGCCGCGACAGGTATCCAGGCGTCAGGGCAGGGACCTTCAAGCGCCGCCATTGCGCCACTGGCTACGGAATCTGCTGCGCAGAGTGAACCCGCCCGGTCGATGTCCGCACCCGTGGCCGCTCCCGCTGCAGTGGCGATACCGGCAGTCGCGACACCTGAAGTTGTGGAGTCGGTAGCACCCATAGCGACGATGCCTGAAGTTGCAGCTCCGGCCGTAACCCAGGCCGTCGCACCGGCTGACGACGCGGACCCGAGTGCGACGATGCCGGCCCCGGCGGCCGGCGAGGCTGAACCGGCGGGACTGCTGGGAAAGGCCAAGGCAAAGATGAAGGGGCTGCTCAAGTCCGACGACACGGCGGCAATCCCTGCAGAAGCTGAAATTGCCGCACCGACAGCGGCAGCACCGGCTGTTGTAGCACCAGTAGCGCCCATAGCGGTAGCACCTGAGGTTCCTGCAGTTGCAGTGCCTGAAGTTGCAGCCCCAAAAATAGCCGCACCGACAGCAGTAGCACCGGCCATGGCGATACCGGCCATGGCAGCACCGGCCGCCACCCAGGCCGTCGCACCGGCTGACGATGCGGACCCGACTGAGACGATGCCGGCCCCGGCGGCTGGTCTGGCGACACCGGAAGGTGATGCGGAAG
>JBATGJ010000220.1:0-30555 GCA_049665685.1 Gammaproteobacteria bacterium
CGGCAGGTGCGGCCAGTTGATGGCGATACGGAAGCGTGCATACAGGGCCCGTGCCTCACCGTTGGTGACCACGATTTCATACGGCAGGTGCGCTGTTGACCGCGGTGTGGTCTTGTCGATGCGGCTCATGACAAACTCGTCGCCACTGCAGTCATCTGCGTCCGCACCCTTCAGGGCCACGCCGAATACCGTTTCGTCCTTGCCCGGGATATCGACACGGTAGATCTTGGCGGTCGCACCCAGACCGGCCGCCAGCGAATCCTCGACGGCCTTGACGGCTTCGGCCTGACTATCGTACTCGGCCAGGTCACTCGGGTCGTCGAAGTATTCCATCATGACGGTGTAGTGGAACTTGCGCAGATCCTCAGCCGTCAGGTTCTTCTCCGAGCCAAAGTCTTTCTCTGCACCCAGTGCGGCTTCCAGCTGGCTGCGGATATCCGCCATATCCACGGCCATGCGGTAGGCTGCGGCCATGTAAACCGGATTGGTGTAGGCCACCTCGGTGACGTCGCCGTTCCTGGTCACGGAGACACGGTTGATGGCACCGTAGCCGCCGAACTCGGACTTGGCGGCATGGGCTTTCTGGGCATCGTTGGTAACGATGATAATGTGCGCGTCAGCATACGGTGAATATTCGCCAACCACCTCGAAGCCCCCCGCGGTCAGCTTTGACTTGACCTCGGCCGACACGGAAGCGACATCGCCGCTGGATGTGCCCGCCAGCACGAATGGCATTAATACCTCGGCCAGGACGGTGCCTGTCGATACAGCGAATATCAGCCCCGAAATCAGTGTTTTTCTTAGCAAGCCAGTCATACCAGTTCCTCCAGAACAATTTTGTTAAAAAGTTCGTATTTGTTTATCGTTACAGTAATGCGGTGACATAGTGCCTCAGCATTGGGGCATAACTACCATCACATCAACGAGGCACAGAGTATATGAGAATCATTCACATAGTGCGAGCGCCAAAAATTCTACGTGCACACTGTTAAGTGGGACCAGCGCCATGGTGAAAAGTTGGCGCGCCAACGTTCGGTTAACAAAGATGTAACTAGTTGAAAGCCATGAGCTTGATCTGGACACCCCATATAACAGTGGCCGCGGTCATCGAGCAGGACGGGCACTTCCTGCTGGTGCGCGAGCGCAGTGCCGGGCGACTGGTCTATAACCAGCCGGCCGGTCACCTGGAGGACAACGAGAGCCTGCTGGAGGCGGTCGTGCGTGAGAATCTGGAAGAAACGGCCTGGTGCTTCGAACCGGAAGCGGTGATTGGCATTTACCGCTGGCGCCATCCGCACACGCAGGAAACCTTTTTGCGTGTCAGCTTCGCCGGCCGGGCCACGGCACACCTGCCCGAGCGGCCGCTGGATCCGGATATCGAGGGCGTGTGCTGGATGGACATTGATGAGATCAGGGCACGGCAGAGTGAGCTGCGCAGCCCGCTGGTGCTGCGCAGCATTGATGATTATCTCGAGGGTCGCGTATACCCCCTCTCGCTGCTGGCAGACATCGGCTAGCGTATGAGCAGGGTTGTGGTGGG
Organism: Gammaproteobacteria bacterium; assembly: GCA_049665685.1. Classification (GTDB taxonomy): domain Bacteria; phylum Pseudomonadota; class Gammaproteobacteria; order UBA9214; family UBA9214; genus UBA9214. The sequence goes on from JBATGJ010000220.1 coordinate 1,541, forward strand.
ACTGTCCGGTGGTGTTGATTCCGCCGTTGCCGCATACCTGCTGCTGGAACAGGGGCATGATGTTTCCGCGGTGTTCATGAAAAACTGGGACGAGGATGACGCGGCGGACCACTGCCCTGCTGAAGCGGATCTGGCCGATGCACGCCATGTCGCCGCGCGGCTGGGCATTGCCCTGCAGACGGTCAGTTTTTCTGCCGAGTACTGGAACCGCGTCTTTACCCACTTTCTCCACGAGTACGAGGCCGGTCACACGCCGAGTCCGGATGTCGTGTGTAACCGGGAAATCAAGTTCCGCGCCTTTCTCGAGCATGCCATCGGACTGGGTGCTGATTTCATTGCCACCGGACACTATGCGCGCATCCGCCGGGAGCCGGAGGTGCAGTTGCTGCGCGGTGTGGACGAACACAAGGACCAGACCTATTTCCTGCATACGCTGACCCGGGAACAGCTGGCACACAGCCTGTTTCCACTGGGTGACAGGTACAAACAGGCGGTGCGGACACTGGCCGCGCACATCGGGCTCAAGGTCCATGACAAGAAAGACAGCACCGGCATCTGCTTTATCGGCGAGCGCCGCTTCAGCGAATTTCTTGCCCGCTATGTTGACAAACGCCAGGGTGAAATCAGGACGCTTGACGGCAAGGTGATTGGCGAGCACCAGGGCGTGATGTTCTACACCATTGGCCAGCGCCAGGGTCTGGGGATCGGCGGACGACGCGAAGCCGGTGGTGATGCCTGGTATGTGGCGGACAAGGATGTCAGCGGCAATATCCTCTACGTGGTGCAGGGTGGCAACCACCCTGCCCTGTTCAAGACGCACTTAAAGGCCAGTCAGCTGCACTGGATCGGCACGAGTGCGCCGGCATTACCGCATGCCTGTCATGCCCGCATCCGTCACCAGCAGCCACTGCAGGGGTGTACCATCAACACGCTCCATGACGGCGTCTGCACGGTGCGTTTCGATGTCGCCCAGCGCGCCGTGGCCGCCGGCCAGTCGGTGGTGTTTTACGATGAGGAGGTCTGCCTCGGTGGCGGTATTATCGAGCACGGTTTCAACGACTGAAGACGGAGACGCATCACATGTCGCTGCATGGACAAACCCTTGCGCTGGCCGGCCTCTTCCAGGCGGCACGCCTGGTACAACAGACCGCGCGTGGACAGGTGCGCGACGCGACGGCCACCCGCACGAGTATCGGCAGTATCTTCATGACCTCACCCGCTAACGTCGATGCCGTCTACCCTGACACAGCCGGTCTCGCCACGGGGCTTGCCGTTTTGCGTGAGCAACTGGGCAACGACAACAGCACGCGCGATCCGGAACTGACCGCTTATGTCATCACACTGATGCATCTGGAGCGTAAACTGTCCGGGCGGCCCGACCTGCTCGATGCGATCGCCCGTGGCATCGATGCCATGCGCAACGGTGCGGCGTACGGTCCCGAGGTCACGCCTGAACTGATTGCCGCGCTGGCCGGTATCTATACCGACACGGTCAGCACACTGACACCGCGCATCATGGTGCAGGGTGAACCGGCCATCCTCGATGCGACGGAAAGCCGGGACATGATCCGCGCACTGCTGCTGGCCGGCATGCGGGCAGCCGTTCTGTGGCGGCAGTGCGGCGGTGGACGAATCAGGCTCGTGCTCGGGCGCAAGGCATTGGTGCGCCATGCACAGGCACTCGTGCGCACTGCCTGACCGGCCTGCGCCGGGTCCACCTGCCAGTGCCCCGAAACCGTGTATAATTGCGCTCCTTTCGCGAGACGCACGGAGAGTCCATGAATAACAGCTTCAACACGCGCGACACACTCGCAGTCGGGAACAAGACCTGCGAGATCTTCAGCCTGCGCAAACTGGCCGAGTCACACGACATCAGCCACTTGCCGTGCTCACTCCGGATCCTGCTGGAGAACCTGCTGCGCTACGAGGATGAACATACCGTCACGCGGGCGGACATCGAGGCGCTGATTAACTGGGAGTCGCAGGCGGAGCCCGACGTCGAAATTGCCTTTCGACCGGCCCGTGTACTGATGCAGGACTTTACCGGCGTGCCGGCCGTGGTCGACCTTGCCGCCATGCGCGATGCCATGACGCAGCTGGGCGGTGACCCGGATCGCATTAATCCACTGCAGCCGGCGGAGCTGGTCATCGACCATTCCGTCCAGGTGGACAGCTACGGATCGGCCAGTGCCATGGACCTCAACAGTGAACTGGAATACCAGCGCAATCAGGAACGCTACAGCTTTCTGAAATGGGGCCAGAAGGCCTTTTCGAATTTCCGCGTGGTGCCGCCCGATACCGGCATCGTGCACCAGGTCAATCTCGAGTACCTCGCCCGGGTCGTGTTCGAACGCGACAGCGACGGCGTCACCCAGGCCTACCCGGACACCCTCGTCGGCACCGATTCGCACACCACCATGATCAACGGTCTCGGTGTACTGGGCTGGGGTGTGGGCGGTATCGAGGCCGAGGCGGCCATGCTCGGCCAGCCGATCTCCATGCTCATCCCGCAAGTCGTCGGCTTCCACCTGCATGGCCGGCTCCCGGAGGGCGCCACCGCGACCGACCTGGTGCTCACCGTCGTGGAGATCCTGCGTCGCGAAGGCGTGGTCGGCAAGTTCGTCGAGTTCTACGGCGACGGACTGGATCACCTGTCGCTGGCCGACCGTGCCACCATCGCCAATATGGCGCCGGAATACGGTGCAACCTGCGGCTTTTTCCCAGTGGATGAAGAAACCCTCGCCTACCTCAGGCTCAGCGGACGAGCCGAATCACAGGTCGTGCTGGTCGAGGCCTACATGCGCGAACAGCAAATGTTTCGCCAGCCAGGCGATGCCCCGGCCACCTTTACCAAGGTAGTCGAACTGGACCTCGGCAGCGTGGTGCCCAGCCTGGCCGGGCCAAAGCGTCCGCAGGACCGCGTACCGCTCACCGAGAGCAAGCCGCGGTTCGTGGCGGAGCTGGACGCACTCAAGCTGGAACGCAACATCAACAGCACGCCGGTCGATACGCTCATCGAGGGCGAGACCGTCACCCTGAATGACGGCGCCGTGGTCATTGCGGCCATCACTTCATGCACCAACACCTCCAATCCGTCGGTCATGATCGGCGCCGGGCTGGTTGCCAAAAAGGCCCACGCGCAGGGGCTGGGCGTGAAGCCCTGGGTCAAGACCTCGCTGGCGCCCGGTTCACGGGTGGTGACTGCCTACCTCGAGCAGGCCGGCCTGATGGACGATCTGAACAGTCTCGGCTTCAACACCGTGGGCTATGGCTGCACCACCTGTATCGGCAACTCCGGGCCACTGCCCGCGCCGGTCTCGCAGGCAATCAGGGACGGTGACCTGTCGGTCTGCGCGGTCCTGTCCGGCAACCGGAACTTCGAGGGCCGCGTGCATGCCGAGGTGCGCATGAACTATCTGGCCTCGCCGCCGCTGGTGGTGGCCTATGCCATTGCCGGGCGCATGGACATCGATATCCAGAACGAACCGCTCGGCACCGGGCGCGACGGCCAGCCGGTTTACCTTAAGGATATCTGGCCGTCACAGGATGAGATCCGCGCCGTCATCCATGCCAGTGTCGACCGGGACAAGTTCAGCAGCACCTATGCCGAGGTGTTTGCCGGCGAGTCGCGCTGGAATGCACTGCCCTCGCCGGAAGACAAGCAGTATGCATGGGTTGATGATTCCACCTACATCCGCAAGCCGCCCTACTTCGAGGGCATGACACGTGAGCCTGGCGCACTGGGCAACATTACGGGTGCGCGCGTACTGGCATTGCTCGGTGATTCGGTCACCACCGACCATATCTCACCGGCCGGCGCCATCGCGCCCGGCAGTCCGGCAGCGACCTACCTGGAAGCCAGTGGCGTGCAGCGCGGGGACTTCAACTCGCTCGGTTCACGCCGCGGCAATCACGAGGTCATGATGCGCGGCACCTTTGCCAACATCCGCCTGCGTAACCAGCTGGCCCCCGGTACCGAAGGCGGCGTCACCGTCCACCTGCCTGGTGGCGAGCAGATGAGTATCTTTGATGCCTCGGTGCGCTATCGACAGGATAATGTGCCGCTGGTGGTCATTGCCGGCAAGGAATATGGCTCCGGATCCTCGCGCGACTGGGCGGCAAAGGGACCGCGCCTGCTTGGCGTGTGTGCGGTAATCGCGCAGAGCTACGAACGCATTCACCGCTCCAACCTGGTGGGTATGGGTATCCTGCCACTGCAGTTCAAAGCCGGCGAAACACCGGCAAGTCTCGGACTGGATGGACGCGAGAGCTACGCCATCGTCGGTTTGCAGGAGGGTCTGGCCGAATTTACCCGGGTTACCGCCACCGCGGACGACGGCCGGGAAACGGTGTTTGACGCGCGGGTACGCATCGATACACCACAGGAATACGAGTACTACCGCAATGGCGGCATCCTGCACTACGTGTTGCGCCAGCTGGCCGCCTGAGCGGTCGCACTACAACGAGGGCAGCTATGGACTTGTCACAGCTTACTGCAGTTTCACCGGTGGATGGTCGTTATGGCGGCAAGACCGAGACACTGCGGCCGATCTTCAGTGAGTTTGGTCTGATCCGACACCGCGTGGTCGTGGAGATACGCTGGCTGCAGGCGCTGGCCGCGCACGAGGGCATCGCCGAGGTTCCGACACTGGGCACCCACGCGGAGCGTGTGCTGAACGATATCATCGATAAGTTCAGCGAACAGGACGCGCAACGGGTCAAGAACATCGAACGCACCACCAACCATGATGTCAAGGCCGTTGAATATTTTCTCAAAGAGAAAATCACCGGCAACGAGGAGCTCGAGGCCATCAGCGAGTTTATCCATTTTGGCTGCACCTCCGAGGACATCAACAATCTGGCCTATGCACTGATGCTGCGCGAGGCGCGCAGCCAGTCGCTGCTGCCACTGATGGATGACGTGATACATGCCGTCGAACAGCTGGCGAAAAAGTATGCCGACCGGCCGATGCTGTCGCGTACCCATGGTCAGACGGCCTCGCCGACCACGGTCGGCAAGGAGATGGCCAATGTCTGTATACGCCTGCGACGTCAGCGCGAGCAGTTCACCATGGTACCGATACTCGGCAAGATGAACGGTGCCGTGGGTAACTACAACGCGCACCTGGTGGCCTATCCCGATATCGACTGGCCGGCGTTTGCCGCGACCTTCATCAGCAACCTTGGCCTGGAGATCAATGCCTATACCACCCAGATAGAACCGCACGACTACATGGCCGAGCAGTTCGACGCCCTGGCGCGCTTCAATACCGTGCTGATCGATTTCTGTCGGGACATGTGGGGGTATATCTCGCTGGGCTATTTCCGGCAGAAGACCGTGGCCTCCGAGGTCGGTTCCTCGACCATGCCGCACAAGGTGAATCCGATCGACTTCGAGAACTGCGAGGGCAACCTTGGCATCGCCAATGCACTGTACGGGCACTTTGCCGCGAAATTACCCGTCTCGCGCTGGCAGCGTGACCTCAGTGACTCAACCGTGCTGCGTAATATCGGCGTGGCAATCGGGCACCACGTGATTGCCTGCGAATCCTGCCTGAAGGGCATTGGCAAGCTGCAGCTCGACGAACACCGCACGCAGGCCGATCTGGACGGCAGCTGGGAAGTACTGGCGGAGGCACTGCAGACCGTCATGCGCCGTTACGGCATCGACAAACCGTATGAAAAGCTCAAGGCACTGACCCGCGACCAGGACGTCAACCAGGCCACCCTGCACGCCTTCCTGCAGTCACTCGATCTCCCGGCCGAGGTGCGCGATGAACTGTCAAGGCTGACGCCTGCAAGCTATACCGGCAATGCCAGTGAGCAGGCCAGCAACATCTGAGAGCAGTTATCGGGTTATTGATGCCGACTGGTTGCAGTACGAAGCAGCAATCAGGGACATCCGCCATAGCGTATTCGTACTTGAACAGGGCATCCCGGCAGAGCTTGAATGGGATGGATCAGACGCACACGGCTTCCACGTGCTTGCACTGCTCGATGATGCTCGTGCCGTTGCAACCGGCCGGCTGATGCCGGATGGACGCCTGGGCCGCATGGCAGTGCTGGCTGAATGGCGCGGGCGGGGCATCGGACGGGCGATCCTGGCGCGCCTGGAGGCATGTGCGCGTCGCCAGCACCTGAGTCGAATCTATCTGCATGCACAAACCGCTGCGGCCGGATTCTACCGGCAGGCGGGTTTCGATGTTTGCGGTGATCCCTTCGAGGAAGCGGGCATAGCCCACGTGGAGATGGTCAGGTTATTGACCTGACCGGGTCAGTGCTTGCTGAAAATGAGACGCGTCATGGGATGGATGTTCACGTGCTTGATCGGCACCCATTCCGCCGAGATATTATTCAGCCGACGATCCGGACTGTAACGCCGGTCACACTTGGCGGACCGGTTCTCGCTGAGAACGAAGTTGCGCCGGTCGATTTTTTTTCTGCGCTCATTCATATGCCAACCCACATAAATAAAGAAGCCTTATCCATATTGTCCGACAGGTTCATTGAGTAAGGCTATTGGACTTAGGTCGTAGTCACCTGCCCGCGTCCAGTGTGCGGACACGGGCAGGCGGTCTGCCATTACGGAAATGCCGGGATGACCGGCTCGGTTCCCTCGATATGCGCCTCCGGATGATGCGTGCGCACCAGCGCGGTGATGTCATCGACCCGTGCCTTGGGTACATCGACCATCATCAGCAGATTGCCCTGTTCGATGGATTTTTCATATTCAGTCAGCCGCGAACTGGGCGCTGATATGCCGATCATGCTGGACACCCACGCACCGAGTCCGGCACCGGCCAGACCGATACCGAGGATGGCACCGCCACCCAGTGCCAGTCCGACGCCGGGGATAGCAACAGCAGCAATACCGGCGAGGACACCGGTGGCCCCGCCAACAGCCAGGCCGCGTTCGACAGCCGGGATGAAATCGCTTTCCTGTAACAGGTTGGCCTCCGGCAGATTGGCCTCGGTCAGAACGTGATGATCGGATGCCGCGATATGGATATGGCGTTCTTCGATACGTGCCAGTAACAGTTCATCAACAATGACCTTGGCGCTGTCGACATCGGGTACCAGAAAATACAGCCTTCTCATGTGCTACCTCCTTGCCTGCTTGAGATGTTAATTAGTAATTCTTATGTTGTGATTGATAATTATAGACAACTTATAGACCAGTAACACGCTGAGCGCCAGTCAGGGCCGCTGCCGTCAGCAGGCCTTGTCTGTGCGGGCGTCGCACCGTGCAGGCCCGGCCCAGGCTTGATAGTCGGCAGGTGTGTCGAGGTCGGCGCGGGTCGGGAGCATCCTGCAGGCGAGCCCGAGCGCCTCGATATGCTGCCGGGTCCTGTCCATAACCTGTGCACTGCCCCAGGGGACGGCCTCGAACAGGCGGGCATGATGCCGGGTCATGCCGATCAGATAATAACCCCCGTCCTCGGCGGGCCCGAGCACGACGTCGGTGCCATGGCCCAGCTGCTGCAGTGCCATGTCGACATCGTCACCTGTCAGGGACGGACAGTCCGCGCCGACGAGGACTACCCGGTCCGCCTGTTGCAGGGCTGTGGCGACGGCCCTGGACATGCGCTGGCCGAGATCGCCCGGGCCCTGTTCCGTCAAGTCCAGCCGATAGCGCCTGCGACACGCGGTGAAAAAGTCCTGGCGTGTATCCGGCGCACAGCACAGCCCCAGTGGGCACAGATCGGCCGCAGTCAGCTTTGTGAGAGTGTTCTCCAGCAGCGTGCGGTAGAGGCGTGCCGCACCCTCTTGGCCCAGGAGTGGCACCAGACGGGTTTTCACCAGGCCCGGTACCGGTGCCTTACTCATTACGAGAATGCGAGCCCGTGGATACTTCATCGGGAATGCGGTGAATAATAGCGGGCCAGACGCTGTGTCGGCACGCCGAGAAAATACGCCAACCGCAGTCCCCACATGGCAACGATTGTTTTGACAATGCCGTGGCGTCGCCAGCGCCGGGTGGAGGTCGGCAGGGTCGTTCGCAGTGCGGCCGGGGGCGATATGCGCCGCAGTGCGCGGCTGGCTGCAATGTCTTCCATTAACGGCATATCCTCGAAGCCGCCAATGCGTGCAAAGGCGGCGCGAGTCATAAACATGCCCTGGTCGCCGGTGGCGATACCGGTCAGGCGGGAACGCAGGTTCATCAGGCGTGCGACCCCTCTCAGCAGCAGGCTGCGATCGGCCAGCTCGACGTCGAAGCGGCCCCAGCAGTGTGCATCCGACGTCAGTGCCTCGACGATCAGCTGGTCGGCATTGTCCGGTGCCCGGGTATCGGCATGTAAAAACCAGAGAATGTCACCGCTTGCATCGTGCGCGCCGGCATTCATCTGCCGGGCACGCCCGCGGCGGCTGTGGATCACCCGGTCGACCGCCTGCCCGGCCAGGTGGACCGTCGCATCCTGACTGCCGCCATCTACCAGGATGACTTCATGCCCACGTGCGCGCATGGCCTGCAGGCAGGACAGTGTGTCACCCAGGCAGGCCGCTTCATCGAGCGCAGGAATAACGATCGAGAGCCTCGGCCTGTCAGCCGCAACAACCGCCACCGGCAGACTCCGTTGAACAACACGCTGCCTGTGACTCACCCGCTGGCGTCAGGTCGATGAAGGCGCCGTCATAGGCCGGGCCGGTCAGCAGGCGGCGTCGTTCCGCTGTGACGAAGACACGTTCGCCGCGGCGGTAACAGCGACCGCTTTCATCCGTTACCGATTCGAATGGTCCGCGGTAGACGAGTGCATGACGGGCGTCTCCATCATCCGTCATGGCCGGCCTGACGGCGGTCAGTGTGACCGAGCGGAAGGTGATGCCGTTAATGACGCGCCATGGCCGGACATCCCACTGGTCATAGGTCACTGCGCTGAAACCCGCGGCAGCGAACATGGCCGGCATTTCCTTCTCATGGAAGGCCCCGGACAGGCAGCCACTCCACAATTCGGGATCCTGTTTCATGTCAGCCGGTACCGGCCGGTCACTGATTATGTCGGAAATGGCAATGCGCCCGCCTGGTTTCAGCACACGAAACACTTCGCTGACCATCTGCTGCTTCTCGCTATCGGCCACCAGGTTGAGCACACAGTTGGAGATCACCAGGTCAACCGAGCTGTCCCGGACCAGCGGGCGTGTCGCCTTCTGCTGTTCCTCTTGCTGCCTGAGACGGACGCGATCCGCCTCGCCCTGCACCGGATGCTGCGCCAGCCAGTCCTGCATGGCACGGATATCCAGGGCCAGATCCTGGATTTTCCCTTTCAGGAATTCCACCCGGTCGCCGCCGAGGCGTGCCGCCATGGCCGACTGGTACTTGCGTGCCAGGGACAGCATTTCATCGTTCATATCGATGCCGATGACCCGCCCGCGGGGACCGACCAGTTGCGCGGCCATATAGCAGATCTTGCCGCCACCGGAGCCAAGATCCAGCACGGTGTCACCGCTCTGCACGTAACGTGACGGGTCACCGCAACCGTAATCGCGTTCAATGATTTCCTGCGGCAGTATCGCCAGCAGGTTGTTGTCGTAGTCCACCGGACAGCATAGTGCTTCCTGGCGTGCCCGTGCGCCCGCCGTGTAACGGTCGAGTACTGCACCCTCTATGTTCATCGCTTGCCTTTCCTTCCCTGTTGATACCGGTTAAACCAGTGCGCCGCTGCAACCGGACCCCTGCCCGGCGGTGCAGCCATAACAGTGGTCTGCAATATTGATTGCACGCCCCTGCATGTCCTGCACTGCAAGTTCGTTAATGTGTATTTTACCCTGCCGGGGACCAGGCATGGGAAGATCGAGCATTTGATTGAAGTCGCAGTCATAGACATAACCCTGCCAGTCCACGCTGAGCAGCGTACGGCACATGACAGCGGCCAGATTTTCATCCTGATGCGCGTGTTTCAGCAGTTGCATATAGGCGTGGAACTCGCCCCGGCTGACCAGCGTACTGCCAAAGCGCTTGATCGGCATGTTTGCCAGCGCCAGGAGACTGTTGAAGCGGATGCCGTACTGACTTTCGAGATGCTGCCGGTAGTCTGCCTCAAGCTGTTGCTGTGGCGGTGGCAGCACGGGACCCTGCGGGTTGTACACGAGATCCAGCACCCGTCCCGAGCCGGCTAGCCCGTAACCGAGATCGTTCAGACGCCGCAATGCCGTGAGGCTGTCAGCATAGGTCCCGTCACCACGCTGCGCATCTACATTTTCCTCCAAATAACAAGGAAGTGAAGCAACTATCTTAACCATATTATTGGCAAGGAACGCGGCCGTGTCCTCCTGTCCGGGCAGCAGCAGCACCGTCAGGTTGCAGCGATCGATGACCTCCAGATCACGTGCGCGCGCGGCCAGCACCAGTGACCTGAAGTGCACATTGAGCTCGGGCGCACCGCCGGTCAGGTCCAGCACACGCAGTTCGCTGCGGTCGATGAAGCCGATGATGTCCTCAACCGTTTGCGCGTCCATGATCTCGGTGCGCTTGGGTCCCGCATTGACGTGGCAGTGCAGGCAGGACTGGTTACACAGATAGCCGACATTCACCTGCAGCGTCTGCAGCCGGTCGCGGCGCAGTGCGGGAAAGTCGGTGCGCTGTAACAAGGGCAAGGTGGCATGCATGCTGCTGTCCTGGATCAGGGTATCAGCCGGTTGAGCAACCACACGAGCAGGTGTATCTTGCGCGACTGCAGCAAACCGGCATAACGGCTGTTGATTGTACGCCGGTTGAGCTGTGCATAGGTAGGATAGGCATGCACCAGCTTACTGAGCTGCTTTGCCTTGAGCCGCTGCTGCATCGCCAGCGCCACTTCGTGAATGAGTTCGCCCGCGTGTGCGCCCACGATACTGGCACCGATGATCCGGCCCTTACTGAGAAGGAAGCGGGCGTAGCCAACAGGCGCGTCGTCGGCAATGGCACGATCGATATCCGCCATGGGGAATTCCGCAACCTCGTGGCGGATGCCCTGGTTACTGGCCTGTTGCTCGGTCAATCCCACCGTGGCAATTTCCGGATCCGTGTACACCACGACCGGCACGACCCGGTAGTCGGTTTTTTTCGGCAGCCTGAAGGCAATATTGGCGAGTGCCACACCGGCCTGGTATTCGGCCACGTGCGTGAACTGCAGCGGGCCTGCGACATCACCGATGGCATAGATATGGCGTTGCGAGGTACGCAGACGGTCATCGACCTGAATGCCACGCTGGTCATATTCAATCCCGGCTGCCTCGAGCCCGAGCCCGCGCACCACCGGCCGGCGTCCGGCCGCCACCAGGATACGATCGCATTCGACGGTCTCACCCGATTCCAGTACGAGCTGACGACTGTCACCGTGTCGGCGAACCGCGGTGATCGCGGCCGACAGACGCACCCGCACACCTTCCGCTTCAAGCACCTGCCAGAGCGTCTCGGCCACCTTGCTGTCCATTCGACCGAGCAGCTGTCCGGCCATTTCCACAATCGTGACCTCGCTGCCCAGGCGCGCAAAGGCCTGTGCCAGTTCCACGCCCACCGGTCCACCGCCAATCACAGCCAGACGCCTGGGCAGGTCGCGCCGCTGGAATATCGTTTCATTGGTCTCGTAGCCGGCCTCGTCCAGTCCCGGCACGGGTGGGATCGCGGGTTGCGATCCCGTGGCAATCACAAAGCGGCGGGCGCGGATGATCTCGTCATTCACGACCACCGCCCGATCAGTGGTAAATTCCGCCTTGCCAAACCGCACGTCACAGCCGTAGCTGCGGAAGCGTTCCGGATCATCATGCAACTGAATCTTGCCAATGACGCGATCGACATGGGCGATGGCGCTGGCAAAGTCGATGTCCGGCATGGATGACAGCAGGCCGGTGGCTACCCCGTGCCGGGTGGCATGAACGATACGTGACATCGCAATCAGCGACTTGCTGGGCACACAGCCGGTATGCAGGCAGTCCCCGCCAAGCCGGTCGGACGCTTCCGCCAGCGTAACCCTGAGTCCCAGTTGGGCAGCGACACTGGCGACCACCAGGCCACCGGGACCACCGCCGATCACGACCAGGTCCTGTTTCACGGTGGCGTCCCCTGCCTGTTGCGCCGCAGTTTCATGATGATGCGCGACAGGAATGCGACGCTTGCAACCACTGCAATCGCCAGCAGGATCTTGCGGATAACGTCTTCGCCGCCGGCGGCAAGTTCGCGCCCGGCATAGCCGAGATAGGTATAGGCTGCACCACCCGGTGCCATGAAAATAAACGAGGTAATCACATAATGCATGAGCGGTATCTTTGTCAGCCCCAGTGCATAGTTCAGCAGGTTGAATGGAAACAGTGGTACCAGGCGCACGAAGGCAACGAAGCGCCAGCCCTCCTCTTCCACACCCTCGACCAGTTTGCGCAGCTGCGTGCCGGTGCGCTTTGCAACCCAGTCATAGGCCAGGAAACGCGCCAGCAGAAAGGCCAGTGTCGCACCGAGGGTCGCCCCGATGAGATTGTACAGCGTACCGTAGAGTGGGCCGAACAGCACACCGCCGGCCAGTGTAAACAACAGCCCCGGTAGAAAGAACACCGTGGCAATCGCATAGCCGCCGATAAATGCCAGCGGCGCCAACCAGCCCAGCTGCCCGACGTAACCGGTCAGGGCATCGACCGACAGGCGATCGCGCAGGAGGATCGCGGCGGTGATACCGGCCAGCAACAGCAACAGGATCAACCCGCGCCGCTTTGCCTCAGGACTTGTCATGCGTGTCCCAGCTGCGGCGGTTGATTGCGTAGTCGTTCACCCTCCCCTGGAATGGCATCAGCAGCAAGCCAGTTAAACGAATGCAATGCGCCGGATCGCGCCAGGTATCGATGCCGATCACCATGCCGGTATGGCCATCCTGCGGCTGGTCCCGGTAGGTGCCAAACAGCCGGTCCCACAGCGACAGGTTAAAGCCGAAATTCGAGTTGGTCTCATGCTCGAGATGCGAGTGGTGCACGCGGTGCATATCCGGGGTCACGATCAGCCAGCGCAGCACGCGATCAACAGGCAGCGGAAGTCGAATGTTAGCGTGGTTGAACATGGCGGTCGCATTCAGCAGTACCTCGAAGACCACCACGGCCACCAGCGGTGGCCCCAGCAGGACGATGACGGCAAACTTGATCAGCATGGAGAGGATGATTTCGACCGGATGAAAGCGTGCACCGGTGGTGACATCAAAATCCATATCGGCATGGTGTACCCGGTGCAGGCGCCAGAATACGGGTATCGCATGAAACATCACATGTTGCAGGTAGATCGCCGCATCCAGCACGACGACTGCCACCACTGTCGCCAGCCAGGCCGGCCACTCCAGCTGATTCAGGAATCCCCACTGCTGCCCCTGGGCATACAGGGCAACGCCAACGGCCGCGGTCGGGAACAGTACTCTCAGTATGACGGTGTTAAGCACCACCAGACCCAGGTTGTTCAGCCAGCGCGTGCGTTTGGGCTGAGTAAGCGGCCGGCGCGGGGTCACGATCTCCCACACGGCCATGACCAGGAAAATGCCGAAGAAAAATCCCAGTCGAATTACAACCTCGTTGTCTAGGACAAAATCATCCATATTCTGAAATGCGCCCTGGGTCTGCCTGCTGGTCAGGGTCCTCGATCCGGGCCAGTGCCTCGATTGCCACGCGGCTATCGGCACCCGATCGGCAGGCATGTTCGCTGAGGTGGCGCCGCCACCTGCGCGCGCCTGGTTGACCCTGGAAGAGCCCGAGCATGTGGCGGGTAATGTGTTTGAGTTGCGTGCCGCGATTCAGTTCCGTTTCAATGTACGGCAGCATCTCCAGGACCAGTTCGCGCCGGGTTGGCACGGTATGACGATCACCGAAAAAGCGGCGATCGACATCCGCCAGCAACAGGGGATCATGGTAGACTGCGCGACCCAGCATGGCGCCGTCCACATGCTGCAGCTGGCTTGCCACTTCATCGAGGCTCGTAATCCCGCCATTGATGACAATTTCCAGGGCCGGGTAATCCAGCTTCAGTTGCCACACCCGATCATACCTTAACGGGGGGACAGTGCGGTTCTCCTTCGGACTCAGCCCCTGCAGAAAGGCCTTGCGGGCATGTATGATAAACACCCCGCACCCCGCCTGGCTGACGGTCTCGACAAACCGGCACAGGTCCTCGTAGGCATCCATATTATCAATCCCGATACGACTCTTCACGGTCACCGGCAGCGACACGGCCTGCTGCATGGCGGCTATGCAATCGGCTACCCGTTGCGGCTCCGCCATCAGGCACGCACCGAAGCGCCCGGACTGCACCCGGTCACTTGGGCAGCCAACATTCAGGTTGATCTCGTCATAGCCGTAATCCGCACCGATGTGTGCACACTCGGCGAGCGCCGCGGGATCGCTGCCACCGAGCTGCAGCGCCAGCGGGTGCTCCGAGTCGTGATATGCCAGGTGTTGTTGCCGGTCTCCATGCAGGATGGCGCCGGTCGTGACCATCTCCGAATACAGTCGCGTATGCCGGCTGAGCAGGCGCAACAGGAAACGGCAGTGACGGTCCGTCCAGTCCAGCATGGGGGCTACGGCCACACGGTGTGTCAGGGATGCAGTGATGGTGATTCTCCGCCTGCTGTTTTTCAGAATTGTGCCGCGCCGGCCGATAAGTTGTGATGGCCGGTACCCGCGGGTGATGCCTGTCACATTACAGGAATTTTAACTTTTGTATTTCAGTCGCGGGTGCTATAGTCCAGACAAGTGGATTATTGAAGAAATGCGCATATTTACCAAGGAGTTAGTTATGGATATCACGCGACCGGTTGCGCTGTTTTTGTCCCTTTTCCTGCTGATCTCGGGACCGGCAGCCGCCGATGTGCTGCTGGTAGACAGTATGCAGTCGGCCCCCGCGCTGCAGACACCGAGTGCCGGCACCAGTATGGCCAGTGTGCGCCAGGGTTACGGCAGCCCGCTGACCGAGTATCCCACCGTATCCACGGCCGGCGGCCCGCTACAGCCACCGATCACGCGCTGGGACTATAGCGGTTTTTCCGTATTCTTTGAAAACGACCGGGTTATCCACTCGGTCGTGCATCGCGCCGCCGGCAACTAGGACCGCTTCTGCGTGGGCGGCACACCGGCCGGCCGGTGCTCATCCCGCGTGCTGCCCCCTGAGTTCGCACCCCAGTCAGGCGTCATCCTGACCTGGCCGCATGGCCACTCGGACTGGCGCGACACGCTGGCCGACATCACCCCCGTCTACATCGAGCTCGCCCGCGCCATCCTGGCGCATGAACGCCTGCTGGTCATTTGTTACGACGAGATCCATCGCGACACGATCCACACCACCCTTGCAAAGGCTGGCCTGTGCGACGACGATATTATGTTCGCCTGCGCCACATCGAATGATACCTGGATACGCGATTATGGTCCGCTGGTGACGTTACAGAACAAGGTGGCTGAACTGCACGATTTCACGTTCGACGGTTGGGACAGCAAGCACCCGGCCGCACTGGATGACGGTATCGCCCGGGTACTGCACGCTGAGGGGCGGTTCGGCACACTGCCGCTGGTGCGCCATGCACTGGTACTCGAGGGTGGCAGCATCGAGAGCGATGGCTGCGGTACACTGCTGACCACCTCCCGCTGCCTGCTGAAGACCGGGCGGAATCCCGGGATCGGGCGGGCAGAGATGGAGTCGGTCCTGCGCGCGGCGCTGGGTGCCGAGCGGGTGTTGTGGCTGGATCATGGCGAGATCATCGGTGATGACACGGACGGCCATGTCGACATGCTGGCGCGCTTTTGTTCGGTGGATACCCTTGCCTACAGCCACTGTGACCAGGCCGATGACCCGCATTACCTGCCGCTCCAGGCCATGGCGGCGCAGCTGCAAGCGTTCACGACGGCTGCCGGCCAGGACTATCGGCTGGTGCCCCTGCCCTTGCCAGCACCCTGCCTCGATGCGGATAATCGGCGTCTGCCAGCCAGCTATGCCAATTTCCTGATCATCAACGATGCCATCCTGATGCCTGCCTACAATGATCCCGCCGATGACGTTGCCGCACAGGCCCTGCAGGACTGTTTCCCGTCCCGCGCCATTATCCCGATCGATTGCCTGCCGCTGATCCGACAGGCCGGCAGCCTGCACTGCGCCACGCTGCAACTGCCGGCGGGTGTACTGACAGCCAGCGATGACTAGCCGACTGCTCAGTGTCGGGCTGGTGCAGCACGCCTGCGGTGATGATCGCGGGGCCAATCTGGCTGCGTCCATGGCAGGCATCGAGAACGCGGCGGCACAGGGCGCAAGGCTCGTGCTACTGCAGGAACTGCACCGCAGCCGGTATTTCTGCCAGCAGGAGGATGTGCGTCACTTCGAGCTGGCCGAAACCATACCGGGCGAAACCACACGGCAACTGGGTGAACTGGCTGCCCGCCTGGGTATCGTCATCGTGGCCTCGCTGTTTGAACGACGTGCAGCCGGTATTTTCCACAACACGGCCGTCGTCATGGAGACTGACGGCAGCCTGGCTGGCCGTTACCGCAAGATGCATATCCCGGATGACCCCGGCTATTACGAGAAATACTATTTTACACCCGGCGACCTGGGCTTCTCTGCTATCCAGACTTCGCTAGGCAAGCTGGGCGTGCTGATATGCTGGGACCAGTGGTACCCGGAGGCAGCGCGCCTGATGGCGCTGGACGGGGCCGAGATACTGCTCTACCCGACGGCCATTGGCTGGGATGACAGCGCGACGGCTGCAACACAATCAAGTGAACTGGATGCCTGGCTGACCATCCAGCGCGCCCACGCCATCAGTAACTGCCTGCCGGTCATGGCCTGCAACCGCATTGGCTTCGAGCCGCGCGAAGCGGGCGCCGCCGCGGGCATCAATTTCTGGGGCAACAGTTGTATCATCGGGCCACAAGGCGAACTACTCGCCCGGGCGGACAGCGAGTCCCCGGCGACCCTGGTAGTGGAGATCGACCTGACCCGGACGGAAGAATTACGCGCCGTCTGGCCGTTCTTCCGTGACCGTCGTATCGACGCCTACGGTGATCTGGTGAAACGCTACCTGAGTTGATGAATGTAAATACGGGGTATCAACGGCATTGACACTGACCGCCATGGCGGCGATCGTTGGTTATTAGACAATCCAGGGATACAACACGCATGATCCTCATACTCGCCCCCGACACAGACAAGGACAGCATCGAATACCGGCAGTTGCTTGAATTCCTGTCCAACCTCGAGAATATTCAGCACCGTGTGCACGACGAGAAAGGTACGCAGCACCTGCTGACGGAAATCTACCTGGTCGGCGACACCGCGACCCTGCAGACCGATGAAATGGCCAGCCTGCCGTGCGTGGAGCGCGTCGTGCGCATTTCCGAAGAATACCGGGTACTGGGGCGCCACCATGACGACCAGCGCCCCACCTATTTTGACTACAACGGCGTCCGTTTTGGCCAGGATAACCTGAATCTGTTCGCCGGCCTGTGTGCCGTGGACACCCCCGAACATGTCGAGATCATGCTCAAGGCGCTGGCTGAGCACAAGCAGGTCTGTACGCGTATGGGTGCCTACAAGCCGCGCACCAATCCATACTCCTTCCAGGGCCATGGCAAGGCCTGCCTGCCGTGGGTGTTCGAACTGGCCGGCAAATACGGCATCAAGGTGATCGCCATGGAGGTCACGCATGATGCCCATATCCGTGAAATCCAGCAGGCACTCGACGATGCCGGGCACCCGACCGGGGTCATGCTGCAGGTCGGTACGCGCAATACCCAGAATTTTGAGCTGCTCAAGGCCATCGGCCGGGAGGCGGATTTTCCCGTCCTGTTGAAGCGCGGCTTCGGCATCACGCTGGAGGAATCGCTGAATGCCGCGGAGTACCTCGCCAGTGAGGGCAACCGGCGCGTCGTCTTCGGCCTGCGCGGCATGAAGACCAACATGGGCGACCCGCACAGGAATTTCATCGATTTCGCCCACGTACCGGTCATCCATCGCCTGACCCGCATGCCGGTCTGTATCGATCCGTCGCACTCGGTCGGTACACGCGACGCCACCCATGACGGCATACTGGATATTTTTCATGTCACCGCACAGGGCATCATCGCCGGTGCCAACATGGTGCTGGTGGATTTCCATCCCTACCCGAGCAAGGCGCTGGTCGATGGTCCGCAGGCCCTGCGCATGGATGAACTCGGCTATTTCCTGGAAGATATCGGGATCGCCCGTAAGGCCTACGAGGCGCGGGTGGCGCTTGCCAGGGCCCACGTTGCTTCACGCGATAAATGAACCGGCCTTACACCTGCTGGTCTATATTCAGGTGAACGCAGAAAGCATGGAGGAGCCAAGATGAAATACATTGTCCTGTTGCTGACGACCGTGTTTTTTACCCAGGCACTGGCCGAGGAAACCTCGACCGTGGTGCAAACTCCCTACAGTGAACAAAAGGTCGTGTTCGACTTTTATTTTGACGAGCCGGACAAGATCAATTCGGCATTGTTCTGGATCCGTTCACTGGTCAATCCACTGATGGATGATCCCTACGGCATGGCCCCTGAGTTTCTCGATATCAAGGTCGTCATCCACGGTACCGAAATCGTTACCGTCGCACGCAAGAACTATGCGAAGTACAGTGATGCGGTCGAGCGAATGCGTTACTACGCCAGTCTTGGCGTCAGGTTCAAGGTATGTGGCCTGGCCGCCGAGGACTACGATTACGCGCCGGATGCATTCTACGACTTCGTCGATGTCGTCCCCTCGGCAATTACCGAGCTGGCACACTGGCAACTGCAGGGCCATGCCCTGATCACACCAATGGTGATGAAAAAGCGCTTTTCGATCGAGGACATCCGCTGAGCAGCCGGCTATTCTGCCGGCACAGCGGCCGGCGCTGGTGTCGGTCCTGACCTGTCGAACTTCATCAGCAACGGCGGTAGAAAAATAAAATCGGCTATCAGTGCAATACCGATGGTAATCGCTGTCAGCAGACCCATATCGGCGTTTATCTTGAAGGCCGATTGCGACAGCACCATGAATCCTGCAATCAGAACCAATGTGGTAATCAGCAACGCAATACCGACCGTGTGAAACGCGTAGCGTACCGCGCCTTCCGCATCCAGGCCCTGCTCGCGCCGTGCACGCAGGTACTTGCTGAGAAAGTGCACGGTGTCGTCCACCACGATGCCCAGCGTCATGCCCATCACCACAGACATACCAAGACCGACCTGTCCCACCATCAGCCCCCACAGACCAAAACCCATACCCGCCGGCGCAAGGTTGGGTATCAGGCTGATCAGTCCGATCTTCACCGAACGCAGTGCCACCACCAGGATCATGGAAATCAGGACCAGTGCCATGCTGGCACCAATGAGCATGCTGCGGATATTGCGTTGCCCGATATAGGCAAACATTACCGACGGACTGGCGCCGCCTGATTTCATATAGGACGCATTCTCATCAAGCCATTGCTGAGCCCGCGTCTCGATTGAAAGCAACTCGTTGCTTGATACGCTCTCGAGGGTTACCGTCATGCGTGTTGCTGACTTGTCGATGTCGATCTGGTTATTCAGGTCGAGGCCATATGGCAGGGACATCTCGTAGAGCAGCAGGTATTGCGCGGACAGCTCGCGCTCGTCCGGTAACCGGTACCAGTCCGGATCATCAGCATGCATGTTCTTGTTAAGGCGGCGCATGATATCGGTCAGCGCATTGACATGGAGCACGCCGGGTTGCTGCCGGTACCAGTCAGCAAAACGTGCTACATCCTGCAGGAAGCTCGGCTCGTTGATGCCGCCGATTTCACCGTTACCCAGTGAATAGTCGATGGTGTAAATACCGGTCAGATTTTTGGAGGCAAAATCCGTGGCTGTCCTGAACGGTATGGATTCATCGAAATATTTAACAAACTCGTCGTTTAGTTCGTTACGCGGAATAAAGGCCAGTAGCGCGATGATCACGAGGCCCATGGACCAGAACAGGATATTCTGCCGCGCCACGACAAATTCCGCGAAGCGGTCCATGCGTTCCGTACGGCGTACCGAGCCGGCCCCGGCACGTACCGGCACCACCGCCATGAAGGCCGGCAGGAAGGTCACCGAAAAGACAAACGCAGCGGCCACGCCGATGGCGACAATATTTCCCAGGTCCCTGAAGGGCGGTACATCACTGAAGTTCATGCTCAAGAACCCGATTACGGTTGTCAGTGACGTCAGGAAGATCGGCTGCATGTTGATACGCAGGCTGCTGGCGATGGCGCTGTGCTTGTCCATACCCTTGCGCATGTCGTACAGCATGCTCACCAGGACATGCACGCAGTCGGCAACGGCCAGGGTCAGGATGATAGGCGGCGACGAAGCAGACGGCGGTGTCAGGTAAAATCCCAGCCAGCCCGCCAGCCCCATCGCCGTCACGATGCTGAAGGTGATGACCAGGAAGGTGCCAATCATCGATGGCAGTGAACGCAGCAGCAATGCCAGTGTTATCAGCACGATCAGGAACATGAGCGGGATCAGTGTCTTCTGGTCACGCACGCTGACCTCGGGGAAGCTGTTGTTCAACATGACAATACCGGTCAGGTAGATATCCAGGTCCGGATTTTCAGCCCTGGCCTGTTCGACCATTGCCCTCGCCATGGCTGTGATGGCCGGTACTTCCTTGCCAGTACCCTCATCGGGCAGCTGGATGGTGACATTGACACCTGTCACGCGGCCATCAGCCGATACCAGGCGGCTGACGAGTAGCGGCTCATTGACCGCGATGTCACGGACTTCCTCGAGCTGTTCGGCTGACATGCCGGATGGCTCGGGCACCAGGTCATCGACAATCAGGTCATCACCCTCGGCGCGGGTATGCTGGTAATTGGTGAGCGAATCGACACGCAGCGAGAACGGTATCTGCCAGGCCTCGGTGGTCAGGGCGGCCACGCTGGCCAGTGTCTCCGGCGTGAAGACATTGCCGTTCTTCGGCGCCAGCACAAACAGGACATTATCCGTCTTGGTATAGGTATTCTGCAGCTCCTCGAATGCCAGCAGCTGCGGGTTATCCTCACTGAAGAACACCCGATAATCGGTCTTGAACGTCAGGAAGCGTGCGCCGCTGGCCGCGAGTGCAACCAGGAGCAGTGTCACGAGCAGGATGATATAGCGCCACCGTACTACCCATTCACCGTATGCACTGGTCATGTATTTATTATCTTTCCTTTGAATACAGAGGCACGTTGGCGGATAATAGCAAACGACAAACCGGCATACGATTCTATACCTCGGCCCGCAATCACACAAAACCTGTAAGTTAATCAGAGGAAAATCTTATGAGTGCGATCAGAATGGTGTTTATCTCCCTTGCGATACTGATTGGTATAGGCATCTGGCTGACCGGCTACCAGAATGTGCACTGGTTCCTGTATCTGCCACCCGCCGCACTGCTGTTTGCCGGCATCACGGGCTTCTGCCCGAGTTTTATGATCTTCAAAAAACTCGGCTTCAAGGGCCACGAACTAAGCAACCGGCTCTGACTCCGCCCCTATTCATCACCCGCGCCCTGTGACTGATCAGGGCGCCGTTTCTCTGCGCAATGCCCGTAAAAGCCTCTACCCGCCCAAGTAACACTGCACCGTTGTCGCCCTGGCAGCCTGCCCTCCCGGATGGCGGCACGGAATGCGTCTGGACCGGCCTGCAGGGCGACAGCGTGTCGCTCGCAATTGCCGCCGCAGTGCATGCCGCACCCGGGCCGGTGATGCTGGTCACGGCGGACATGCGGGCAGCCGAGCAGATCCGCGATCACTGTGCATTTTTCACCGCCGGCAGGGATACCCCGGCAGTCATCTTTCCTGACTGGGAAACCCTGCCCTACGACAGTTTTTCCCCGTACCAGGACATCATCTCCGAGCGCCTGGCGACACTTTACCGCCTGCCGCAGCTCGGGCAGGGACTGCTGATCGTCGCCGCCCCAACCCTGATGCAGCGGTTACCGCCGGTAGCATTCGTTACCCGTAACAGCCTGATCCTGCAGACCGGGGAACACCTGGACCTTGACCGCATGCGGGAGCAGCTGGATCAGGCCGGTTACCATTGTGTTTCACAGGTCATGGAGCACGGTGAATTTGCCGTGCGTGGCGCCCTGCTTGACCTGTTCCCGATGGGCAGTGATGCACCGTACCGCATCGACCTGCTCGATGATGAAATCGAATCGATCAAGACCTTCAACCCGGAAGACCAGCGCTCGCTCGAGGCACAGGACGCCATCCGCATCCTGCCGGCCCGTGAGTTTCCCTTCGACGAGTCGTCCATCAAACTGTTCCGGCGCCGGTTCCGCGCCACGTTTGAAGGCGATCCACAGGCCCGCCCGATCTACCGGGAGGTCAGCAAACGGATAACACCCACCGGTATCGAATACTATCTGCCATTGTTTTTCGACGACACGGCGACCCTGTTCGATTACCTGCCGGACAACACCACCACTATCCTGCTTGATGGTGCTGAATCCGCCTTCGATGCCTTCGAGGCGCAGGTCCAGGAACGTTACGCCGCACTGCGCCATGATCACGAGCGCCCCCTGCTGGAACCGACGGCGCTGTTCATCAACGCCATGACATGTCTTGACCGACTGTCAGCACATGCGCGCATCCGCGTCAGCCCGTTCCGGGGAACCGATGCACAGGCAAGCAGCGGGCGCTACGACACTCGCCTGCCGGGTGATGTCAGCATCAAGCCGCGTGCGGAACAGCCCGCCGCTGCCCTGCAGCACTTTATCGGCGAGCACGACGGCCGGATCCTGTTCACCGCGGAATCAACCGGTCGGCGTGAAACACTGCAGGAGCAGTTGCACGGTCTCGGCATCCATACAACGCGTGTGGGCGACTGGGCCGAATTTATCGCAGCGGACATACCGCTGGCCATCGGCGTGGCGCCGCTGGAGCAGGGTTTTGTACTGGACTCGCCACCGCTGGCCGTCATTCCCGAGACGCGGCTGTTCGGTGAGCGCGCACGACAGGCACGTCGTCGCCGTCCCGCCCGCGACCCGGCCGCGATTGTCCGCAACCTGACCGATCTCGAAATCAATGCGCCGGTGGTGCACGAGGAACACGGTGTCGGACGCTATCTCGGCCTGGAAACAATCGAGGCCGGCGGCATCAAGAGCGAATACCTGGCACTGGCTTATGCCGGCGGCGATAAACTGTACGTTCCGGTCGCTGCACTCGACCGGGTGAGCCGCTATACCGGCGCCACCCCGGAAGGTGCGCCGCTGCACCGGCTGGGCAGCGACCAGTGGGAACGTGCCCGGCGCAAGGCGAGCAAGCGCATCCGGGACGTGGCCGCCGAGTTGCTCGACATCTATGCCCGACGTGCCGCCCGCCGGGGACACGCGCACGCGGCACCCGAGGATGATTATGCCGCCTTTGCGGCGACCTTCCCGTTCGAGGAGACGCCGGACCAGGAAGCATCGATCGACCAGGTGCTGGCTGACATGCAGTCCGCCACGCCGATGGACCGGCTGGTGTGTGGCGATGTCGGCTTCGGCAAGACCGAAGTCGCCATGCGCGCGGCGTTTCTCGCCGTGCAGGGCGGCAAGCAGGTCGCACTGCTGGTGCCGACTACCCTGCTCGCCCAGCAGCATTTCCAGAATTTCCGCGACCGCTTTTCCGACTGGCCGGTCCGCATCGAACTGCTGTCGCGATTCCGCAACCGCAGTGAACAGCAGGAAACCCTGCAGGGACTGGCCGAGGGCAGCGTGGATATCGCGATCGGTACACACAAGCTGCTGCAGCCCGATGTGCATTTCAAACGGCTGGGACTGTTGATCATCGACGAAGAACACCGCTTTGGCGTGCGTCAGAAAGAGCAGATCAAGCAACTGCGCGCGGAGGTCGACATCCTCACGCTGACCGCGACACCGATACCGCGTACGCTCAACATGTCACTGGCCGGCATGCGCGACCTGTCGATCATCAGCACCCCCCCGCCCAACCGGCTTGCGGTCAAAACGTTCGTCTCCGAGTGGAACAAGACGCTTGTCAGGGAGGCCTGCCTGCGCGAGATCAAGCGTGGCGGACAGATGTATTTCCTGCACAATGATTTGACCAGCATCGATCGCATGGCAAGTGAACTGGCTACACTCGTTCCCGAGGCAGAGATCGGTATCGCCCATGGCCAGATGCGCGAGCGCGATCTCGAGCAGGTCATGCTGGATTTTTACCATCGCCGCTATAATCTGCTGTTGTGTTCGACCATTATCGAAAGCGGTATTGATGTGCCGACAGCGAATACCATTATCATCAATCGCGCCGACAAACTGGGACTTGCACAACTCCACCAGCTGCGCGGCCGGGTCGGTCGCTCGCATCACCGCGCCTATGCCTATCTCATCACGCCTCCAAGCCGTGCGATGTCGGCGGACGCGGTCAAGCGCCTGGCCGCGGTGGCATCAATGGAGGAGCTCGGTGCCGGCTTCACCCTGGCGACGCACGACCTGGAAATTCGCGGTGCCGGCGAATTGCTCGGTGAGGACCAGAGCGGCCAGATTCATGAAATCGGCTTCACGCTGTATACCGAACTGCTGGAGCGGGCGGTCAGCGCCCTGAAGGAGGGGCGTGTGCCGGAACTCGACGCACCGCTGCACCAGGGGCCCGAGATCGAGCTGCAGGTGCCGGCCCTGCTGCCGGACAGTTATATCCCCGACGTACACACCCGCCTGGTGCTGTACAAGCGGATTGCCGGTGCCAGCTCCCGGGAGGCGCTGGACGAATTGCAGGTCGAGATGATCGACCGCTTCGGCCTGTTACCGGATCCCGCCAAGCACCTGTTCCGGATTACCGCCCTCAAGCTGCTGGCCGCTCCCATGGGTGTAAGGAAAATCGAGCTTGGCCAGCGGGAAGGCCGGGTGCAGTTCACCGACACCCCGGCTATCGACAGCGCCGGATTGATCAGTCTCGTCCAGACTCGACCGCAGCAGTTTCGCTTCGACGGCAGCACCGGGCTGCGCCTGTCGGGCGATTTTTCCACAGACGCACGGCGATTTGATACAGTAAGCGACTTGCTTGACATGCTTGCCGGCAAACCACACAACCTGCTGCAGGACATCTGAATTCATGACCAGTCGAATACCCGCCTTGCGTACCTGCGTGATCGCCCTGCTCGTGCTGTTAACAGCACCGGCCGCGGTCCTGGGAGCACCGCAGCTGTATGACGTGGAGATCATCATCTTCAGCCACAATAACGAGTCTGGCCAGGGCGAGGCCTGGCAACGGCCAGACGCCGGGGCCGGCCGCGCACAGGGCTATCTCGCGGAAAACCGGTTTACGGAATTGTCTTCGTCACGCTATCAGTTGAACTCCGTGCGCTACAGCCTGAAGCGGGGTGGCGAATACACCGTACTGTATCACCGTGCCTGGCGGCAGCTGGCCTACAGCCCGTCGCAGGCGGTCGATTACCCCGTCCACTCGTTTTCCAGTGACAGCCGTCAGAGTATCGAAGGCAGCGTGCGGCTGGTCCGCGAGCGTTACCTGCATCTGAGTCTGGACCTGGTGCTGAAGGATGCCACTGCCCAGCTACCCGGCCACTACTCTGACGCTCCAGGCAACACGCCCGTCTACCGACTGAGTGAAAAGCGCCGCATCAAGATCAGTGATTTGCACTATTTCGATCACCCGCACATTGGCGTGCTGGCGCTGGTCACGCCCTACAGCGCCCCGGAAAAGACCGTGGATGAAAACGCGGCAGAGCAGGCTGACGCGGTGGCACCTGCAACCGTCGAGAGCGCTCCGTCGCCGGCAGACGCTGCGGGTGGACAGACCTCGCCCTAGCCGCCGGTGGTAACGAACTGCTCGATGATCGCCCTCACCTGCTCCATGCCAACGACCAGATTCTGTTCGATGGCCTGCATGCTGATCGCACCGTCGCCACGGCCGGCAGCGGCATTGGCCGATACCGCAAGCACGCCATAGCACAGGTCCAGTTCACGGGCGAGTGCAGCCTCCGGCATCCCGGTCATGCCGACCATATGACAACCGTCACGCTCCATGCGGTCGATTTCTGCCGCCGTTTCCAGGCGGGGCCCCTGACTGGCGCCGTAGGTACCTGCAGCAAAGACTTCTATACCCGCCTTGGTGGCCGCATCCAGTAGCTGTGCGCGCATTTCAGGACAGTACGGTTCGGTAAAGTCAATATGCGTCACTTCGCTCAGGTCCGCTTCGAAAAATGTGTGACTGCGCGACCAGGTGTAATCGATGATCTGGTCCGGTATCACGATCGAGGACGGCCGCAGATCACTGCGGATAGCACCGACGGCACACACGGCGAGCACGCGCTGGACGCCCTGTTTTTTCAGGGCCCACAGGTTGGCCTGGTAATTGACCATGTGCGGCGGGATCGTATGGCCATAGCCGTGGCGGGGCAGGAACACGACTGGCTTGCCACACATCTCGCCAAAGGTCAGTGCCCCGGAGGGCTCACCATAGGGCGTATGCATCACCTCGCGACGTTCGATGGTGAAGCCGTGCAGGCGCGTCAGTCCGGTTCCCCCGATAATTGCCAGTTCAGTCATGGCTCAGCTCGTTGCGCCGTGGCGGTTGCATCCTTGTCCGCGTGGTTTTCGCCCAGAGCGAAGATGCCATTGAGATTGCGCAAATAGCCATGATAATCCATGCCGAAACCGAACACATAGCGGTCCTCGACCTCGAGACCGACAAAGTCGGCCCGCACGTCCTCCACACGTCGGGTGTGCCGCTTCTCGATCAGTACGGCGGCATAGATCTGCTCGGCACCGGACACCCTGCAAAAGTCGATCACGTCCGCCAGGGTATGGCCTTCATCCAGGATGTCATCCACGATCAGTACAGTCCGCCCGGTCAGCGAGATGTCCGGTTCAGATACCCAGTGCACTTCCTGTCCTTCGGTTTCGCCGCGGTAGCGCGTGGCATGCAGGTAATCCGTCTCGAGCGGGAAGGACAGCCGTGTCAGCAAGTGACCGGTCGGGATGATCCCGCCGGTCAGTACACACAGGACGACCGGCAGGGTATCACCCAGTGCGGCGGTAATCTCGTCGGCCATGCGGTCAAGTGCCGCATGGATATCCCCGGGACCATACAACTGCACCGCGTTGACGCGGATGCGGTTGAGCTCAGCCTGGTTGAGGGGCATGGGCAATAGCCAGTTCCAGCGCCGGTGCATGTACCGTGGAGGTCGGGTAGGCAATCTCGGCGCCGTGGGCGTGAATGATGTCACTGATCTTCAGCAATACATCCTGCTTGATCTCGTGGAACCGTGTCCATACTGTCGTATGCGTGAAGGTATAGACGAAGAAGTCCAGCGATGACGGGCCGAAACTGTTGAAATTCACCATCAGTGTCTGGCTATCGTCGATTTCCACATGCTCCAGCAGCATCTGCCGGATAGCATCGAGGATCGCGGGCAGCCGGTCGATATCGTCATAGCGGATACCAATGGTTTCGTATATCCGGCGACGCGTCATACAGCCAACCAGTCGCTCAGTGTAGTGAAAAAAGGAATATCTGTTAGCGTCATACTTGATAAAAGTTCATTAAGATATTGATTACTAAAAATATATATAAGCTACACAGACGAGCCGGCAGCGATCATTGCCAGCAATGGCCCTACCCGTCCAGGTCGAGTTCCGGATTTTCCTCATATCCGCAGACCGCGGCAACTGCCTGTTCCCAGCGCGGTTCGGCATGCAAGGCGTCCCAGCCGACCCGGTGCCGGCCATGCATGCGTGCCATGCGCGACTGTGCCACCGGGTTGCGATATCCCGCCAGTGCCTCGGCGACCTTCACTGCCTCCTCGCGCTGGTTGCAGACGAGCACCATATCACAGCCTGCTTCCAGGGCGGCGAAGGCGCGGGACGGAAAGTCGCCGGCACAGGCCGCACCTTCCATACTCAGGTCATCACTGAACACCAGTCCCTGAAAACGATAGTGACTGCGTAACACATCCTGAATCCAGATCCTGGAAAAGCCCGCCGGCTGGCTGTCGACCTGCGGGTAAACAATGTGCGCCATCATGACGGCTGCCAGTCCATAGTGAATCATGCGCCGGAAAGGCACCATGTCCCATTGCTCGATGTCCTCGTAGCGGCGTTCATCTTCGGGCAGGTCGGTATGCGAATCGGCGGCCACGGCACCATGACCGGGGAAGTGCTTGCCGGTGGCCGCCATGCCGGCCTCGTGCATACCGGACTGGTAAGCGGCAGCCAGTTCGGCCACGACTTCCGGGCGCCGGTGCAATGCGCGGTTGCCGATGATGGTTGAAACACCGTAATCGAGGTCGAGTACCGGGGCAAAACTGATATCGATACCGACCGCCCGCAGCTCTGTTGCCATCAGCCAGCCGGTCACGCGCGCCAGGTGTTTCGCGCGCGCCTTGTCGGTCTCATAGATCCTGCCCAGGCACCCCACAGGCGGCAAGCGGGTAAAGCCCTCGCGCAAGCGCTGCACGCGACCGCCCTCCTGGTCAACGGCGACCAGCAGGTGCGTATCGCGCAGGGCGTGAATTTCATCAACCAGTGCCTCTACCTGGCGCGGACTGTCATAGTTACGCGTAAACAGGATGACACCGCCGACCGCCGGGTGCATGAGCAGCTCGCGGTCTTCTGGACACAGCTCACAGCCATCGATGTCAAGCATCAGTGGTCCAAGGGTCATGTATCGGCTCCCGCGGCATTGACCAGCCGCGTGTCCAGCCGGTCGCGCAGAGTGTCACCGAGCCGGTTTACGGCCAGCACGACCAGCATGATCGCGATGCCCGGCGCCAGCACCATGTGCGGTGCAACCAGCATGTAACGCGTGCCATCACGGATCATCGCACCCCAGGAAGCGGCCGGTGGTTGCACGCCCAGGCCCAGGAAGGACAGACCGGCTTCGGCCACCACCACGGCGGCAACCCCGAAAGTGGCCTCCACGATAAGCGGCGCCGCCATCAACGGCAACAGGTGACGCCGGACAATGTGCCGGCGACGACTGCCAAGGGCCTCGGCGGCCTGCACATGTTCGCGGTGCACCAGCGACAGCACCTGGACACGTGACAGGCGTGCATAACCGACCCAGCCAACGGCAGTCAAGGCG
>JBATGJ010000221.1:0-4195 GCA_049665685.1 Gammaproteobacteria bacterium
CAATGCGGCAACAAAAATATGTTGTCTGTTGGTAGATCCGGTAAATAGTGTAACTTCCTGGTTTAATGGCTCCCCGGGACGGGCTCGAACCGCCGACCTAGTGATTAACAGTCACCCGCTCTACCAACTGAGCTACCGGGGATCAGAGAACCTGCAAGAGGGCGCATCATACTGTATTGACGGGTTTTTGGTCAACGACTGTCACCAGTGCCATGCCCTTGTATGCGTTCTGATTATCGAGTTGGCACGGACGGTTGAGCGCATCAGGCCCGCTACCTGTCAGGGGCATTCCACCGGTTTGCCGTCGCAGCGTGTCCGGCTCAGTCGAGGCCGCCCGGTGTTCGACAGGCAGATCACCCGCGGTGGTGCACGCTTGTCCCGCCCGCAAAAGGTAAACGAGCTGTTACTCCCGCCGCTGCTGCCATCCGGTTGGTAGACGACGCGCTTGCGGTGGTTGCCGGAGTGCAGGTAAATACCCTGGCCCAGGGGCGGGCCGGCCTGCAACAGGGGTTCGTGCAGTTCCCGTTCCCGATTGTCACTGGCAAACAGCAGCCAGCCCGCGGACCAGTCCAGGCTGTTACCGCAGGTCAGGCGGTCGCGGCTTGGACATAGCACCACCTGCTGCCCCTGCTTGATGGCCTCGCTGCGGGCGAGGTGCAGGACGGCGACAAAACCGTTGAGTGCCGTGATCATGCGACTCTCCTGCAGGAACCGTGGCAGGAAGTCCGCCATACCAATCGCGATGATCAGCACGACGGTGAGTGTCACCAGCAACTCGGGCAGTGTCAGACCGCGTTGATGTGAGCGTTGAACATTGCCGGCCATCGAAGTCCCGTCGATATAATCGTCGGGAACAGTGTGGCTGAATGGTCACGGACCAGGCAGTGGCAGCCGTCCGGATAGTGTGCAGGATTGTCGGGTGTCAGCCTGTCAGTGCCTTGCGCAGGCGGCCGAGGGCATCTTCCAGCACGTCCATGCCGGTGGCGAAGGAGAAGCGGATATAGCCGGGTGCGCCAAAGGCCGAGCCCGGCACCAGCGCCACGCCCGCTGCATCCAGCAGCCAGGCCGTCAGGGCAACATCGTCCTTGACCTTATCCAGCCGGTCGATGACCTCCTGTACGCGCGGGAAGCAGTAGAAGGTGCCGTCTGCCGGCAGGCATTCAACACCGGGCATGTCGTTCAGCGCAGCGACCACGTAGTCATGACGTTCACGAAAGGCCTTCAGCATCGGCCCGATGCAGGACTGGTCGCCCTCGAGCGCGGCCTGTGCGGCGACCTGCGAGATGGAGGCGGGGTTCGAGGTGCTTTGCGACTGAACCTTCTTCATCGCCTTGATGAGATCGGCCGGGCCGCCGGCATAGCCAATGCGCCAGCCGGTCATGGCATAGGCCTTGGACACGCCGTTCAGGACGATGGTGCGGTCATACAGAGACGGACAGGCATTGAGGATGTTGCAGAACGGTTCCTCGCTCCACAGGATGTGTTCATACATGTCATCGGTCGCCACCAGCACCTGCGGGTGCTGTAGCAGGATTTCACCCAGAGCGGCGAGTTCAGCATGGGTATAGGCCACGCCGGTCGGGTTGGACGGGCTGTTCAGCACCACCAGGCGCGTGCGGGGTGTGATGGACGCGTTCAACTGTCCAGGCGTAATCTTGAAGCGGGTGTCCATGCCGGTCTTGAGGATGACCGGCTCGCCATCGGCCAGTAGCACCATGTCCGGATACGACACCCAGTAGGGTGCGGGAATGACCACCTCGTCACCGCTGTTCAGCAACGCCCGGCACAGATTGTAAAAGCTTTGTTTGCCACCGCAGGAGACCAGGATCTGTTCCGGGGTATAGTCCAGACCGTTGTCGCGGCTGAACTTCGCTATAATTGCCTGCTTGAGACCCGGTGTGCCATCGACTGCGGTGTAACGGGTGAAGCCGTCGTTGATGGCCTGGATGGCGGCGCTGCAGATATGCGCCGGTGTGCCGAAATCGGGTTCGCCGGCACCGAGGCCGATAATGTCCTTGCCGGCGGCGCGCAGTTCGGCTACGCGTGCGGTAACCGCCAGTGTTGGCGAGGGCTTGACGCGCTTTACCCGGTTGGCGAGGTGGATGGTGTCCAAGGTGCAGTCCCTTCAGTGTTTAATATCGCCAATCATACTCAAACCCGGCCGTTAGAAAACAGTCTGTGAGCAAACTATTGGAACTTAAATCCGAAATGGTGCCGGCCGGCGACCAGCCACGGGCGATCGAGGCGCTGAACGGGGGGCTCACCGACGGTCTGGCGCACCAGATCCTGCTCGGTGTGACCGGTTCCGGCAAGACCTTCACCATCGCGAATGTCATCCAGAACACCCAGCGTCCAACGCTGATCCTGGCGCCGAACAAGACCCTGGCGGCGCAGCTCTACGGCGAGATGCGCGAGTTGTTCCCGGACAATGCCGTCGAGTACTTCGTTTCCTATTACGATTACTACCAGCCGGAGGCCTATGTCCCGGCCTCGGATACCTATATAGAAAAGGATGCCTCGATCAACGAGCACATCGAGCAGATGCGCCTGTCGGCGACCAAGGCCATGCTCGAGCGCCCGGATACCATCATTGTCGCCACGGTGTCCGCCATTTATGGCCTGGGCGATCCGCGCGCCTACCTGAAGATGGTGCTGCACCTGGTGCGCGGCGACAAGGTCGACCAGCGCACCATTTTGAGGCGACTGGCGGAGCTGCAGTACACGCGCAATGAACTGGATCTGGCGCGCGCGACCTATCGTGTGCGTGGCGAGGTCATCGACATCTTTCCGGCGGAGTCGGACGGGGAGGCCGTGCGTGTCGAGCTGTTTGATGACGAGATCGAATCCATCGCCCGCTTCGATCCGCTGACCGGTGAGGTATTCCGCAAGGTACCGCGCCTGACGATCTATCCCAAGACGCACTACGCCACACCGCGCGAGGTGATCCTCGGCGCCATCGACCAGATCAAGGTTGAGTTGAAGGATCGTCTGGAGCAGCTCAACCGCAACAACAAGCTGGTCGAGGCACAGCGGCTGGAGCAGCGCACGCTGTTCGACCTCGAGATGATGCAGGAGCTCGGTTACTGCTCCGGTATCGAGAACTATTCCCGCTACCTGTCCGGCCGCCAGGCCGGCGAGCCGCCACCGACCCTGTTCGATTACCTGCCGGCCGAGGCACTGCTGATCATCGACGAGTCGCATGTCACTATACCGCAGCTTGGCGGCATGTATCGCGGCGACCGTTCGCGCAAGGAAAACCTGGTCGAATACGGGTTCCGACTGCCCTCGGCGCTCGACAACCGGCCACTGCGCTTTGACGAGTTCGAGCGCCTGGCGCCGCAGACCATCTATACCTCGGCGACGCCCGGGCCCTATGAAACCGCGCTTGCCGATGCCGTGGTCGAACAGCTGATCCGGCCCACCGGACTGGTCGATCCCGAGATCGAGGTGCGCCCGGCGGGGACACAGGTCGACGACCTGTTGTCGGAAATCAATATCCGTGTGGCCGCCGGTGATCGCGTGCTGGTCACCACGCTCACCAAGCGCATGGCCGAGGACCTGACCGAATACCTCGCCGAACATGGCATACGTGTGCGCTACCTGCACTCGGACGTGGAAACCGTCGAGCGCGTGGAAATCATCCGCGACCTGCGCCTTGGCAAGTTCGATGTGCTGGTGGGCATCAACCTGCTGCGTGAGGGCCTCGACATGCCGGAGGTGTCACTGGTCGCCATTCTCGATGCCGACAAGGAAGGCTTCCTGCGTTCCGAGCGCTCACTCATCCAGACCATCGGGCGTGCCGCGCGCAACCTGGAGGGCAAGGCCATCCTCTACGCCGATGTGGTGACCGGCTCCATGCAGCGCGCCATCGGCGAGACCGACCGGCGTCGCGCGAAGCAGGTGGCCTACAACCAGGCCCATGGCATCACGCCGCGCAGTGTCAAGAGGGCGGTCATGGATATCATGGAAGGCGCCCGCGGGCAGGGCGGCGGCCCGCGCAGTTTTGCCAAAGTGGCCGAGGAGCTTGCGACCTGGGGCCATCTCGACCCGAAGGAACTGGCCAGGCAGGTCGAGGCGCTGGAGAAACAGATGTACGCGCACGCCCGCAACCTCGAGTTCGAGGAGGCCGCCCGGCTGCGCGACCGGATCCGGCATATGCAGGCCGGCAACCTGGGGGTGGTGGAATGATCAATGG
>JBATGJ010000222.1:0-6183 GCA_049665685.1 Gammaproteobacteria bacterium
ATCATGGACCGCATCAGGGCAGACCTGTCGGCACTGGAGTTGCAGCTGGGTGAACAACTGGCGGCTGGCGACAGCGATGCGCAGGGGGCCGCGGCAGATACACTGGTGAAGATGCAGTTTTTCCGCAAGCTGCAGGATGAGGCCGTTGAGCTCGAGGTGGCGCTCGAGGATGAAATGGCCTGACCCGAAGGAAGACTGACAGGCACAACTGAAATACCATCATGGCACTGCTACAGATATCCGAACCCGGCCAGTCAACGGCACCGCATGAGCACCGGCTCGCAGCGGGTATTGACCTGGGGACAACCAACTCGCTGATCGCCAGCGTGC
The DNA here is from genome assembly GCA_049665685.1 of Gammaproteobacteria bacterium. Lineage (GTDB taxonomy): Bacteria > Pseudomonadota > Gammaproteobacteria > UBA9214 > UBA9214 > UBA9214. Next base: position 331 of record JBATGJ010000222.1, read on the forward strand.
GCAGCGGTGTGGCCGATACCCTGTCGGATGCCGGGGGCCGTCACCTGTTGCCATCCGTGGTCCGCTACCATGCATCGGGTGCGCCGGACGTGGGCGAATCTGCACAGCTTGCCGCGGTTGACGATCCCCTTAATACGATTGCGTCCGTCAAGCGTCTGATGGGCCGCGGCATCGACGACGTGCGCCATATCGGCACGCAGTTACCGTATGAATTTATCAGTAGCTCCAGTGGCATGCCCAGTCTGCGGACGGCCGCGGGCGACATCAGTCCGGTCGAGGTCTCCGCCGATATTCTGCGTGCACTGAAGCAGCGCGCAGAGAAAACCCTTGGCGGTGATCTGCAGGGCGTGGTGATCACCGTGCCGGCCTACTTCGATGACGCGCAGCGGCAGGCGACCCGGGATGCAGGCCGCCTTGCCGGTCTGAATGTCCTGCGCCTGCTGAACGAACCGACCGCGGCCGCCGTGGCCTACGGACTCGACCATGGCTCCGAGGGCGTGATTGCGATTTATGACCTCGGTGGTGGCACCTTCGATATCTCAATCCTGCGCCTCAACAAGGGCGTATTCGAGGTGCTCTCGACGGCCGGCGATACGGCGCTGGGTGGTGACGACATGGACCGGCTGCTTGCCGGCTGGATCATGCAGCAGGCAGGCATTCACGACTCGGCCGGTCACGGGCGTTTGCGGCAGCTGCTGGCAACGTCACGCGAGGCCAAGGAGACATTGACCACACAGATCACGGCACCGCTCAGAATCGACCGTGACGACGGTACGGTCTTGGAAGGCGAGCTGACACGCGCACAGTTCAACGACCTGATCGGCACGCTGGTCGACAAGACCCTGGGGCCCTGCCGCCGGGCGCTGCGGGATGCCGGTGTGCGCAAGGATGAAGTGCAGACAGTGGTGATGGTGGGTGGATCGACGCGCGTGCCGCTTGTCCGTGAACGGGTCGCCGGCTTCTTCGGCGCCGAACCGATGGTTGATATTGACCCCGACCGGGTGGTGGCCGTGGGTGCGGCGATCCAGGCAGATACCCTGATCGGCAACAAGCCGGATGAGGAAATGCTGCTGCTGGACGTCATTCCGCTGTCGCTCGGCCTCGAAACCATGGGCGGCCTGGCGGAGAAGATCATCCCGCGCAATACTACGCTGCCCGTGGCGAAGGCACAGGAATTCACGACCTTCAAGGACGGCCAGACGGCCATGTCGCTGCATGTGGTGCAGGGCGAGCGCGAACTGGTCAGCGACTGTCGTTCGCTTGCGAAATTCGAGCTGCGTGATATCCCGCCGATGGTGGCCGGGGCCGCGCGGATCCGCGTCGCCTTCCAGGTCGATGCGGACGGTCTGCTGAGTGTCACCGCGGAAGAACAGACGCAGGGCGTCAAGAGCACTATCGAGATCAAGCCGTCATACGGGCTGAGTGACAGCGAAATCGAAACCATGCTGAAGGAATCGATGGCACATGCCGCCGATGACCGCGACCTGCGTCGCCTGCGCGAGGAGCAGGTAGAGGCCGACCGCGTGCTGGAAGCCCTGTCCGTCGCGCTTGCGGCCGATGGCGACAGCCTGCTGGATGCGGCCGAGCGCAGTCAGATCGAACGCGCCGCCGGCCACCTTGCCGCAGTACGTGATGGCGATGACTACCGGCTCATCAAGCAGGCGATCGAGACCGTGGAACAGGCCAGTGCCGTGTTTGTCGAGCGCCGTATGAACAGCAGCATCCGCACGGTCATGGCCGGGCGCAGTGTGGACGAATTCAAATCCTGAGACCGAAGCTGCAGCCAGTGCAGTGTCGATTCGAGACAAACCTATGCCGCAAATAATTTTTTTACCGCACGAGGAAATCTGCCCGGAAGGTGCCGTGATCGAGGCCGAGGCGGGTACGACGATCTGTGATGCGGCGCTCAAGCAGGGCATCGAGATCGAACATGCCTGCGAAAAATCCTGTGCATGTACCACCTGTCATGTCTACATCCGCGAGGGCAGCGAGTCGCTGAATGAATCCACCGAAGATGAGGATGATCTGCTCGACAAGGCCTGGGGGCTCGATCCCGATTCGCGGCTGAGCTGCCAGACCGTGGTGGGTGTCACCGATCTCGTGGTCGAGATACCGAAGTACACCATCAACATGGTGTCGGAGAATCACTAATCTGGATGATCACCACAGAGAACACAGAGAAAATAATAGTTGGCATTAAAACAACCGCAGACCGACAGGCATGGATATTCTGCAATAGCAATGTTCACGGCTGTAATTCCCTAATGCTCTGTGCTCTCCGTGTTCTCTGTGGTGTATTGTTAAAACCGAAAGGAGCCTCACATGGGACTTAACTGGACCGACACGCTGGAGATCGCGATCGAGCTGGATGAGCGGTTTCCGGATACTGACCCGCTGCAGGTGAATTTCGTCGACCTGCGCAACTGGGTGCTGGCACTGGATGATTTTGATGATGATCCGGACCACAGCGGCGAGCGCATCCTCGAGGCCATCCAGATGGCGTGGATCGAGGAGCGCGAGTAGCCGGCATTTCGACTGTCACTGTGTGGCAGGCATTGACTAAGTAACTGAAATCAAATTTATTAACCGTATCCAGCCTGGGCACCGGCCGGTGCTTTCCGGTGCGTGGCCAGCCCCTTCAACGCATCAGTGCGTTTCATTAAACGCGCCAACCTTGTATATTACGCGGCCTTGAATCAGCGGCAGGCAGTGCGCTGGTATCCCCGGCCGGTAGTGGCATCGGGTATCAGGTATTCCGATCAACCAATTTAATCGAGGTTTTCATGGCAGTCAGAAATCGCCTGCACCGCAGTGAGTTGGCAGTTCCCGGTAGTAATACACGCATGCTCGAGAAAGCGCCGGCGGCCGGTGCCGACATGGTTTTCCTGGACCTGGAGGATGCTGTTGCACCGGATGACAAGGCGCAGGCCAGAAAAAACATCATCGAGGCGCTGAATGACCTCGACTGGTCCAACTGCAGCGTGTCTATCCGTATCAACGGCCTGGATACGCATTACTGCTATCGCGATATCGTCGATGTGGTGGAGCAGGCCGGCAGCCACCTGGACACCATCCTGATTCCCAAGGTCAACACGCCGGCGGATATCCTGTTTGTCTCGACCCTGCTGGAGCAGATCGAGGCCGCCAGGAAACTCGAGCAGATCAATCTGCACATCCTCATTGAAACGGCCATGGGCATGGCCAATATCGAGCAGATCGCCCAGACCTGTCCGGAGCGCCTTGAGGCCATGGTCTTCGGCGTGGCCGATTACGCCGCATCGACCCAGGCCCGGACGACCAATATGGGCGGTGCCAACCCGGATTATGCGGTGCTGACGCATCCGGACGAGAACGGTGAGCGTTATCGACACTGGGGCGACCAGTGGCATTTCGCCATGTCCCGCCTGGTCGTGGCCTGCCGGGCCTATGGCCTGCGCCCCATCGATGGTCCGTTTGGTGATATCGGCGACCCCGATGGTTATCTCGCGGTGGCCCGCAGTGTCGCGGCACTTGGTATGGAGGGCAAATGGGCCATCCACCCGTCGCAGGTCGAACTCGCCAACCAGGTCTTTACCCCGGGCGAGACCGAGATCGATCGCGCGCGACGCATCCTCGTGGCCATGGACGAGGCGGCGAAACAGGGTCGCGGCGCCGTGTCACTCGATGGCCGTCTGATCGACGCGGCCTCCATCCGCCAGGCACAGGTGATGGTCGACAAGGTGCAGCAGATCGAGCAGTCCGTCGCCGCACGCCACTAACCACGATACGGAGAACCCGCCTTGAATATTCACGAGTACCAGGCCAAAGAGCTGTTGAAACATTATGGCGTACCGGTGCCGGATGGTCGCGTGGCGCACAATGTCGATAACGCGGTGGCTGTGGCCGAGGACCTCGGTGGCGAGCGCTGGATCGTCAAGGCGCAGATCCATGCCGGCGGTCGCGGCAAGGGCGGTGGTGTCAAATTCGCCAATTCACTGGACGATGTCCGTTCGCTGACCGACCAGATGATCGGCAGCCACCTGGTGACACCGCAAACCGGGAAGGATGGGCGCCTGGTGCAGCGCGTGCTCATCGAGCAGGCCTGTGATATTCAGCAGGAATACTATCTGGGCATGGTCATCGACCGTGCCACGCAGCGCATTACGGTCATCGCTTCCGCCTCGGGTGGCATGGATATCGAGGAAGTGGCGCGGACCAGCCCCGAAAAGGTCATCCGCGAGGCCGTGGATCCGGCTATGGGCCTGATGAGTTTCCAGTGCCGCAAGATTGCGGCGAAGATCGGCCTGACCGGCAGGCAGATCGGCGAGGCCGCCAAGCTGATGCAGGCGTTGTACCGCGCTTTCCGGGACAAGGATGCACTGCTGGCGGAGATCAATCCGCTGGCGATCGTCAATGGCGGATCCCTGCTGGCGGTCGACGCCAAGATGAATTTCGACGGTAACGCGCTCTTCCGCCGCCCGCAGATTACCGAGCTGCGCGATTTCGACGAGGAAGACCCGAAAGAGGTCGAGGCAACCGGCCATGGCCTGAACTACATTGCGCTGGACGGCAATGTCGGCTGTATTGTCAACGGCGCCGGTCTCGCTATGGCAACCATGGATGCGATCAGCTTCCACGGCGGCAAGCCGGCCAATTTCCTGGATGTCGGTGGCGGCGCCTCGCCGGAAAAGGTTGGCAATGCCTTCCGTATCGTCTTGCAGGATCCGAATGTCAAAATCATCCTGGTAAATATCTTCGCCGGCATCAATCGCTGCGACTGGATCGCCGAGGGCCTGGTGCAGGCCATGCGTGATCTGGAAATCAATGTGCCGATCGTGGTCCGGCTCGCCGGTACCAATGTGGAGCTGGGCGGACCGATCCTTGCCGCGTCGGGCTTTCCGTTCATCATGGCCGACAACCTGGATGACGCGGCCACCAGGGTAATGACCACACTGGAGGCACAGTCATGAGCGTATTTGTGCACAAGGAATCACGGGTCATCATCCAGGGTTTCACCGGCCAGCATGCCACCTTCCATGCGGAAGAGGCCATGCAGAACGGCACCACCATCGTCGGTGGTGTTACGCCGGGCAAGGGCGGCCAGACGCACCTTGACCTGCCGGTGTTCGATACGGTGGAGCAGGCGGTGGCGGAGACCGATGCCGATGTCAGTGGCATCTTCGTGCCACCACCGTTTGCGGCCGATGCGATCATGGAGTCCCTGGAAGCCGGTATTGGTGTCGTCGTGGTTATTGCCGACGGTATTCCGGTGCAGGACATGGTCCGGGTCAAGCGTTTCGCGGCCGATCGCAATGCGGTGATTATCGGGCCGAACACGCCGGGCATCATTACCCCCGATGGCTGCAAGGTGGGCATCATGCCATCGCATATCTACACGCCCGGTCGCATCGGTGTCGTCTCACGTTCCGGCACACTCAATTACGAGGCCGTGCAGCAGATGTCGGCGCTCGGTATGGGCCAGTCCACCTCGGTTGGTATCGGCGGTGATCCCGTGAACGGGACGGATTTTGTCACCGTCCTGCGTGCCTTCGAGGATGACCCGGAAACCGACGCGGTTATCATGATCGGCGAGATCGGCGGCCAGCAGGAGGTCGAGGCCGCGCGCTGGGCAAAGGAGAACATGCGCAAGCCGGTAGTCGGTTTTGTCGCCGGCGTGTCGGCACCGCCCGGCCGCCGCATGGGGCATGCCGGGGCAATCATCTCCGGGGAATCAGACACCGCCACTGCCAAGATGGACCGCATGGAAGCGCTCGGCGTCCATGTCGTCCGTAACCCGGCGCTGATCGGCGAGACCGCGAACCGGGTCTTTTCCTGATCAAATTCGAGCTCCGGGGTCAGGGCGTCGCTCCGGGG
>JBATGJ010000223.1:0-11622 GCA_049665685.1 Gammaproteobacteria bacterium
CCCGAGGGCGCGCTACTGGCGGGCAAGCCGGGACAGGTACAGCATCGTCATGGACAGCAGAACAGAGACAAACACGCCGGAGGCGGTGAGTGCATCCCAGTACATAAAGAACTCCTTACCAAATGTGTGTTAATTGTTCCGTATATAAGAATATGCTTACTTATTGGAACTAACGGCTGGCGTGGGGTTCCCTTAAGGCGGTTTTTCGAATTTCGGCTAAATCGTTATTTTTCTTTTTTATTTTGTGAAGTTGTGCACAAGATACCCGCGGCATATTGCCGCACATCGCATGCTCAGGCGGGTTCCAGGCAATGGGGCTCGTCGTGTTTCGGGCTGTTGACCCGGGTGCTGACCGGCCAGGCGGTCAGCTCTGCAGCAGGGGAGGAGGCCAGGCACGCCGCAATCTCGCCCGGTGCCGTGAGCGCCGGGTCGAGCCAGGTAGCATAAGCCGCCGGTGCGAGGATCACCGGCATGCGGGAATGAAGATCTGCCATGAGACCGCTGGCCGGTGCCGTGATGATCACACAACTGTCGAACGACTCTGCCTCGTCTGACCAGTGATCCCAGAGTCCGGCGAAGGCAAACACCTGCCGGTCCTGCCTGCAGATGTAGTGCGGGATCTTGCCGTCCGCCGTCTGCTGCCATTCATAAAAGCCGTCTGCCGGCACCAGGCAACGCTTGCGCCGGAATGGTGCGCGATAGGCCGGTTTGTCCGCGACAGATTCCATGCGCGCATTGATGGTCGCATAGCGCGTTTTGGCCTCTTTGGACCAGCCCGGCACCAGCCCCCAGCGTGCCAGGCCCAGGTGGTGGCCGGTGTCATCACTGCGGACAATGGCAATATCCTGTGAAGGTGCGATGTTGTACCGTGGCACAAGGCTGACACCGACCGGCAATGAATCGATATCAAAGGCAGCCAGAATATCGGCATCCGATGCGAACAGGGTAAAGCGGCCACACATACCCGAAAGATAGCCGCTTGATCAGGTGGATACCAGCCTGCAGTCCCCAGGCCTTGAAATGTCGGCCAGACACCCCGACCATACTGAAGTCCCTTAATCTTTACGATAGGAATCTCCTGTGAGCGATACACAACATATAGTCTGCCCGCACTGCACTGCCGTAAACCGTCTGACAGCTGCCCGGCTCGGGGATGGACCGCGTTGCGGCAAGTGCCGGCAGGACCTGTTCACCGCACACCCGGTGGATCTCACCCACAGCAGTTTCCAGCGGCAGATCGAACGCAGCGATATTCCGGTGCTGGTCGATTTCTGGGCGCCTTGGTGCGGCCCCTGCAAGATGATGGCACCGGCCTTCGAACAGGCCGCGGCACGACTGGAGCCACGGGTGCGGCTGGCGAAACTCAATACCGAGAACGAGCAGGCGATTGCCGCCCAGTACCGTATTCAGAGCATCCCGACACTGGCACTGTTTCGCAACGGCCGGGAAATCGCGCGCCAGCCCGGCGCGATGGGGATGGCGGACATCGTGCGCTGGGTACAGACAAATATCTGAACCAGGTGGGTTCAACCGGCAACATCCCTTACCATACAGGCCAGCATGAGCAGGGCGCAGCAGCCTGTGCACACACCTATAGGGAGCAGATATGAAAATAACGGTCATTTGCGGCAGTCACCGCAGCGAAGCGCAGAGCCTCAAGGTGGCGAAACACATCCAGCGAACGCTCGCTGACGGCATTTGTGACGAAGCGGGCCTGGTCAGTCTGGCCGACAATCCACTGCCACTGTGGGACATGGGCGTATGGGAAGGCGACGAAAAATGGCCACCGCTGCTCGACCCGATTCGTGCCGAACTTGAGTCCAGCGACGGGTTTGTGGTGGTCACGCCGGAATGGCATGGCCAGGTGCCGGCCGGCCTGAAAAACTTCTTCCTGCTGTTCGGCAAGAATGAGCTGGGGCACAAGCCTGCAATGATTGTCGCGGTATCATCCAGCGACGGTGGCGCCTACCCGATTGCGGAACTGCGTATGAGCAGTTACAAGAACAACCGGCTGTGTTATATCCCCGAACAAGTCATCGTGCGGCATGTCGAGAATGTGCTGAACGAGGATGCCGATGACAATAATGAGGGCGCCGACAGTTATTTTCGCGAACGCATCAGCTGGGCACTGCACATACTCAAGGCCTACGCGATTGGCCTTCAGCAGGTCCGTGACAGTGGTGTAACGGCAACTGAAAAATTCAACAACGGGATGTAGATCATGATGCAACGCAGTACCCTGATGAGGATCCACATGCTGCTGGCGGCCTTTGTGCTGCCGGTTGCAATCATGTTTCTGGTTACCGGCGGTCTCTATACCTGGGGACAGAAGGGCAGTTACGTGTCCGAGTCTGTCGACCTGGCACTGGAGCAGCCACTGGCTGACGACCAGGCGATGTTGACCGGCCTGGTGACGCAGACCCTGGCCGAACGTGGTCTGGATACGCCCAGCGGAGGTGCAAAGGTCAAGCAGGCCGGCACCTCGTACCTGTTCGAATGGACCGGTGCGGATATGGATATCGTGCTCGAGCCCACGGCAGAGCCGTTGATCGCGAAGCTACAGATCAAGGACACCACCTGGTACCGCCACCTGGTGCAACTGCACAAGGCCAAGGGTGGCCAGCTGTTCAAATACCTCGCAGCGGTCCTTGCCATCAGCCTGCTGCTGATTCTGCTGTCCGGCTTTGTCATGGCCATGCAACTGCCCAAATACCGCGGCCAGGCCCTGATCGCAATGGCAGCCGGCATCGCCGTCTTTATCGGCGCGGTACTCAACAGCTAATCCTTCGTCCGCCATGGACGTGGAACAATACCTGCGTCGCAGCCGCAGCGGCGCTACGTTACTGTGCAGTGACAGTAACGCCGGTACACCCGTCGAAGTACACGAGTATGGTGGCGAACGCTGGATCTATACGGGTGAGGGCTCGGTCCTTTCGCTGATGCGGCTGGATGCGCCGGCCGATCCCGTTATGCCAAATCACATCGCCATGCTGGCGGCAATGTTGCTGGTCGACCGCCCACAGTCCGTACTCAACCTTGGCTTCGGCACCGGTGCATTCGAGCGTTTTTTTCAGGATCGCCTGCCGGACACGACGGTCGTATCGGTCGACACCAGCAGCATGCTGGTTGAGCTTGCCCGCAAGTACTTCGCTGTCCGACCGGACTGGCCGGTCGTAATCCGCCCGGCCGAAGAATTTCTTAACGAAACCAAACAGCGCTTCGACCTGATTCTGTGTGACATATTCCAGGGTGATCGGCACCCCGATTGCCTCATGGATGCCGGTTTTCATGCCCGTGCGGCACAGTGCCTGGCGCCCGGCGGCGTCATGGCTTTCAACCTGTCGCCGGCTACGGAACAGGCACTGCTCGATATCCTGCTGCCGATGCGGCGCAGCTTCAGGCATGTATTGCTGGTGGACCTGGTCGATTACGGCAATATCGTTGTCTATGCCCTGCAGCATGCGCCGCTTGGTGCTGCCGAACAACACAAACGCGCGGAGCAATTAAGCAGGCAGCTGCGACTCGAGCTTACCCATATACCCGATCGAGTATCGGCATTGCCTGCCATGAAGGGGGGAGGCTGACCCATGATTGCGTGGCTTGATGGCCTCAACCGGCAGCTGCTCGCCGCTTACAATACCCGCATCCTGGGTGGCTTCCATGAACCGTTCTATCGTGCACCGGTTGACAATCTGCCAGCCGAAATACGCTTTGCACATGATCATGAACGCAGCGCGCTGCACGAGCTCGCGCACTGGTGTGTCGCAGGCAGCGATCGGCGCCGTCAGGATGACTACGGTTACTGGTATGCCCCCGACGGGCGCGACGCTGCACAACAGCAGCTGTTCTTTCGCGTCGAGATCAAGCCGCAGGCCATCGAGAAACACTTCTGCATGGCACTTGGCCTGCCGTTCGAGGTTAGCGTCGACAATCTCGACAATCCGTGTGTGAGCGGGCTTGCGGAATTTAGCCGCAGCGTCGATGCCCTGTTCGATAACTATGCCGTCACCGGCCTGCCAGCGCGCGCGGCCGCTATTGCCGTCTACCTCGAAGCCTGGCATATGGATCCAATTTATAATCTTTAATATACAGTTATTTAATATATTTATCGTGAGATTACATTAACAATTATTCAAGCCCACACTCAGCCTGCCCGATAACCGTGTACCCGGCCATTCCTGGCACCGGACACGCTTATGGGCAAGGCAACACTGCACTACCTGCTATTTTCGGCCGCACTGGCGCTGTTGGCGGCCTGTTCATCGACACCGGATTATCCGCAGCGTACGGCCGCGTCCGCACCGCACCATGACACACGCACTGCGCATCCGGGTGTACACATCGCCGTTTCCATGCTGGGCAAACCTTACCGCTACGGCGGCTCGAGCCCCCATGGCTTCGACTGCAGCGGACTGGTTTATTACAGCTACCAGCGCGCCGGAATCCATGTACCACGTACCACGTATGGCCAGTTAAACGCGGCCAATCGGGTCACGCTCAGGGAGCTCGCGGCCGGCGATCTGCTGTTCTTCAGGCTCGGCCGCCAGCCCGTCTCGCACGTGGCCATTTATACAGGCAACGGCCAGTTCATCCATGCACCCTCACGTGGAAAACGGGTATCCTACGGCTCTATGAGCGACGCTTACTGGAAAGACCGGCTGGTCGCCGCCGGGCGCTTCTGAGCTGGTGACGATGCAACCAGGCAACCGCTCAACCTGCTGGGCGTTAGCGGCTATACTGATGTTTGTTATGTCATCCACCGCTGCAGATCTTTCACCCTGCCCATCAAGCCCCAACTGCGTGTCCAGCCAGGCGGCGGACAGCGGGCAGCGGGTTGCGCCACTAACGTTTACCGTGCAACCCGAGGTGGCCTTCGTGCGGCTGAAACAGGTGCTGGAGAAAGAACCCCGCACGAAGATCGTCAGGGAGGAGGGGGGTTACCTGCATGCCGAGGCACGCAGTTTCCTGTTTCGCTTCGTCGATGACGTGGAGTTCATGCTTGATACAGACAACCGCGTGATACATGTGCGCTCGGCATCACGCAGCGGCTACAGCGACCTGGGCGTCAACCGGCGACGCGTGGAGCGTATACGACAAGCCTTCAACGACATGCAGTAACTGCATGCAGGAAGAGGGCGTCATAAAATTCGATCTGCGCTTTAGCGAGCACGCACCCGTCGCACTTGAATACTTCACCGAACTGAACCGCTGGCGCAGCCTGCTGTGGGAACAGGCACTCATCGGACAGGATCCCATACGCTACGGCGGTTATGGTTACGGCAACGTCAGTCAGCGACTGCCGCATTCCCCTGAGCGTGACGGCCAGCGTGCCTTCCTGATCAGCGGCTCGCAAACGGGCCACCTGCCGGAACTTCTTGCCAAGCATTATGCCGTGGTCACCGCGTATGACCCGGTGTTGAATTACATTAAGGCACGCGGACCAATCCGGCCATCCTCGGAGTCGCTGACACACGCTATGGTATATGACCAGTCGGATGATATCCGCGTGGTCCTGCATGTGCATTCACCCGATATCTGGCTGGCGGCGGACCGTCTGCAGTTGCCGGTCACCGACGCATCAGTGGCCTACGGTACACCGGCAATGGCAGACGAGGTGAGGCGGCTGTTCAGGGAGACGGGTGTTGCCGGGCAGCGGATCTTCTCCATGGGCGGTCACGCAGACGGTATCGTCGCCTTCGGCAAGACGGCCGATGAAGCCGGCAGTATCCTCATCAGGACCTTGTCAGACTGTCGTGATAATTGTTAATCACCCGGCCATTATCTATAAACCTGCAAGCCATCTAGACATTGCTGTTAACCGTTTAGCATGCATTCAGCCTGTGATGTTCCGCAACAATTTGCGCAGCCACATGCGCGGCGCGGAACAAGTGGAATAGAGTTTTCCGCTCATTAAACACTTTGACGGCTATGTGCAATGGTTCAACGGCTATGGCGAAAGCCAGATCGACTACGATGCCAATGTAAACAGTATTGGCATTGGCGTTAGTCTGACTGACTGGCTGTGATTCTGTTCAGCAGTCAATTATCCCTTGAGGCTGGTCACAAAGAGGCGGGCAGCTCTATTCTCTGGACAGCTATTCTATTTAACATAATATACATTATACGAACTAATACCCATACCGCTGGCTACTCGTTCTCCGGCTGGCAAGGCATCCCGGCCGGCCTGTTCGGGCACACACCAGCGCTGAAAAAGTCTCCAAATCAGGGCCTGCATGACCATTGCGGCTGCAGAACTGGCGCATATCAGCCGATGCGTACTGTGAAGCATGGAAGCTTGGCGATGTCATGACACTGCGCAAACATATATATCAGTTAATGGAACCTGCACCTGCCGCCCCTCGGATTGCCCGAGCGGTAACGCTGTTTATCGTCATGCTGGTGTTATTGAATGTGGTTGCCAACATACTGGCGTCCGTTCAGGGCTTCTATACCAGGTACAGCCGCCCACTGTTCATTTTCGAGGCGGTATCCACCCTGATCTTCAGCGTCGAATACCTCTCGCGTCTGTGGTCCTGTGTCGAGTCGGATGATGAGCGTTTGCGTGCACCCCTCAGGGGACGTTTGCGTTTTGCTCTGACGCCCATGATGCTGATTGATCTGCTGGCGATCCTGCCCTTTTACCTGTTGATGTGGACCAGTATCGACCTGTTGTTCCTGCGCGTGTTCCGTCTGTTCCGGATCTTCAAGCTGACCCGTTATTCGCCGGCCATGGGGATGCTGTTGACCGTGCTGCGCAATGAAGCCCGGGCATTCGGGGCAGCCATGTTTATCCTGGTCACCATTATGGTGTTTGCAGCCAGTGGCATTTACCTGGTTGAGCATCAGAGCCAGCCCGAAGCGTTTGGCAGTATTCCCGCCGCCATGTGGTGGTCCGTCGCCACCCTGACCACGGTTGGTTACGGTGACGTGGTGCCTGTTACCTTGCTCGGCAAGCTGTTCGGTGCCTCGATCACGATCGTCGGTGTTGGCATGGTCGCCCTCCCCGCCGGCATCCTGGCCTCTGCCTTTTCCGACGAAATGCGCAAACGCCGCGAGCAGTTCATGTCACATGTCGACGAAGCCCTTGAAGATGGCCACGTAAGCAATGGCGAACATGAAAAGCTGGAAAGCCAGCGACGCTCCCTGGGACTCGAGAAAGACGAGGCCCAGCAGATGTTACGCACTGCCGAGGAAAGCGCCGGCTCGCAACAGGTCTGTCCGCATTGTGGCGGATCCTTGACCGGCTGAACAGCCCGACGTAATTCACTGGATGTAACCAGTCAGGCATTCACAGGGTACTGTCCGGTCACCTCAAGATATCCTGCCTTGAACTGTTCCAGCCCACGATACAGACGCATTTTTGCGGCACTGAGACTGATTGACAGCGCACTGGCGATCTCTTCCAGCGAGAGATCCCGGAAAAAACGCAGTATCAATACTTCCCGGGCATTGCCACCCAGTTGATCCATGACGGTGGCGACCGTCTGTTTGAGCGCATAGTCCGTCTCATTTCCGCAATCGCTATTATCGAGGCTAAGCTCAATCAGGCGCTCGATATGTTCAGTCTGCAGATAACGCATGCGTTGCTTCATATATGTTCGGCACTGGTTTTCGGCAATCGTGTACAACCAGGTACGGAACAACGAGCGGCCCTCGAAATGATCGATTGCCTTCCAGGCACGTATCAGGACCAGCTGGACGACATCCTGTGCATCCTGCCCGTTACCCAACCATATGCCACAGTGCTTCACGAGCCACGCCCGGTGACGCCCCAGCAGTTCGTTGAATGCCAGCTTCCAGCCGAGACCCCGCGCCTGCAACAGCGCAATCAATTCCGCATCGCTGAGTGCAGCCATCGAGTCACACCTGCCGGGGGCTGTCGCCTGAGAATGCCGTTTGTGGTTCTTTTGTGCCTGATTTTTCATGTAATTTCCGCGTAATGCGCGGCGTTGCCAAGGGAGGCGGCACTATACGGGGGGCGACTATGACAAATATAACTATATTTATTTATTGATATTTAAAATTATTTTTATTATAAGACCGCTATGGATCTGGAGCTTTTACGCACGTTTCTCGAGGTAAACCGCACACGTCACTTTGGTGAGGCCGCCCAGGCCCTGCACCTGACTCAGGCGGCGGTGAGCGCGCGGATCAAGCTGCTGGAGACTACCCTCGGTGTACGCCTGTTTGATCGCATTCGGCGCGATATCCAGCTCACATCGGAAGGTAACCGCCTGGTCAGGCATGCCGACGTGTTGATTGCCGGGTGGCGCAAGGCGCGCCAGGAGGTCAGCTTTGGCGGTGCAAAGCAGACACTGGCAGTGGGTGGCAGCCTGCGACTGTGGGATGTATTGCTGCAGGACTGGTTCCACCGCGTACGCCAACGCCTGCCTGAGCTGGCCATCACCGCCGAATCACTGACACAGGATGCACTGACCCGGCACCTGCTCGATGGTCTGCTGGACCTTGCCTTCATGGTGGAACCGGCTCAACTGGATGTCCTGCAGATAGAGGAAGTCGGTGTGATTGACCTGGTGCTGGTCGGGAACAGGCCTGAGACAAGTGTCGAGACTGCCCTTGGCGATGACTACCTGATGGTGGACTGGGGGCTGGCCCATGCGCTGGAACACCGCCGTCTGTTTCCCGATGCGCCAGAACCACGCATTCGCGTTAGCCAGGCCAAAATGGCGCTGTCGCACATACTGAAGCTTGGAGGCTTTGCCTACCTCCCCATCCCAATGGTGGCCGATTACCTCGGTGACAACAGCCTGTACCTGCTGAATGAAGCCCCCTTGATGCATCGTCATGTCTACGCCGTCTACCCGTTACGCGGGGCGAAGCAGAAACTGATCAGGCTGTGCCTGAAACTGGTCAACGAGGATGTGCCCTTCACACTTGAGGACGCAGACCTCTCCTGATCAAGCGCGGCCCGGCCGGGTCAGTCTTTATGTTCCTGCAGCGCACCCTCCTCACTGTCCGGCGGTATTAGTTCAATCAGGACCTGACCAACGCGATTGTCCTCAATCGATTCCACCGTGAGGCGGAATTTATCCTCGATCATTGCGTCGCCAACTTCGGGCATGCGTGACAGATGTTGCATGAATAACCCTGACAGGGTATTGGCGTCCAGCTCGTCGGCCACTTCCAGACCGATGACACGCTCCAGGTCACTCAGTGACAGTAATCCATCGGCGCGCCAGCGTCCGGATTCCAGTTCCTCGAGCGTATCGCCCTGTCGATACGTATCGGTTTCATCGTGAATTTCGCCGACAATTTCCTCCAGCAGGTCCTCCAGTGTAACAATCCCGACCAGCGTCCCGTACTCATCCATGACCAGGGCCATGTGTGCACGATGCTGACGCATAGTGTCAAACAGTCGGGCAATCTTCTGGCTTTCCGGCAACATAAGCGGTTCGCGGCAAAATGCAGGCAGGTTACGCCAGGGCTCCTGCTCACCGTTCAGTACCGCGATATGCAGGTCTTTTGCCAGCACGATGCCGAGCACCTGCTCCTCATTGCCTGTCCCGATCACCGGAAATCGCGAGTGGCCGCTGTCACGAATGACGGCGAGGTTCTGTTCGGGCGGGGCGTTGACATCGAGCACCTCGACAGCACTGCGCGGAATCATGACGCGACCCACCTGGCGCTGATCGAACTCGAACATATTCTGCAGCATATCTGCCTTGCCATGTTCAAGTTCACCATGTTCCCGGGAGGTTTCTACCAGGCCCTTGAGTTCCTCGCCACTCAGAATGTCGCCATGCGTTGCTTCCGCAACACCAAACAATGACAGGATCGACCGCGAGGTAGCATTCAGCAGCCAGTTAAGCGGATAGACCAGCAGGTAGGAAGCATGCAGCGGGTAGGCACACCATACGGCGACTGGCTCCGCCTTGCGGATGGCAAAGGTCTTGGGTACCTGCTCGCCAACCACGATATGCAATGACGAGAAGATCAGGAATCCGACCACAAAGGCCGCGGTATGCAGGACATGCTCGGGCACGCCGGCCCAGGCAAACAAGGGTTCGAGCAGTGCCGCAACCGCCGGTTCGCCAACCCAGCCCAGTCCGAGCGAGGCCATCGTAATCCCGAGCTGGCAGGCCGCGAGGTAACTCTCGAGATTGGCCTGAATACGCAAAGACATCCTGGCAGGCGCGCTCCCCGCCTGTGCCAGGCTATCGAGACGGAAATTCCTTGCCTTGACCAGCGAAAATTCAGCGGCAACGAAAAAGCCGTTTGTGACTAACAGCAGCACCACGGCAATCAGGTTGATGCTCACGTCTTCCATAATAGTGCCTGTATCAGAGTTACGGGAAATTCAGAATAGCAGTTCGACCTGTATAAAACAGCAATAGTCACATCGCTTATATATTAAACGCGAATGGTAATGCACCTGGCATCGCATGTGACTTTTTGTTTGCGGGCCGGGTCTCAATAGAGAATTTCAGTCACACTCAACCTGGAGAATCAACCAATGTCATCGTTAAAACTACCAAGTTATCTGCTCACCACACTGGGCATTACAGCCATCGCCACCAGCGCCCTTGCCGCTCCGGCATCCTCGGGCTACCTGGGCGATACCTCGGACACCGTGGTCACTTCGAACTATGCAGAATGCGTACAAACCGGCGCCTGGTCCAAGGAAAAATCCACTCCCGCGTGTGATGCTGCACTTGCTGCACAACTCGAAGCCGAGAGGATTGCGGCAAAACTGGCAAAAATGGAAAGTCCGGCTGCATTACCAAAACCTGCGCTGGCTACACTATCTGATGCACGCAACGTGGTATTCGAATTCAACAGCGCGGTGCTTACGCCTAACGCCACCGAGGATCTCGAGCGCGTGGTCAACATGATGAAGCAATACACGGTAATCGATAAAATCAGCATCACTGGGTATACCGACAGTACAGGGCCAGAGCAATATAACCAGAAGCTGTCCGAGGCACGGGCTGTCAGTGTCAAGGAATTTCTCCAGTCCCGGGGCGTAAGCCCACGACTGATTGCGGCGCGCGGTGAGGGCGAGTCCAGCCCGGTCGCGGATAACAACACCCGCGAGGGGCGTTCACGTAACCGCCGCGTCGATATTCTGATTAGCGGCAACGTGGAAGAGTAAGTATCATTCGGCAGACATAAGCACGTCTGATGTATTTGTCTACAACGGGGGTCGGCCATGCAATGTTCAGCCACCCCCTCTATAATGGCAATAAAATAACCTGACAAAAAAACCGCCGAAATCAGGCAAGGAGTAACCTGCATTGATTCGCGCAATACTGTATGACAAGGCAAGTGGTGAGATTGTTGTTGGCGGCAGAGAACTGCACAGTCAATGGCAGCAAACGGCCGAATCCGTCCTGTGGCTTGATCTCGAGGGTGAGCCCGAAGAGACGGAAACCCCTTTCCTCCTGGAGACGCTGGGCCTGCATACACTGGCAATACAGGATGCACAGCGCCTGCGACACCCGCCAAAACTGGAGTCATTTGATGATTTCACTTTTATGCTGCTGAAGGGTTTAAGCACCGAGGCCGACGGCCTGCATTTTTCCACCGTGCAAATCGCTATCTTCATCGGCGAGCGACTGATGGTGACGCGTCGTACCGGTGATTCGCCGGGGACTGAAACAC
>JBATGJ010000224.1:0-3815 GCA_049665685.1 Gammaproteobacteria bacterium
GACCACCACCACGACGGCCGGCTCAACCACCACCACGACGGCCGGCTCGACCACCACCACGACGGCCGGCTCGACCACCACGACGGCCGGCTCGACCACCACGACGGCCGGTTCGACCACCACCCCGATGGGCGGTTCGATGACCACCACAACGGCCGGTTCGACCACCACCACGGCCGGTTCGACCACCACAACGGCCGGTTCGACCACCACGACCGGCTCGACCACCACCACGACCTTGCCTGGCTCTAACACGGACACAGTGGGACTACCTGGTGGCGGTGTGCTCACTATTGAAACCACGCCCGGTCAAACACTCTCGGGGGTCAACGCTGTAGCTGCCGACGGTGGCCCAAGCGGGATCGACTTCCCGTTCGGGGTAATCAGTTACAGCACCACTGTTCAGAATGACGGTGACAGCGCCACCGTGAAGTTGACCTTTCCTGAAGCACTGCCCGTAAAGCTCGTGATTTACAAGGTAGGCCTGGGCGGGGTGTACACGATACTGCCAACTGACCTCTGGACACAGACAGCCCCGGAAACTCTTGAAATCACCCTGACGGATGGCGGTCAGTTTGACCTTGATAACATGCAAAACCGTGTCATCGTTGATCCGGTTGCACCGGGTGGCAGGGTTAGCTCCAGTAACAGCGATTTCTTTGGCTGCACACTCAACGCATCTGCCGGCAGTGACCCGACCTTCCCGGTATTGATGTTACTGTCAGTAACCTACCTGTACCGGAGGCGCGCACGGAAGGTAGCATCGAAGCGTGATTAGTTAACTGGTTATCAAAGGTAATGAGAAGGGCCGAACCCGGAGTTCGGCCCTTTTTCTTTGTAACCAGTAGCACAACCCGGGGTCTGGTCGAACAATCGACCATGCAGGAATTCAAAACCTCGCGGCTTTTTTCATGCCGGGTTCGCCAATGTACAGTCTTGTCCGGAGGGGTATCCCCCGGGCTCAACCTATGGCACCTTTGAGGAAACGTCGGTTCCGATATCCGGCACCGGTCGCGGCGTGTTTGCAGGTGGAGAGCATGGGGATATCCAGATACAAGGCACGATTAACTGCCTGTTCGCTATTGACATGAAATTCACCGGTGCTGTGAGCCTGAATGCGTCGCCTTAATCCTGAATAGCTGGATGCACATGTGCGCCACCGGCGCAGATTAGAGGCTACCTTCAGGCTTTCCCGCCGCCACCACGCGGGTCAATTCCGCATTTGCCTCATAATCGTAAAAACGCCCACAGTACCCAGTGTAAACACTACCAGGACCAGGAAAAACCACTTCAGCGATGTAAACATACTTGCAGCGTAGATGATCGCATCAAGTCGATCGGGATAGGCATGCAACACAGCGGACAGGCCCATATTTTCACACCAGTCAGAAATTAATACCGGCAAGGGAAGGAAATACAAATATCCGAGTCGGTTATTGAATGGAAGTATTTTGCGTACACCTATGGCAAGGGCGACAGTCAGTGCCAGACAATAAACTACCGGGAACAAAAGATCTGTGGTCAGTTCCATTCTGGCATATGCGTTCCGCCCCCCGGCACCCAGTCCGCCAAGATATCCGTAGACCTGATCCGGTGAATAGGAGAAATACAAGTCAAGCGGCTTGTCATTCCCGATGCCGGCGGCAGGGAAAAGAACGGCCGGAAACAACGCAGTCAGCAGTATCAGCAACACCAGTACACGAACGGTGGCGATACGATCAATGATTCTGATCAACCGTTGCAGCAGGGTGGGCCTCCGGCTTTGCATCGCACTATCGACGACTGAATAATACAAGGGAACAAACGAAGCTTACTGCTTCATCCGGTATCCTGTCCTGAACATCCACCACACGAGCATCAGGCAGGCGCACAGGAACACCAGTATTATAACCAGGCTCAGTCCCACGCTGACATCGGACACCTCGAAAAAGCTCCAGCGGAAACCACTGATCAGGTACACCACCGGGTTGAACAGCGTAACGGTCTGCCATGCCGGCGGCAGCATGTCGACCGAATAAAAGCTGCCGCCGAGAAATACCAGCGGCGTTATCACCAGCAGCGGTATGAGCTGCAGTTTTTCGAAGTTGACCGCCCACAGCCCGATGATGAAGCCGAACAAACTGAAAGATATACAGGTCAGGATGAGAAATACCAGCATCCATACGGGATGCGCGATTTCCAGCGGCACGAAAAATCCTGCCGTCCCGAGAATGATCAGGCCGATGATCAGTGACTTGGTGGCTGCAGCCCCGACGTAACCCAGCAGGATTTCAACCATCGATACGGGTGCAGACATGACTTCGTAGATGGTACCCGTGAACTTGGGAAAGAAAATACCGAATGACGCATTGGAAATACTCTGCGTCAGCAGTGCCAGTATCATCAGGCCGGGCACGATGAAGGCCCCGTAGGACACGCCCTCGATCATTTCGATACGCGAGCCGATTGCCGAACCGAATACCACGAAGTATAACGATGTGGAAATCACGGGTGACGCAAAACTCTGCAGCAGGGTTTCCCAGGCGCGCAGCATTTCGTATTTATAGATAACCCTGACGGCATAGATGTTCATTATCTTTTTCCCACCAGGCTGATAAATATTTCTTCCAGGGAACTCTGCGTGGTTTTCAAATCTTTCAACAACAGGCCTGCTGCACTGATAGCATGCAGCAATTCGCTGATACCCGTGCGCGTTTTGTGCGGGTCATAGGTATAGGTGAGCTGGTTGCCATCGGCCGACAGTTCCAGCGCCCAGGGGGCCAGCGCATCAGGCACACTGCCCAGGGCCCCTTCCAGCTCGACAATCAGTTGCCGTTTCCCCAGCTTGTGCATGAGCGCCAGCTTGTCATCCACCAGTAACAGTTCACCGTTGTTGATGACCCCCACACGATCGGCGATCGCCTCTGCCTCTTCGATATAGTGAGTAGTCAGGATAATGGTGACGCCGGATTCGCGCAGACGCCGCACCAGCGCCCACATATCCTTGCGCAACTCCACATCTACGCCCGCAGTAGGCTCATCCAGAAACAGGACAGAAGGCTCATGCGTCAGGGCCTTGCCGATCAGCACGCGCCGTTTCATGCCGCCCGACAGGGTCATGAGCATGCTGTCTTTCTTCTCCCAGAGCGACAGGTCTTTCAGCAACTGCTCAAGGTAGGCCGGGTCCGGCTTTTTGCCGAACAGTCCGCGACTGAAACACAGCGTATTCCACACGGTATCGAAGGAGCCCAGCGTGAGCTCCTGCGGCACAAGGCCGATCATGCTGCGCGTGGCGCGGTAATCCGTAACGATGTCATGACCATCGACCGTCACCGATCCCGTACTGGCATTGACAATCCCGCAGATAATCGAAATCAGCGTGGTCTTGCCGGCCCCGTTGGGGCCGAGCAGCGCCAGGATTTCACCCGGCTCGATGTCCAGGTTCACATCTTTCAGTGCCTGGTAGCCGCTGGCATAGGTCTTCGACAGGTTAGCTATGGAAACTATGGGCTGCATTCGGGGGACAGTATACCTAATTGAACCGGTCAAACCCTGTTGCCCGACAACCCCTGCTGGCCGCGCCATAGACACCTTGCAACACCTTTGACCACGTCAGTTTGCCGAGACCCCGGGGATATAGTCCGGCACGGTCGCGCTGATTTCACCCCTGACTAATCCCCACGCAGCGCGAACCAGATAATGTGCCGCGCACCCTTCGATCCATGTGCACGCACACGCACCTCATCCACCTCGAATCCTGTCTTGCGCAAGCGTTGCACAAAATCACGATCCGGGCCAGCCGACCACACAGCCAGCACACCGCCGGGACGCAGCGC
>JBATGJ010000225.1:0-2274 GCA_049665685.1 Gammaproteobacteria bacterium
GCCGCCCAGGATGATTTCACCCCCGCCGACTCGTAACGCCACCTCAATAACTTGCCCTGAAGACCACAGTCGCATCCGTAAAGGTCACGGCCCGGAGAACACGACGTGCCTGCGACGCTTCGCTGCAGGCCTGATCAAATGGCCATTTCCCTGTGGGAGGATAGTGCGGGCGCGACAGTGTCGCTGGCGCGGCGTTTGGCATCACCGGAAGGCATCATTCCTGTCGCTGGTATCCAGAAAATGACTCTAACAAGGAAGAACACCGATGGCACTGTTTCCCACGCGAGTGAGGAGTATTGGAATCCTGTGTTCTTCCAAATATTCATCAACCGCATCCTTGTTTCCAGCCCAGCGGTAGTAATCGTCGATAATCAACACACCCTTGGGGACCAGTAAAGGCAACAGATGCTCCATTTCCTGCCTGGTCGAATCGTACCAGTCAGTATCAAGACGCAGTATTGAAATCGGTCCCGGTAGCACTGCTGGCAGTGTGTCTTCTACTTTCCCCTCTACATAAACAAACTTGCTCTGGTCGTAGTCGATGCCGGACAGATTCTGCTTGACGTCTTCCAGACTTGCATAACACCAATCGGATGAATCATGACCTGTTTTTGCTCGTTCGAATGCCTCATTTACATCAAAATCACCGGTTCCCGGCACCGGCCTGTCTTTGTCCGTGGGGCGTGACATGCCCGCAAAGGTGTCATAGAGGTAGAAGGTTCGCTCGGGCATATTTAGCTGTTTGAGCGTGAGGGCGGCGGCCATGATGGCGCCTCCGCGCCAGACGCCGCATTCGACGATATCGCCGGATATACCATTTTTCTCGATATAACGAATGGCCTGAATAAATGCGTAAAGTTTCTCGGGATTCAAAAGCGTGTATTCGCGGCACCTCAGGGCAGTGTCTTTTGCCTGATCATCGAGGCTATTAAGTCTTCCAAGGTACTTCTTCTCTTTTTTTCGTTCCCTGAAAGATTTGGTCATTGGCGCTACCAGGCTCTTGACGAACGATTTCACTGGTCGGTTCTTTTTCATCTCTGTAGGGGGTGTCCTAAGTCGGATAATCTATGCAATTAAGCGTTCAGCATGGTCTGGGGTATGGTACAGAAAACCAGCTACTGAAAAGGTGTTTGTGCTGAAACTCGAGGGACGCACTACAAATCCAGCCGTTTGAAGAATCTTTTGTTGCGGTGTGAATTCTTGCGCTTCTGGCGTATGCGGCGCCGGTATTCCTGCCACGGTGACAGGAAGCGGAACGGCTCGTCGGGTGTGGGCGCAGCGCTGCTAACCGCTGTTGTGCCTATCCGCTTTTTTTCCCACTTGATATCGGCGTAGTCGCTCTGTAGCGGTGGCGTGGAAAAATGGGGCTGGTCCGATAGCTTGGCGGCGTGCACAAAAATCGTCGTCGGGCGGCAATTGACCAGCTGGATCCGTTTTCCGACTTCGGCGGGATTGTTGGCGTGGAAATAACGGCTGTGGCGGCTTCTCTCGACACTCAGCAGCGGCGACTCGATCAGCACCACTTCGCGCGTTTCGAAGCCGTTTGCGGGGTCGAACACCCGGTAGAAGAATTCCGGACTGAACTGGTAGAAGCCGTGGCCACACATGTTATTGGCCGTGGTCAGTATGAAAATACTGCCACCGGTTTTCACCAGCGCCATGTAGTTACCGAGCACCTGGCGAATATCGAAAATATGTTCGATGGCTCCACCGTCGATAAGGGTGTCGAAGCTGTTGTGCAGTTCCGGCGCCAGCGGCTGATTCAGGTCATGGACGATGTCCGCCTGCTGGTAGTCGGAGTAATCCAGCGAGCGCACCGAGCGGGCGCCAAGCAAATCGCCGAGAAAGCGCTCCGCGAAGCCATCACCGGCAAGTGCTCCGCCGCCGCTCTGTCCCAGCAGGGCGGCCATGCGCGCCAGTTCCCGGTGCGGCACGGCGAGTGACTGTCGTCCGATGGTCAGGGTGTCCGTGAATTCGACACCCTGTAATCTGGCCCGCACCAACAGGTGAGCGAAGCTGGTATTAATGCCCATAGGCTGTATCCTTGACCAGGCTGTTGAGTAAACGGGGTGCCGAAGCATAAAATCCGCCGGGTGCACAGTCAGCAACGGCTGATGCCGGCGGTGCAAGCGCGGACGCGGCGCCCGGCTGATCCTGGCAGATTGTCGGCGCGAAGTTTATCCGAAACATGCCCTGCTTGCGAGAGCATTCCCATAGTGCAGGCCGCGGACGCGGTCTGCCTGGGTCACTGAGTGAACACGTTTGAACGTCAGC
>JBATGJ010000226.1:0-8521 GCA_049665685.1 Gammaproteobacteria bacterium
TCAATGTCCGACTTCGGGCACGTTCAGGACATTCCCCGCACCCACCCCACCCCGTCCGAACTCAGTCGGCAGGATTTCGGAGACAGTAGTGCGGGTGAAAACCTGAAATCCTGGAATTCTGGCAGGCTGTGTCGCCGGTCTTGATGTCAGTTTTTCAGGTTTCCAGTTTTTCAGTTCCCCCGCCCCATTCGGCACCCTGAAATCCTGCCCCGACCCGACGCACCCGACGACCCGACGCCAGAGCCCCCAAGTCGGCCCATGACCGGCGCCAAGGACGCCCCATTCTGGCCCTCAGCGGCCCGCTCTCGGACAGTCCCTGCCCGGGCCACACTGACCTTACCCCCGCAGGTATCCCGGTTTAAGTGAGAGTGTTTTCATCATATCAAGCCACCTGTGATTCGAATACTGCCGGTGGTGTGTAGCCCAGCGAACTGTGTGGTCGGACAGCATTGTAGTGATTACGCCAGTCATCGATGATACGCCGCGCATCGACCAGATCCCGGAACCGACCATTGAATGACTACACAAAGGCATTCTGCGTCGGCTTGCCGGGCTGAATGAAGTGCAGCTTTACCTGGGTTTGCTGGCTCCAGAAGAACATCGCCTTGCTGGTCATCTCCGGGCCGTTGTCCATGACCAGGGTTCCCGGTAACCCGCGGAGTTCCCGAAGCTGATCGAGAAAGCGCGCCATTCGTGCGCCCGAGATCGATACATCCACCAGCTGCCCGACACAGACCCGCGAGTATTCATCTACGATGTTCAATATCCGGATGCGCCGGCCGCAGGCCAGCTGGTCACTGACAAAATCCATCGACCAACGCTCATTCGGTCGAGTCGAAACCGCCATCGGTACCCGGGGGCGTACCCGCTTCTTGCGGCGTTTGGTCCGGACCTGCATACCCAGCTCGGTATAGAGCCGATAGGTGCGCTTGCGGTTGTTCACCAGTCCCTCCGCCCGAAGCAGGCTGTGCAGCACCAGATAACCGTAACGCGGATACTGCTCCCCCAACGCCTTGAGTCGGACTACCAGCCCGGCATCCTGTTGTGGTCTTGTCGGCTCATAGCGCATGGCCTTGCGACTGATCGGGATTACCCGGCAAGCTCGGCGCTGACTGACGTGATGCTGCTCCTGGAGATAGCCGGCCAACCGTTTACGGGCCGCCGGCTTCACCACTTTTTTGACAGCATGTCCTTGAGCATGGCCTTGTCGAGTTCCGCCTCGGCCAGCAGCTTCTTGAGCCTCGCGTTCTCGGCCTCCAGTTCCTTCAGTCGCTTGGCTTCACTGACCTCCATGCCGCCATACTTCGACTTCCAGCGGTAGAAACTCTGCTCCGAGATACCGTGTTCGCGCACCAGATCGGCCACTTTGGCACCGGCCTCATGCGCCTTGAGAATACCGATGATCTGCTCTTCGCTGTAACGCTTGCCTTTCATGTCGAGACCTCCCTGCGGTCAATTTAACGGGAAATCTCTCACTTGTCCTGGCTACCCTGGCGGGGGAAAGGTCAGGCTAATTAGATCATTATTTTGGCGTTATGGTGGTTGACAAGTATCAATGCAGGGGCAATGGAGGCTATCTCCTTGATGGCAACCGGTATTCGAAACCCAAAAACAATAAGGTTGATTTTGCACTCAATAAAGAACCACTTTTGCACCGAAGTCTGACCCACTCGGTAAACACTATTTGCCTGATTAGTATGAAGTAACTCTTCAATCGGGGAAGGTCACAGAACATCGCAAATCTGGATCAGATGGGCATGGGATTTAACAGGCTGGTATTATCTGGAGTAACCCGGCTATTCGCTCATTCGATATTAATGCAGGCTTCAACCAGGCACCAATGCTTTGTTCACACAACAGTATTCTGATCAGTCGAAAAATACACGACGTCTACCAGTTCATCGCACTGGATTTTTTCGACAACTACCCGAAATGGTCTCCGGAAGTTTGCGAGCTGGAGAAACTCACCTCCGGTGACATGCGAGTCGGTCTGACCGGCCGGCAGGTGCGATGCGATAGCGGGTATCGCAGCGAGGCTCATTTCCGGGTGACTCACCTCGATCCGTTGCGTGAATTACGCTTTGTCAGTTTGTCGAAACCGTATTTCGAGGCACGCTACCTGTTCAAGCCGGCGGCTTCGGGTACCCGGCTGACCTTCGATTTCCAGCTCGAGCTGCCATTATTCATGCTTCCCATACGCAGCCGTATAGATGACAGCGTCAAGCGAGGTGGCGAGCGTATCGTCTGTAATCTGAAAAAAATCCTGGAAACAAGCGCCGATGCATCCACGAGAGACGTCAATGATACTGTGGCGCGTACGGGAGGTGCTTCGCACGGACCTGCGTCCGACTGAGGGCTCACATGACCGATCCGAATGATTCCACAGGACGAGTGCTGGTGTTCGGCGCCAGCGGCTACATCGGCTCCAACCTTGTAGCCCGACTCTCGGCAACGCACAGCCCGGTGCGGGCGAGCGCGCGTAACCGTGAGGTCCTGTTGGGCAGGGGCTGGGATAATGTGGAGCTGGTCGAGGCCGATGCACTCAAACCCGAGACCCTTGCACCGGCGCTGTCGGGGGTCGACATCGCGTACTATCTCGTCCATTCCATGGCTGCGGGCTCCCATTTTGCCCGCCTTGATCTGGAGGCAGCCGGCAACTTCTGCCGGGCGGCGGAACAAGCAGGCGTGCGTCGAATCATCTATCTGGGTGGTTTGATTCCTGCGAATCCGGTTTCCGAACATCTGCGCTCACGCCAGGAAACCGGGGAGCGCCTGCGCGCGGGTAAAGTGCCGGTAACCGAGATGCGCGCCGGGATGATAGTCGGACCCGGCTCTGCGGCTTATGAGATCATTCGCGACCTCGTCAATCACCTCCCGCTCATGGTTACTCCGCGTTGGGTCCGCACCCGTTCATCGCCGATCGCTCTGGCTAATCTGCTCGATTACATGCTGCGCGTGTCGTATCTGGATGCGGCAGTCAACAGGTCCTTCGATGTCGGCGGCCCCGAAGTACTGACTTATGAAGACATCATGCGCCAGTATGGGGAAGTTGTCGGGAAACACCCGGTCATCATCCCGGTCCCGGTTCTCAGCCCACTCTTGTCCTCCTACTGGCTGCGCCTGGTGACCTCTGTGCCAACCAATATTGCGCGCGCACTGATCGAGGGGCTCAAACAGGACGTGATCGCGGATGATGCGCCGATTCGACAGTTGATTCCCATGCCGCTGCTGACATTCAAGGAGTCGGTACGCGCTGCACTGGATGCAGAGTCCAGCAAAATGATTACGGCCCGTTGGGTAGAGGGCTCTATTGTGTGCCGTAACTACCATCCCGAGTATGCATTCTATGCCAAGCGCGCGACTGGCAGCGCGACTTCAACGGCGACAAGGGCCGAATTGTGGCAGCAGATTACTGCGTTTGGTGACCATCAGGGATATTACTACCTCAACATACTGTGGAAAATAAGGGGGATCATCGACTGGTTACTCGGTGGACCCAGCTTTCGTCGTGGTCGGCGCCACCCGACAGAGGTGCGCGTAGGTGATGCCATAGATGTGTGGAGAGTCATCGCGATCGAACCTGAAACCAGGCTGACACTGCTCCTGGAGATGAAGGCGCCGGGTGCCGGGGTACTGGAATTCGAATTAAAACCGGAAGGTCATGTTCAGCGTGTCAGTGCCACTGCCTATTTTCATCCTGCCGGTCTATGGGGGCTGCTTTACTGGTATCTGCTGGCCCCGTTTCACTGGCTTATATTCCGCGGATTGCCACGTGCAATTGCCGCGCGGGCCAGTGCCGCATCCGAAACCGGGTGACAGGAAAGCCACAGCTCGCAAATAACCGACTTCATGGTTCCGCAATCCTCCTGGCAGCAATCCGGCCTGGTGAACCACACCGGTCACTGGGCAAGAAACCACCTGCGGTGTTCGCCAGGGAGGCGGCCTGATATGCTTAATCTCCCACATCCGACCATGCCCGGGTTCAGGGGTACGGTCAACCAGGCCCTGATGATCTATTACCTGTACGCAGGACCATAAATAACCCCAGCGCCATCAGGGCGTAGCCGACCAGATAGAGCGGCCACCAGAAGCCGTCGGGACGAAACTCGGCGAAGGCCGCCATCCCACCGGAAAGGTAAGGCGCGGCGGGCTGCAGGAATACGGCGACCGTGAGTAGCATACCGCTTAGGAAGGTGATGGCGGCGCGTGCAGTGAAGCGGCAAGTACGTGCGCTGACGAGTACCGCCCCGCCCCAAAGGACAAAGAGCAGGGCAATGGCAGCCGCAGTGAGCCAGGGACCCGCCCACGCCCACGGCATCAGAAACAGCACATCCCACTCGCTCCAGGAGACCGGCCAACCGATGGTCACCTTCAGCCAGACGTAATAAAAGATGTCCCAGATCCCGAAGACATAAAAAAAGGCAGCTAAAACGTCTACCAGCCTCCTTGCCACAAGAACGGCCACGGCCAGGATCATGACAAGCGTCGCCACTTCACGCCCCAACTCGACCGCCATGTCCACCTCGGAGAGCATTCTGGGCGGGAAAATGACCAGCACGTGTTCCGGGTAATACGCCTGGCGCAGGTAGACCACGATCGCGGCCTCCATATAGGCCATGGCCACTGAAAAGAGCGTCAGCCAGAACAGGCATCGCCAGCGTTTGTATATCGGATCAGAGCACATTTTCACCTAATATTAGAAATATTTTTGCGCTGACACCACTTGTCAGGGGAGCCTGATGTTGCCCATCTGGTCACAGGCAAAGAATCTTAGCCGCACAAACACTCAGCGATCGAAACCGCTACGTCGATTTCCTGCGTGCCGTCTCGATTCTCACAGTATTTTCTACCCCACAAAAGCAGCCCTGTCTGATACGCTCAGGACTCACAGCCTGGTAGTCTATCCCTGTCCGCCGCGCCCTTCTGGGAAGCAAGGACATGCGCTGCCACCCTTCGGGCTGGCTTCGCCTTTCTGAATGTCCTAGATCTGGGCAACAGTTGCCGTTCCCCAAATCCTGAAAACCCCGCTGATGCGGGGTTCCTGTACTTCATGGATCGGCCAGAAAGCGACATTCCCAGGATTCTAGGGAGGCCTCAGTAGCAGTAACTTCGGACCTTCGCAGACATTACATTAACGACCTCTTGATGAGAATAAGCGGTCATTCCACTATGACTATTTAACTGTAGCTGGTCGAAACAAAGTAACCTTGCCCGTTGCGACGAAAAATACCCCTTGGGCGTGCGTCCAGATAAGCTATCAGCGCGCGATTGCAGGGTTGCTTCCTGAGGGGCGGTGATGGACAAAGCGATCAAGCGTCCATTAATCCCTGTCGCGAGAACAAGACAAGGAGCCGCTCCACACTCTTTCCGAGCTGCGCCGATAACCTTTCAGGTTTCGCCAGATCAGATTGCCATTCGGGAAACCGGGCGGGATGCTCGGCGATTTCCGATGTCAGCACGGCGATAATCGCATCGACATCTCGCTTGCCGTCGAGCAGCATGGCCATGCGTCGCGTGAGGGGATCCAGGGTGATGGTTGTGTGACGCGGCGTGGCCAGGTGGTCCAGCCCCTCATCCAGCAGAGCACGGGATAAGGAGGTAAGCAATGGTCTGTCTCCCGCTCGTGGGAAGGTCCGGGCACTGATGGACGCGCCGACATGCTGATGCAGGAAAAGGCTGAACAGCTCGCCGAACAGGTGGTCCATGGCCTCCACGTATTGCCCTCCGCCCGCAGCGGCCACGGCAGACCTGGCCCGCTCGACCAGTGGCGAGAAAGCTATGGAGTCGGGGTATCTTCGACTGAGCTCCGCGACAGCCGCCTTGGTCAAAGGATGCGATACACGGACTTCCTCTCCGTCAGGTCGCCGGAACGGCTGGGATTTTTCGCGATGCAGATCGAGCTTCCGTGGGAGGGCAAGGTCGGCGTAGAAGGCAAATGACTCGAACCGTTCGAGATCCAGTTCACGGTCATTCAATGCATCGCCGCGACAAAGCAATGTCTGGCGAAAAGCACGGTTTCCCAGAAAATCCATGTACTGCTCCTGCGCCATGACATCCTCCAGTCCTGCCAGTGCCGACTCTACCTCGTCACCCATGGTGGACGGAAACATGGTGTGCAACTCGGTATCCGCCAGGTAAGTGAGACCTTGCGACTCGGCCCGTTGCATGAAATCGCTGAACAGGAAGGGTTCGTTAACCGCTTCCAGATATTCGTGGTAGAAATAACTCGGATGTGTTTCCCGGATGCGTTTTATTTGGGATTTCAGCTGGCGGATATGTAAGGCCTCCAAACCCGCCGATGCCCGTTCCAGAAAATCAATGAATTCAATTGCATTCTCGAGGCGCTGTCGTGGCGCCTCGATGTCGCGCAAGTGATACAACAACATGTCGCGCAACATGCCCTTGAGGCGCCATCCGGGCAAGACGTTATAGCTGATATAGGCGATGCCCCCGGGACTCAGGCAGTTGGCACAAAGGCCTAGAATCCGTTCGCGCACCTCGTCCGGAACCCATGACCAGACACCATGGCAAATGATGTAGTCGAATTCGCCCATATCCGCGTTCAGCTGGAGAATATCCACTTCTCGAATCTCTACATTCCCCAGACCAAGCCGCTTCACGAGATTGCGGCCCGCAGCCACCTGGCGCTCCGACAGCTCGACACCGACGAATCGACTATCGGGGTACTGCCAGGCCAATGGAATCAGGTTACCGCCCGCGGCACAGCCCAGTTCCAGCACATGGCAGGAAGCCGGATCGGGCGTCTCCAGCCCGAACAAGCGTCCTGTCACGGCAAGGCGATCCGGATCCGTTTCCGTGATCGGCGTGCTCTCATAAGGAATCTCGTCGTAACTATCCACAGTGCGCCATGTCCGCGATTGATGGTGACATACCCTTTTTTACACCGGAATGTCTCGAGCGTCGATAGGCACTCGGACAACCTCAGCCCGGTGCGCACCTGCGATGGATGGGATACGGCGAGCCGCCTGCAAAGCCAGTTCGAGGCCGGCAGGGTTACCAAAACCTGCCATGCTGTGGTGCGAGGCTGGATGCGGAATGCACCCTGCGTCACCGTGGGTGAGGATCTTCTCGATCACCTCGGAGTCCTTGGCGCAGGTGATGGTCCTCACCGCCCCACCGCAGGCCGGGCGATGCCGATACCGTGTCCATATTCTCACGGTTCTATGCTGACACCCCTTTCGCATCCCGCTGATTGCCCAACCTCAGTCCGTTATCATTCTGCTAACGTCCGGTTTTGCTATTCTTCCAGACGTTCAATCCATGTCGCCGAACTTCCTAACAGGGTCGTTTCCCGTCCTTTAGAGTAATCTAATATAGGAATGAGTTTGCAGGTCCGAGAACGGCCAAAAGGAGACCTTTAACACAATCAAAAACGGCGACCGAAGCCGCCGTCTCTGTTGATACTGTTTTAACGGTCACGCTGATTTCTTACGTCTAGCTAATCCAACTAAACCGACAAGACCAGAGCCAAATAACCAGACAGCTGCTGGTACGGGCGCGACGACAGGGTCATTACCATTCAAACCTAATGTTACACGAATACCAATAAAGGGACTGTCTGGGTCTGTTATCGTTGCCTGGCCAACCAGAAAGGTGTTGCCAGTAGCGTAATTCATTATGTCGCCAGATATGGATGTCAAACCACTTGCTCCAAAGTAATCATAACTCTCAGCACTGGAAAATCCGAAGTCACCTATACCCCAAATACCACCATTCCAATCAGCAAATAAAGGCATGGTTAGATTCCAGTGCCCCTGCGTTCCGTCAATATCATCTAATGAACCTGTGCCTCCCCCTTCCAGAAAGAAATTCATAGTCATACCAAAAAATAGTGTACTACCGATATTTATCGCTGAATTAGCAACTGAGATAGAAGAGATGCCAGCACCTGTTCCATCAGGTGTAAAAGAGGTTGCTGTAAATGGAATTTGATTAGAAGTCGTGTCTAGATCAAAAGTGCCAATATGAGATGTTTCAATATCTATGTTGGCAAATCCACTAAGTATGTCCATATAAAAATCACCAGGAAAATCACCAGGTACATTTATCCCAGATGCACTAGCTGTACCGAAAAATAATGTGGATAGGGTTAGGGTGGTGACGAAATATTTTATTAGCAGTTTCATATTAATCCCCAATGATTTTTAATGTGCAAAGAACATCATGCAAAATACAGGATTTAAGGTTGGGTACGCTAGGATTTCTTTACAATGCTGAATGTCTGTTAGCAAGATCTTACACCTGCTAGATATACATCACCAAATGCTAACATTTTCAGGTTTTATGAGGCCTGACCAGATCCATAGATACAGCTGATAGACCGGCTGATAATCTGAATGTCCGAGATGGGTGGCGGTCTCAATGGGTCGACGCAACACCCACACGAAACCGCGTCCCTGGCTCTCTGCATCAAAAGGCTATTTGAAGTAAACTGAAACGCCGGCACAATAATTATTTCCGATGATCGAGCGAATATCCCGGAAAAGCAGGTTAGTGCCAG
>JBATGJ010000227.1:0-6085 GCA_049665685.1 Gammaproteobacteria bacterium
GGCTGGCCTGGGCCATGCAGGAGGTAGAGCAATGCATGGAGCGATTGCCGAGGAGCCAGAGCCGGGAGCACCAAAAGTAGGCGCTCTAGGCGATGCATGGAGCAATTGCCGAGGCGGAGATCCAGTCCTTGTTTATCAACTGTTTGTGATTATTGCCATGCAGATGTCCCATGCAGGATAAATCAACTGTTGATTGCTGTTCCATCGGCTGTATATTTGCCGCTGGATTCCCGCCTCCACGGGAATGACGGATTAGTAACGTAACAACATGGTGCCAACCGCTATGGTTGCGGATTACAGGCTCTATTCCCGTTACCGCGGGAATGACGCAGACAGCCCCGCCTGGAAGACATCCCTGCACCGTGATTATTCGTGAGCATATGGGTTATACGTGATAGCAGACATAAGCTGCTCCCGGCTATTATTTTAAGCAAGGAACCACAATGACTGAAACAAACGTGAATTTCAGTGGCCGCATGTTGCTGCGGCTGGTGCTGCTTGGTGCAATTGTGCTGGTAGTGCTGGTATTGAACATCAAGTTCATCGACGAACTCTACTTTACGCGCCAGCTGACAAAGGCCGGTTTCATCATCAACGGCGGCATTATTGCGGTATTCCTGCTCGGGCTGGTGAAGATCATTCTTTCGCTGATGCGCTACATGCGGGAAGAGGCCGCGGTCGAACGTATGCTGACGCGCCTGCGTAGCAGCCATGAAAATCCCATGAAGGGTATCAGTGCCCGCTCCATCATCGCGCGCCGCTACCATACATTGCACGGGCTCAGCGAGAAGTATGCAAGGATCAACCACAGTGCACTGGCCTCCACGCTGCTGGCCAGCGAGAGCACACGGACCAGTTTTGCAAGATATGTCAGTAACATCCTGATCCTTACCGGCGTGTTCGGCACCATCGTGTCGCTGTCGATCGCGCTGGCCGGTGCGTCCAACCTGCTGAACAGCACGCAGGGCGGCGATAACATGTCTCTGGTAATTCATGGTATGTCGACCGCCCTGTCGACGACGATCACCGCCATCCTCTGTTACCTGTTCTACGGCTATTTCTATCTGAAACTCGGCGATGCGCAGCAGAATGTACTCAGCAAGATCGAGGAGATCACCGCGGTCTGGCTGATGCCGCGTTTCTCGCGTGATTGCGACAGCCTCATGCACGAGGTCACCGGCCTGGTCGGCGGACTGCACGACGCAGCCACCGGCATGCGGCATATCCAGCAGGACTTCAGCGTGGCGGGCGACAACCTGCAGGCCGTGGTCACAGAACTCGCCGAACGTGTTGGACAGACCTCGGCGGACATCACCGAGGTCAAGCAACTGCTGCGCGAAGGATTCAGGCTGCCGCCTGAAGATCGCTGATTATGGACGAGGGGTTCGTCGACCTCAGGTACGGTGCGGAGCGCGACCCGGGCGGTGAAAGCTTCTGGCCGTCGTTTACCGATATCATGATGGTGGTGCTGATGATCTTCATGATTGCCAGTACCCTCCTGATGCTGCGGAATTCGGAGCTGGTGCGCGAACTGCGCGCCACGCTAGAGGCAGAGCGTGAGGCCGAGGCGCTGGCGCTGTCGGCGACGCAAACCAGTGAAACCCTGGAAGAGCGCCTGGCACAGGCACAGCACGAGATATCCCAGCTGCGCATCCAGCTGTTGCGTGAGAGCGAACAACGGAACGCCCTCAATGCAGAGCTGGCAACCGCCAGGCAACAGCAGCAGCAGCTGGAGTCCGACAGAAAACGTCTGTCTGTCCAGCTGCAGACGCTCAGTACCAAAAACACCCGCCTGACAGATGAAACGACCTCGCTGCAGGCAACCGTTGATGAATTGCGCGAGCTCGAACAGTCGCAAATGGAGGAGCTGGCCCTGCTGCGGCAGCAAAGCTCCGTCTCTGAGGCGGCGCTGGTGGAGCTGCGAGGCAACTATGATGACCTGAGCGTCAAGTACAACAAGCTGATCAAGCCGGCGCGCACGGCGGCCGGCAAGTACCTGGTCTCGGTGCGTTATCAAAAGGAGGGCGGCAAGTACCTGATCGAGTTCAAGGAAACCGAAAACGACAACTATGAATTTCTTAGCCGTGATCAACTCGAGTCACGGCTGTCGGAACTGAAGGACCAGTACACGGGCAGTCTCTATGTGAAGGTGATCATCCCGAAAGATAGCGGACTTTCCTATAACGAGGCGTGGGGATTCACACAGCAGATCCTGACGCGATATGACTACTACTATCAGGATTAGAGGCCAATAATATTTTTGCCGCGGAATCCACGGAAGGACACGAAAAGATACGGAAAGACACGGAAAGAACACTGGCCACGGAAACCACGGAAGGACACGGAAAAAACTATAGCGAGAAGAGAAAAATATCACGTCATTCCCACCCCCGCCTGCGCGGGAATGACATGGAGGGATTTCCATGCCGCTCGTGTCACGCATGCTTCCCGTTACATCGCAAGGTGCTACTGCAACGTACCGGCCGGTGCCGGTCCAGCCTCTGCCTTACTCCAGCCCGTAGGGTGCGTTTTACGCACCGGGATGTTATTCCGGCTACTGCCGGTGCGTAAAACGCACCCTACGGACTATTCCAGCGTAAACAGGTCGCCGAGTGTCTCGCGCATCTGGTCGAGGGATACATGCCGTGCAAGGTAGGGTTCGTCCAGTTGCATGCAGCTCAGCCTGAATACGTCTGCTTGCCGGTCAGCGTGCAGGGAGATGACGGTCGTCGACATAATCATGTTGTAGTCCCCGCCGCCACTATCGGCCACCCTCTGCCAGCGGAAGCCGGCCATGAATTGGTCACGGTGGATACCGGTGACTATGAAGGTTTCCGGAGTCACGGTCCTGGAAGTCCCCTTGACCGTGCGCAGCTCAAACTGGCAATACGGGTAGTATTCAACGATCTGATTGTAGGGTGTTATCACACCATACTGGATATATTCACTGGCCCGATGGGGCTGGATGTTGAATTCCCGGTTGAGTGTAACGGTCGACAGGACAGGGAGTGCGGGATATCCAGTCGGATACTGGTAGCCGGTCCCTGCAGTGCAGGCAACCAGCAGCAGGGAAAGCAGGGTGATGGTGAATTGACGCATGCTATTGCCTCCTGGCTGGCTGCACCCAGCCATACAAAATCTGACTGCCCGCCCGGGTACTAGTTTACCGGCAGCTTGTCCCGCAGGACATCACGGTCATACCACCAGTTATCACCGACGATGGCATCAAGGATCTCGGCAAGACGCGACAGCAGTTCGTTAACGTCGTTCAGCCCGAGGATCTCGATCCACATTTTAATCATGTCCGGATCGTCCTCGATGCCACGGTGGCGCTTTGCCACGCCGGCAACCAGCTGCTTGGTGAAAAAGGTCAGGCTTTCGTGCTCCTTGCCTTCAGTACGCATGTCTGCGATGTAGTGTGCCGCCATGGCAGCGACTGCGGCACCGTCTGATTCAGGCGGCGTCTCGTCGATCACGTGCTGCAGCATGGACACGGTGAGTGGTGCCGGCACCGGGTAGGTGACTGCCAGCCAGATACCGTTGCCCAGGGCGGCCAGTGACTCCTGATGCTCGCACCGGAACATGACATCGCAGGCCTCGATCGCATCCTGCCAGGCCTCGGCGGCGATAAAAACATCGAATATTTCCCGGGCGATCGCCCAGCTTTCGGCCTTCTCCTGCAGGCCAAGCCGGGTCTCGGCAATATCCAGCAGCAGGCGGCCACGCTCCACCGGATCGACATCATCCGGCAGGTCGGCCAGTCGCTGTTGCTGTTCCGCAAGCTGCGCCTTCAGTGAGGGGCGTGATTCAGACAGGTCAATGCCGCTCTTGTCGCCGGCGACCAGCTTGTCGGGGTCAATGTCTTTCATTTTAATTAACCGTAGGAGCGCCTTGCAGGGCCGGTCCCGGCCTCACCTTCTCCATGCCTCCCGCGGCACTTGTACATCCATGTACATCGCGTGAAGCTGCTAATGATGCCTGCAAGGCGCTCCTACGCAATTTTTACAACAACGGCACGATCAGCAGCGCGACGATGTTGATGATCTTGATCAACGGGTTGATGGCCGGGCCGGCGGTATCCTTGTAGGGGTCGCCCACGGTATCGCCGGTGACCGCCGCCTTGTGGGCGTCCGAACCCTTGCCACCGAAGTGTCCGTCCTCGATGTACTTCTTGGCATTATCCCAGGCGCCACCGCCGGTGGTCATGGAGATGGCCACGAACAGGCCGGTGACGATGGTGCCGATCAGCAGCCCGCCCAGCGCCTCCGGACCCAGTACCAGGCCAACCACAACCGGCACGGCGACCGGCAGCAGGGACGGGATGATCATTTCGCGGATAGCCGCCCGGGTGAGCATGTCGACCGCCTTCGAATAGTCCGGCTTCTGCGTATGGTCCATGATACCCGGCATCTCTTTGAACTGGCGGCGTACCTCGTTGACGATACCGCCGGCGGCACGACCCACGGCCTCCATAGCCATACTGCCGAACAGGTACGGTATCAGGCCGCCGATGAACAGCCCGATCAGGACCATGTGATTGTCCAGCGAGAAGTTCAGGGCCATGTCACTGTGCTTGTCGAGCGCGTGGGTGTAGTCGGCGAACAGCACCAGCGCGGCAAGCCCTGCAGAGCCGATGGCATAGCCCTTGGTCACGGCCTTGGTGGTGTTGCCCACCGCGTCGAGCGGGTCGGTGATGTTGCGGATCTTCTCATCCAGTTCGGCCATCTCGGCGATGCCGCCGGCGTTGTCGGTGATCGGTCCGTAGGCGTCAAGCGCCACGATGATGCCGGTCATGGACAGCATGGAGGTCGCGGCGATGGCGATGCCGTACAGGCCGGCCAGTTCAAACGCGCCCCAGATGCTGGCGCAGATCACCAGTACGGGGATGGCCGTGGACTTCATGGACACGCCCAGGCCGGCAATCACGTTGGTGCCGTCGCCGGTGGTCGAGGCCTCGGCGATATGGCGGACCGGTTTGAACTCGGTGGCGGTGTAATACTCGGTGATCACCACCATGGCGGCGGTCAGTGCCAGGCCGATCAGCGCGCAGTAGTAGAGCATGCGCGTGCTGACCTCTACACCGTCCAGCATGATGCTGTCACCCATCACCCAGGTAGTGACCGGGTAGAAGGCGATGGCGGCCAGTACGCCGGCCACGATCAGGCCGCGATACAGCGCGTTCATGATCTTGCTGCCTTCGGAGGTCTTGACGAAGAAAGTGCCGATGATGGAGGCGATGATGGAGACACCACCGAGGACCAGCGGGTAGAGTGCGGCCGCCGAACTGTTAGCCTCCATCAGCAGGGTGCCGAGCAGCATGGTGGCGACGACCGTCACGGCGTAGGTCTCGAACAGGTCAGCGGCCATGCCGGCACAGTCGCCGACGTTGTCACCGACGTTATCCGCGATCACGGCCGGATTGCGGGGATCGTCTTCCGGGATGCCTGCCTCGACCTTGCCGACGATGTCGGCGCCCACATCGGCGCCCTTGGTGAAGATGCCGCCACCGAGTCGGGCAAAGATGGAGATCAATGAACCGCCAAAGGCCAGTCCGATCAACGGGTGAATCGGATCTTCGGCACCGGTTGCCAGCATAAGCGCATAGAAGCCGGCTACGCCCAGCAGGCCAAGCCCCACCACCAGCATGCCGGTGATGGCACCACCGCGAAAGGCGATCTGCATGGCCGCGTTGAGCCCGTCATTGGCGGCCTGGGCGGTACGTACGTTGGCGCGTACCGAGATGTGCATGCCGATATAGCCGGCCAGGCCCGAGAACACCGCGCCGACGGCAAATCCAGATGCGGTTGACCAGTCGATGAAAAGACCCACGATAATGAACAGTGCCACGCCGGCCATGCCGATGGTGGTGTACTGCCGGTTCAGGTAGGCGCTGGCGCCTTCCTGGATCGCCGCGGAAATCTCCCGCATGCGGTCGTTACCGGTCGGCTTGGCGAGGATCCACTGGACGGACAGGCCGCCATACACCAGCGCGCCCAGTCCGCAGGCGAGTGCAAAGATTAGTTCAGTCGACATCAGGGTTCTCCTTTTATTCGGTGTCAGAGCACATTTTTTCCTAATATTTGGT
>JBATGJ010000228.1:0-3177 GCA_049665685.1 Gammaproteobacteria bacterium
GCGCAGACACACGTCACAGGTCATAGAGCATGACATCGGCCACGATATTTGCCCACCTGGAGAACTGCGGCACGTTAAAGATATCCTGCCCGATCGCACGGTACATGTCGGAGACCAGCATCACCCCCATCTCGCGTTGCGGAAACGTGCCGGCATATTCCAGGATCCGGCCGTAGATTTCGTCCGCATTGTCTTCTGACCTGGCACGGATTGCGCGCCCGACCAGCGCGGCGGCCACGGCGTACTGCAGGTCGGTCTCTTTGGGTACGCGCACCTGCTCGCCACGCACGATTGCATCGATATCCGGCAGCTTGTCGAGGTTCTCGACAAAGGCAGACAGTTCGATCCCGGCGGCAGGGCCAACGCAGGCCTGCAGTGTGCCGGTCAGCAGGTCCTCTATGTCGCCGAATTTCTGCAAGCCACGATGGGCAAATTCCCAGGAGCGCGGTGACGGGAACGCCACCGGATTATGTGCCGGATCGAATTCGAACAGCAGCTCCGGTCGGAAACGCAGAAATCCGATCAGCCGTTCATCGATATCATTGGCATAGGCCCAGGCAACCCAGTCATCGAGATTGACGTCGACGTCAAAGTGCGAAAAGCGGTTGGCCAGCGGCGCGGGCATGGTATAGGTCACCCCACGATCACCCTGCCGGTTACCGGCAGCAAAGATCGCCCAGCCATCCGGCACGGTGTAGGCGCCCAGGCGCCGGTCGAGAATCAGCTGATAGGCGGCCGCCGACACACTTGGCGGCACCGAGGTGATCTCATCCAGAAACAGGATGCCCTGCGGACCGTGTCGCTCGGCATCGGGCAACATGGACGGTACAGCCCATTCGACCTGGTTCTCGACCCGGAACGGGATGCCGCGCAGGTCGCTGGGCTCCATTTGCGACAGGCGGATGTCGATTACCGGCATGCCGTGTCGTTCCGCGACCTGAGCCACCATCTGCGACTTCCCCACGCCGGGCGGACCCCACAACATGACCGGCGTATGCTGGCCATGCACAGCGGCCTGGAATTCACGTTCAAGCACGGTCAGCAGCTGGGCGGGACGCATCGTGGTTCCTTTTAAGCAGGTTTACTTAGACTGTTAATCAACACACCATTCTACTGGCTTTGGCGGCGAAAATCATGGGCGGGCAACGAGTGCAAATGCGTTGCGCGGCGCGCATTACAGCAACTGCAGGTACCTGCGGATGCGCTGTTCGATCCCGCTTTGCTCGCTGACAATCTGCGCTACCAGGCTGAACAGCGGATAGTGCTCCCTGTCCAGCAGACCGAACTGTTCGACCATCGCAAGCGTATGCACCCCCTCTGCCGGACCACCCCGGTATTCGCCACGCGCCAGCTGTCGTCCGAGTTCATGATGATGCGAACTGCTACTGGTGGCGGTTGTAACGAGATCCCCGAGCCCGGCAAGTTGTATCACGGTGGCGCTATTGCCTCCCATGGCCTGCACGATTGACGCCATTTCCCCGATGGCCGCGACCGCCAGGAAGCCACGTACATTGTCGCCCAGTGCCAGTTCGTCCGCCGCACCGAACAGGATGGCATACACATTCTTCAGCACCGACGACCAGGCAATTCCCTGGATGTCATCGCTGTACCGGAGTATCAGGCCGGATCCCTGAAACAGGGCCTCGATTCCGGCAAAGACCTCCGGTCGCGAGCACCCAACCTGGGCAAAGGCCGGACGCCCCTGCATGATTTCCTCGGCGATCATCGGGCCATACAGCACACCATAATCGTGTGCGCCGGCATAGACGTCGCTGAATATCGCAGGCGCCGGGCGCCCGGCCGCATCCAGCCCCTTGGCAACAGTGAATGATATCGAGTCTGCCGACAGATGCGGCCTGACACGCTCTGCCACCTCACCCAGCGGGGTCACGGGCACGCAGTAGATCACGCACCCGGCCTGCGCTGCCGCCTGCTCCAGCTCGACCGGCGCATGTCCCGCCACCGGGCGGATGTCCCAGAACTGCAGCGGGTAGCGTGCAGCCAGCAGGTACTCCATGGCATGGCCCACCTCGCCATAGCCAATGATAAGAATCGGATTGTTACTGACTGCCATGTCTTGATTTCTCGTGTACCTGTCCTGACGGTCAGAACCTGAGTGGCGCCCGCTCACCTCGCTCACGATAGCCGATATAGTCGACAATAATCACATTGTGATCGAAGGCAAGCGCCGGACAATGGTGTGGATCGAACAGCTCGAGACTGGCGGCATCATCCGCCGCACAGGGTTCACCGCGGGCCTCGGCAATATAAACGGGTGTCACGGTGTGCCCGCGCGGGTCGCGTGCGGGATCCGAGTAAATACCGAGCAGACACCTGAGTGTCACATCCAGCGAGGTCTCCTCCCTGGCCTCGCGCACGGCGGCCGCCTCCAGCGTTTCACCGACATCGACGAAACCGCCCGGGATGGCCCAGCCGTACGGGGGGTTTTTACGCTCGATCAGTACAATCGGGCGGCCCGGACGGTCAATCAGCTCGATTATCGTGTCCACGGCGATCGCCGGTGTTGCGGGTCTGCTCATGACTGCTGCCTGAATTTATGTATCAACCGGCGTGTGCGCTTGTCCGGCCGGCGTTCACGTACCTGCGCACTGTGGCCCTCGAGCCTGCGTTGTCGATAGAGTTCTTGCCGCTCACTTACACTGGTCTCCGCTTCGCTATACAGCGTCTGCGCCTCGCTGGCCGGACGACGCTGGGACGTCAGTCCTTCGACCGTAATCTCGAAGCGGTAGGGTCCCTTTTGTATGGCCAGTGTATCACCCGCCTTGAGCAGGTGTGCCGGCTTGATGCGGCGGTGGTTCATATGCACCTTCCCGCCTCGGATGGCGGCGGTGGCCTGGGCGCGGGTCTTGTAGAAGCGCGCCACCCACAGCCACTTGTCGGTGCGCATGGTTTCTGTTGATGCATCCTTCATATAAAACATTCTCGCGCAAAGCCGCCAGGGCGCAAAGAAAAGAATCGCCACAGAGAACACAGAGGTAAAAAGATTACCATCCTCATTCCTGCCCCCGCCTTCGCGGGGCCAGGCCCCAGCGGGAATCCAGCCTTGAATCTAACATTGCAGGAGTGCCTTGCAGGCACGAATAGATCAATCAGTGGAAATGAATTGCGCCTGCAAGGCG
Organism: Gammaproteobacteria bacterium; assembly: GCA_049665685.1. Lineage (GTDB taxonomy): Bacteria > Pseudomonadota > Gammaproteobacteria > UBA9214 > UBA9214 > UBA9214. The sequence goes on from JBATGJ010000228.1 coordinate 3,141, forward strand.
CTCCTACAATATATTTTTCCGTGTCCTTCCGTGGATT
>JBATGJ010000229.1:0-3748 GCA_049665685.1 Gammaproteobacteria bacterium
AAATAGTTTTTCTCTGTGCCCTCTGTGATCTCTGTGGTGAGAATTGAATGCCGAAAAGAACTGACATAAAAAGCATCCTGATAATCGGCGCGGGCCCGATCGTGATCGGCCAGGCCTGCGAGTTCGATTATTCCGGCGCGCAGGCCTGCAAGGCCCTGCGCGAGGAGGGCTACCGCCTGGTCCTGGTGAATTCGAACCCGGCCACCATCATGACTGACCCGGACATGGCGGATGCTGTCTATATCGAGCCGGTGCAGTGGCAGACCGTGGCCCGCATCATCGAGGTCGAACGACCGGATGCCCTGTTGCCGACCATGGGCGGACAGACTGCCCTGAACTGTGCGCTGGACCTGGTGCGTGAGGGTGTGCTGGAAAAGTACGGTGTTGAACTGATCGGCGCCAGCCGCGAGGCCATCGACATGGCCGAGGACCGCGGCCTGTTTCGTCAGGCCATGACGGAAATCGGGCTGTCGACGCCGCGTGCCTATATCGTACACAGCATGGAAGAGGCGCAGCAGATGCATGCCTCGCTGGGCTTCCCGATCATCATCCGTCCGTCCTTTACCATGGGCGGCAGCGGCGGCGGCATCGCCTACAACAGGGAAGAATTCGCCACTATCTGCGAACACGGCCTGGATCTGTCGCCGACTACCGAGGTGTTGCTGGAAGAATCCATCCTTGGCTGGAAGGAATTCGAGATGGAGGTGGTACGTGATCGTAATGACAACTGCATCATTGTCTGCTCGATCGAGAACCTCGATCCCATGGGGGTGCATACCGGCGATTCGATCACCGTCGCACCTGCCCAGACCCTGACGGACAAGGAATACCAGTTGATGCGTGATGCGTCGAACGCCGTGTTGCGCAAGATCGGTGTGGAGACCGGTGGTTCGAATGTCCAGTTCGCCATCAATCCGACCGATGGCCACATGGTCGTGATCGAGATGAATCCACGCGTGTCGCGCTCCTCCGCACTGGCCTCGAAGGCGACCGGTTTTCCGATCGCCAAGGTTGCCGCGAAACTGGCGGTCGGCTTCACGCTGGATGAGCTGAAGAACGAGATTACCGGCGGGGCGACGCCGGCCTCGTTCGAGCCGGCGATTGACTATGTGGTCACCAAGGTGCCGCGCTTTACCTTCGAAAAATTCCCGCAGGCGGAACCGGTGCTGGGTACCCAGATGAAATCAGTCGGCGAGGTGATGGCCATCGGCCGTACCTTCCAGGAATCCCTGCAGAAGGCATTGCGCGGCCTGGAGACCGGTGTGGACGGACTGGATGAGGTGTTCGACCTGTCGGTTGACGATGCAGTGGTGGACCTGCGCAAGGAACTGGGCATCGCCCGGCCGGAGCGGCTTTGGCATGTCGCCGACGGCTTCCGGGCCGGTATGACGATGGCCGAACTGGCCGAAATCACGGCCATCGACCCGTGGTTTCTGGTTCAGATCGGCGACCTCGTTACGGAGGAACAGGCCTTGCGGGGGCTTGCGCTGGACCGCATCGACGCCGATCGCATGTTCGCCCTCAAACGCAAGGGCTTCTCGGACCGGCGTCTGGCAAGGCTGCTGCAGACGACCGAGGACGCGGTACGCAAACATCGCCATGCCCTGGATATCCGTCCCGTATTCAAGCGGGTGGATACCTGTGCCGCGGAGTTTGCGACCTCGACCGCCTATATGTACTCGACCTACGAGGAAGAGTGCGAGTCGTTGCCGACGCAACGTAAAAAGATCGTCGTCCTCGGTGGCGGTCCGAACCGCATCGGTCAGGGTATCGAATTCGACTATTGCTGTGTGCATGCGGCGCTGGCCTGTCGTGAAGACGGCTATGAAACCATCATGGTGAACTGCAATCCGGAGACGGTGTCGACCGATTACGACACCTCGGACCGCCTGTATTTCGAACCGCTGACACTTGAAGATGTGCTTGAGGTCATCCATGTCGAGCAGCCGCACGGTGTCATCGTCCAGTATGGCGGCCAGACACCATTGAAGCTGTCGCGTGGGCTTGAGGCCAACGGTGTTCCGATCATCGGTACTTCGGCCGACGCCATCGATCATGCGGAAGACCGCGAACGCTTCCAGCAGATGGTACAGAAGCTGGGCCTGTTGCAACCACCCAACCGGATTGCCTCCACTACCGACCAGGCGATGGCAATGGCGGACGAGGTGGGTTACCCGCTGGTCGTGCGGCCGTCCTATGTACTCGGCGGGCGGGCGATGGAGATTGTGTATTCCGCGGAGGACCTGGAGCGCTACATGCGCGAGGCAGTGCAGGTCTCCAATGACTCGCCCGTATTGCTCGACCACTTCCTGGATGACGCGGTCGAGGTGGATGTCGATGCCATCTGTGACGGCGAGGATGTGATGATTGGCGGCATCATGGAACACATCGAACAGGCCGGCGTGCACTCGGGCGATTCGGCCTGCTCCCTGCCACCCTACACGCTGAGCGATGCGCTGCAGCAGCGCATGTGCGAGCAGGTTGCCAGCATGGCCAGGGAACTGAAAGTTTGCGGCCTGATGAACACGCAGTTTGCCATCAAGGGCGATGATATCTACCTGATCGAGGTCAATCCGCGGGCCTCGCGCACCGTGCCATTTGTATCGAAGGCCACCATGCGTCCGCTGGCCAAGATTGCGGCACGCGTGATGACCGGCCGGCGTCTGCGCGACCAGGGAGTGACCGAGATGCTGCGGCCGGATTATTTCTCCGTCAAGGAGGCGGTCTTCCCGTTCATCAAGTTCCCCGGCGTCGACCCGTTGCTGGGGCCGGAAATGAAATCGACGGGCGAAGTCATGGGTATCGGCCGCACCTTTGGCGAGGCCTTTGCCAAGGCACAACTGGGCGCCGGCAACGCGGTGCCGGCGGGTGGAACGGCCTTCCTGAGCGTGCGCAAGACGGACCGGCAGGCGGTGGTCGGGCTGGCGCGTGACCTGGTCGCGAAGGGCTTTCGCCTGGTCGCCACGCGCGGCACGGCGTCGAGTATCAAGGCCGAGGATATCGATTGCGAGATGGTCAACAAGGTCATGGAAGGGCGTCCGCATATCGTTGATATGATTAAGAATGGACAGATTGACCTGATTGTTAACACCACCGAGGGTAAACAGGCGATTGCGGATTCCTATACCATTCGCAGGAGTGCCCTGCAGCACAAGGTGTCGTACAGTACGACGCTGGCCGGTGCGCGTGCGACCTGCATGGCACTGGAATTCCTGGATACCGGTAATGTAAACAGCCTGCAGGGGCTGCATGGGGAACACAGCGGATGAGCGACAAGGTACCGATTACTGCACGCGGTGCTGAGAAACTGCGCGTGGAACTGTTACGTCTGAAGACCGTCGACCGCCCGCGTATCATCGCGGCGATCGCGGAGGCGCGGGCACATGGCGACCTCAAGGAAAATGCCGAATATCACGCGGCCCGCGAACAGCAGAGTTTTGCCGAGGGCCGCATCAAGGAAATCGAAGGCAAGCTGAGCCATGCGCACATCGTGGATGTCACCACGATGGATCCGAAAGGCAAGGTCGTGTTTGGCGCCACGGTGGAACTGATGGATATCGACACGGACGAAAGCATCGTCTACCAGATCGTCGGCGAGGACGAGGCCGATATCAAGGTGGGCATGATCTCCATCAACTCACCCATTGCCCGTGCGCTGATTTCCCGTCAGGAGGGTGATGAGGTCACCGTGGTGGTGCCGGGCGGTGAACGCGTGCTGGAAGTTGTCGAGGTCAAATATATCTAGATC